>DDII01000077.1:0-9762 GCA_002338445.1 Cellvibrionales bacterium UBA1854 | reverse complement strand
TTGATGATGTCAACTAATAATATTCTCTCCCCAGCTTCAGGTGAACCCATAATTGTTCCCTCCCAGGACGTAGTTTTAGGGTTGTATTACATGACCCGTGCGCGGATAAATGTGCTTGGAGAGGGCATGGTCTTCAGTGATGTGAGAGAAGTATCGCGAGCTTACCACTCAAAATGCGTCGATTTGCAAGCACGAATAAAGGTCCGGGTTAACGAGACTTCAATTAATGAAGTTACCGGCGAACGCTCGGCTGTTAGAAGCATTGAGGAAACAACAGTCGGAAGAGCATTGCTTTGGGATATTACACCTGACGGAGTTCCATTTTCATTGGTTAACAGGCCAATGGTTAAAAGAGCTATTTCAACCGTTATAAATGAGTGTTATCGACGGGTAGGGCTCAAAGACACCGTTATTTTTGCAGATCAGCTAATGTATATGGGATTTGATTTTTCAACTAGG
The DNA here is from genome assembly GCA_002338445.1 of Cellvibrionales bacterium UBA1854. Taxonomy (GTDB): domain Bacteria; phylum Pseudomonadota; class Gammaproteobacteria; order Pseudomonadales; family Porticoccaceae; genus TMED48. The sequence goes on along the minus strand of DDII01000077.1, from coordinate 9,303 downwards.
TCAGGGGCTTCTATAGGGGTAAATGACTTTGTTATACCAGACGATAAACAAGAGATCATTAGCTCGGCAGATGAGCAAGTGCGAGAAATAGAGAGTCAGTTTGCATCTGGCCTTGTCACTCAAGGCGAAAAATATAATAAGGTTATTGATATCTGGTCACAGGCAAATGACAAAGTTGCTAAATCTATGATGAAGGGTATTAGCAAGGATAACTTTGTTAATTCAGATGGTAATCAAGAACAGCAAGATTCATTTAATTCCGTTTTTATAATGGCCGACTCTGGTGCGCGGGGATCACCTGCGCAAATACGGCAGTTGGCGGGAATGCGAGGACTAATGGCGCGCCCTGACGGATCTATCATAGAAACTCCAATTACAGCAAATTTTCGTGAGGGGCTTAATGTGCTTCAATACTTTATTTCCACCCATGGAGCGCGAAAAGGGCTTGCTGACACGGCCCTCAAGACAGCGAATTCTGGATATTTAACGCGGCGTTTAGTTGATGTTGCACAGGATGTTGTTGTTACGGAAACTGATTGTGGAACGACAGACGGATTGGTGATGTCGCCGGTCATTGAAGGAGGCGATATCATTGAGACACTTGGAGATCGTATTTTAGGTAGAGTGGTAGCCTCCGATGTGAAATACCCAGGCACTGAAGAAGTAGCAGTTCCTTTGGGAACTATGATAGATGAGCAATGGGTAAAACGTATCGAAAGTGCTGGTATCGATGAAGTAAAAGTGAGATCGCCAATTACTTGCGAGGTGCGCTATGGAATATGCGCGGCGTGTTATGGACGTGATTTGGCACGAGGTCACAGAGTCAACCAGGGCGAATCAGTAGGAGTTATCGCAGCGCAGTCCATCGGAGAGCCGGGCACTCAGCTAACGATGCGTACATTCCATATCGGGGGCGCTGCATCCAGAGCATCAGCAGTAGACAACGTTAAGGTCAAGCAGAAGGGGACCGTCCGCCTAATTAATTTAAAGACTGTTAAAAACAAGGCGGGCCATTTGGTTGCTGTATCTAGATCTGGCGCGTTGGCCATTACAGACGAAAATGGCAGGGAGAGAGAAAGATATAAATTGCCTTATGGGGCAATGATCAAAGTTAAGGACTCTGACAGAGTTAATGCTGGTGATGTAGTCGCTAATTGGGATCCACACACTCATCCTATAGTTACTGAAGTTTCTGGTAATGCAGCTTTCTCTGGAATGGAAGAGGGTTTGAGCACCCGGCAGCAGACCGATGAAATTACGGGTCTAACTAGCATCTCAATTATCGATCAAAACGAGCGTCCAGCGGCGGGTAAAGATTTAAAACCAATAATTTCCCTTACAGATTCTAATGGGAAGGAATTAATTTTTCCAAATTCTACGGTTCCTGCACATTACCCACTCCCCGCAAATGCAAGCATCAGTATTAGTGATGGAGAACAGATTGAAATTGGTCAGGTCATTGCTCGTATTCCGCAAGAATCTGGCGGTACAAAGGACATTACTGGGGGATTGCCGAGGGTTGCTGATCTATTTGAAGCCAGAAAACCTAAAGATCCGGCTATCCTTGCTGAAATTACGGGCACTGTAACTCTCGGTAAAGAGACTAAAGGAAAACTACGTTTGGTCATCACACCAGATGATGGGAAACCCCTGGCAAATGGCAAGTTACAGTATGAAGAGTTAATCCCAAAATGGCGCCAATTAGGTGTGTTCGAGGGAGAGCACGTAGAAAAAGGCGAGGTTATTTCCGATGGACCCCCAACTCCTCATGATATTTTGCGCTTAAAAGGCATCGGTGAGCTTGCTAAATACATTGTTAATGAGATTCAGGAAGTGTACAGGTTGCAAGGGGTAAAAATTAACGACAAGCACATCGAAGTTATCACACGACAGATGTTGAGAAAAGTAGAGATAACAGATATGGGCGATTCTTCCCTAATAAGGGGTGAGCAGGTTGAGTATCGGCAAGTAATTGAGGAAAATGAGAGGCTTCGTGCAGATGGTCTTCAACCGGCAAAATATGAGCGGCAGTTGTTAGGTATTACCAAAGCCTCACTTGCAACTGAAAGTTTTATTTCGGCGGCGTCTTTTCAAGAGACTACACGTGTTTTAACCGAAGCAGCCGTCACTGGAAAGGCTGATCCATTGAGAGGTTTGAAAGAGAATGTTGTGGTTGGGCGTTTAATACCGGCCGGAACAGGCCTTGCCTATCATTCGCAGAGGCGAAAGGAGCGCGATGCAAAGTTGGATTCAGCTAAAAGTGCAGCTGATGTTGAAGCAGCTCTTCTGGAAGCTTTCAGTGTAGACTTGGTTGACGAATAATGAAATCTGGGTGTGAAAGAACGAGTGCTTGACGATTGACATTGACCTGATTAGACTGACGGCCGCTTTAATGGTATATGAGCAGTATCCTTTAAACGAACAGTAAGGCGTAGAACAGGTCGAGCATTTGACACTAATTATTTTTGATTTAAAGAGAGACAATGATGGCTACTATCAATCAGCTTGTCCGAAAGCCTAGGCAGAGAAAAGTTAGCAAATCCGACGTCCCTGCGTTGAGAGCATGCCCTCAGCGGCGTGGTGTATGTACCAGAGTGTATACAACTACGCCAAAGAAGCCTAACTCTGCTTTGAGAAAAGTATGCCGTGTTCGTTTAACTAGTGGATTCGAGGTCACATCTTACATCGGGGGTGAGGGACATAATTTGCAGGAACACAGCGTGGTTTTGATCCGGGGTGGCCGAGTGAAAGATTTGCCAGGAGTAAGATATCATACTGTGAGAGGAACACTGGACACTTCTGGAGTGGATGGTCGAACTCAACGAAGGTCTAAATATGGGACTAAACGTCCAAAATAATAAAAATACAACCAGATAATATCGGTAGGGGTAGTAGAGTAGGCCTTGAAATAAAGGTCCTAGTGGATGAGCTGAGGGAAAAAAGGTCATTAAACATGCCAAGAAGAAGAGTGGTCGCAAAACGGGAAATTCTTCCAGACCCTAAGTACGGTAATACAACGCTAGCCAAATTTATGAACCACGTTATGGTGAGTGGGAAAAAGGCGGTAGCGGAGAGAATTGTATATGGAGCTATGACAGCGGTAGAAGACCGCTTAAAAAGGGATCCGGTAGAGGTGTTTCAGGAAGCGTTAGATAATGTTGCTCCTATGGTGGAAGTTAAATCGCGAAGAGTAGGGGGAGCGACGTACCAAGTGCCAGTGGATGTTAGGCCAGCTCGAAGGACCGCCCTCGCTATGAGGTGGTTGGTGGACTATGCCAGAAGTAGGGGTGAAAAATCTATGCCTCAACGCCTGGCGGGAGAGCTAGTCGATGCCGTTCAGGGGAAAGGTGGTGCGGTTAAAAAACGTGAAGATGTTCATCGTATGGCAGAGGCCAACAAGGCATTCTCTCACTTTCGCTTTTAAGTCAATACACACAGCGCGTGATAGCGTGAAAAAGGGTGGTCGAATCGGCTGCCCTCTGCAGGTTTTAGGAAAAATATCGTGACTCGTCAGACCCATATTGAATATTACCGTAATATTGGGATCTGCGCCCATGTCGATGCTGGCAAGACTACAACTACTGAGAGAGTGCTATTTTACACCGGGCTTTCTCACAAGTTGGGAGAAGTCCATGACGGCGCAGCCACCATGGATTGGATGGAGCAGGAGCAAGAGAGGGGAATAACTATAACTTCTGCAGCGACAACCTGCTTCTGGAGGGGAATGGACTCTCAGTACAGTTCGCATCGAATAAATATTATTGATACCCCGGGACATGTCGATTTCACCATAGAAGTGGAGCGGTCACTGCGTGTGTTGGATGGCGCGGTTGTAGTCCTATGTGCTGCATCAGGGGTCCAACCTCAAACTGAAACGGTGTGGCGTCAAGCTGATAAGTACAACGTTCCCCGTCTAGTATTTGTAAATAAAATGGATCGAGCCGGTGCAAATTTTAAGGGTGTCATACAGGAGCTGGAAAATAGGCTGGGTGCCAAGGTGGTTCCAGTGCAAATGACACTAGGTTCAGAGGGTGACTTTCGAGGTGTGGTCGACCTAATTAAAATGAAAGCAATATACTGGAGAGAGAGTGATCAAGGTATGACTTTCGAATATGAGGAAATACCAGAGGAATCAAGAAAAATATGTAATGAAATGCGGGAATACGTAATTGAGGTAGTAGTAGAGGCTGATGACACGTTAATGACACAGTATTTGGATGAACAGCCTCTGAGTGAAGCAGATATTATCGCCGGGTTACGCAAACGTACTTTGAATAATGAAATAGTGCCAGCGCTGGGCGGTTCGGCTTTTAAGAATAAAGGGATTCAGGCGATGCTTGATGCAGTTATCCAATATTTACCATCTCCTACTGATATTAAACCGGTGGAAGGTTACACGGATGGTGGAGAAAAAGGATTGCGCTTAGCAAAGGATAGTGCTCCTTTCGCAGCGTTAGCTTTTAAAATTGCATCTGATCCTTATGTTGGTTCTTTGACTTTCATGCGAGTTTATTCAGGTCGTTTGGAGAGCGGTTCGGCAGTTTATAATTCTGCTAAGCAAAAACGTGAAAGGATCGGACGGATGGTACAAATGCACTCAAATAGTCGTGAGGAAATAAAACAAGTATTCGCCGGAGATATTGCCGCAGCCATAGGATTGAAAGATATTTCGACCGGAGATACCTTATGTTCAGAGGATCAAAAAATTGTATTGGAAAAAATGGAATTCCCAGACCCAGTTATATCGGTCGCAGTTGAGCCTCGCTCTAAGGTGGATCAAGAAAAAATGGGGATGGCGCTGGGTAAATTGGCACAGGAAGATCCCTCTTTTCGTGTAAGTACGGATGTAGATAGCGGACAAACCATCATTTCTGGTATGGGAGAATTGCACTTAGATATTTTGGTCGATCGAATGCGAAGGGAATTTTTCGTGGAGGCTAACATAGGAAAGCCTCAAGTTGCCTATCGGGAAGCAATCCAGAATTGGTGTACGATTGAAGGGAAATTCATCCGTCAATCTGGAGGCAGAGGGCAGTATGGTCATGTGTGGATTAGATTTGAACCAACTGAGAACTCCGATCGGGTAGGACTTGAGTTCATAAACGAAATTATCGGCGGCGCAGTTCCGCGAGAATACATATCGGCAGTAGCTAAAGGTATTGAGGAGCAAATGCAGAACGGCATCCTTGCTGGCTATCCTCTTCTGGGATTAAAAGCTACTTTGTTTGATGGGTCTTATCATGACGTAGACTCTTCTGAAATTGCATTTAAAATGGCAGGTTCATTAGCGACTAAAAAATTGGTAGACGAGGGCTCAGTTGTCCTCTTAGAGCCTGTGATGAATGTAGAAGTTGTTACTCCAGAGATCAACATGGGGGATGTTGTTGGTGATCTTAATCGTCGTCGTGGCTTAATTGTTGGTATGGAGGATAATGCCCGAGGGAAAGTGGTGAACGCGGAAGTTCCGCTCGCAGAGATGTTTGGGTACGCAACCGATCTTCGGTCCGCCTCACAGGGCAGAGCAACCTTTACAATGGAGTTTAGCCGTTATTGTGAAGCACCCAAAAATGTATGTGATTTCATAGTTTCAAAAACTTATGGTCACTAAAGCTATTTGCAATCCACTTTAAAAGTCCTCGGCACAAACATGGTGTTATTTTGCTTCACGCAATTCTTTTGCTGCACTTATTACCTCATTGGCAATATTTTGTGGGCAAGGCATGTAATGACAAAATTCCATTGAAAATTGACCTCGTCCTGAGGTCATGGTTCTCAGATGGCCGATGTAACCGAACATTTCTGACAGTGGAACATCCGCTTTGATTCGAACTCCCGTTGTAGCCGCTTCTTGATCTTTAATCATCCCTCGGCGACGATTTAGGTCACCGATGACGTCACCCACATGATCCTCTGGGGTAAAAACATCTACTTTCATTATTGGCTCTATAATCTGAGGTCCTGCTTTGGGCATGGCTTGCCGAAAAGCTCCTTTTGCCGCTATTTCGAAAGCCACGGCCGATGAATCCACCGCATGATAGGCCCCATCAAATATTTCAAATTCGACATCAAGAACAGGATATCCTGCCATCGGCCCGTCAGACATCATTGTCTTAAATCCTTTCTCAATGGCTGGAAAAAATTCTTTGGGTATATTCCCCCCCACGACCGTTGAACTAAATAAAAAACCGCTACCTGGTTCACCGGGGCGGATGCGAAAGTCAATTTTCCCGAATTGTCCAGAACCACCAGATTGTTTTTTGTGGGTATAACTATCTTCGATAGCATTTGTTATGGTTTCTCGGTATGCAACTTGTGGTGCACCAACGATTAGATCCACTCCGTAAGTTCTTTTCAAAATGTCTACTTTGATATCCAAATGCAGTTCACCCATCCCCTTTAAAATTGTCTCTCCTGAATCTTCATCAGTTTCGACTCGGAAAGAAGGGTCTTCAGCCACCATTTTCCCTATGGCAATCCCCATTTTTTCAGAGCCGCCTTTATCTTTTGGTTTGACTGCTATCGATATTACAGGTTCAGGGAATATCATCGGCTCCAAAGTTACCGGCGATTTCGGATCACATAAAGTGTGGCCGGTCTGAACATTCTTCATTCCAACAATTGCAATTATGTCCCCGGCAATTGCAGATTCGATTTCATTTCGGTCATCGGCATGCATTTCTACCATGCGGCCAATGCGTTCGGTCTTGCCGGTGTAAGAATTGTAAATCGTCATGCCTCGTTCCAATTTTCCAGAATAAATTCTGATGAAAGTCAGAGCACCAAATCGGTCATCCATGATTTTAAATGCAAGTGCTTTAAATGACTCTGCCGTGGACACAACAGCATATTCGCCCGTTTCATCGCCTTTTTCATCAGTTAGTGGCTGAGGGTCGACTTCAGTGGGATCAGGAAGGAAGTCAACCACGGCGTCTAATACCATTTGTACCCCTTTATTTTTGAACGCAGAGCCGCAATAGGTCGGAAAGAAATCTAGAGCTATTGTACCCTTCCGGATACAGCCTTTGATTTGGTCTATAGAAATTTCCTCACCCTCCACATATGCCATCATTAAATCGTCGTCTTGCTCTATTGCAGACTCGACTAAACGCTCGCGGTATTCTTCTACTTGTTCGGTCATATACTCAGGTACATCTTTAATCTGATACTTTTCTGGCATACCTGAGTCATCCCAGATATATGCTTGGCGCGTTAAAAGATCTACAAGGCCTACGAAGTTCTCCTCAATTCCTATTGGCAGACACATAACTAATGGATTTGCTCCGAGAACTTTTTTAATTTGTTCGACAACTTTTAAAAAATCGGCGCCCATTCTATCCATCTTGTTAACGAAAATTATCCTAGCAACCTCGGATTCGTTGGCGTATCTCCAGTTGGTTTCTGACTGCGGTTCAACGCCTCCAGATCCACAAAAAACGCCAACTCCGCCATCTAGAACCTTTAATGATCGATACACTTCTACGGTAAAATCTACGTGACCGGGAGTGTCTATAATGTTGAAACGATGGTCGCGCCAGTAACACGTTGTTGCCGCAGATTGTATTGTTATACCTCGTTCTTGTTCTTGTTCCATGAAGTCGGTAGTCGCTGCGCCGTCATGTACTTCACCAGTTTTATGGATTTTGCCAGTTAACTTCAAAATTCGTTCCGTAGTAGTAGTTTTACCAGCGTCAACGTGAGCGAATATACCTATGTTTCTGTAATGAGATAGATCAGTCATTTTTGAACTCAGCGAATAAAGGATATCGGTTAATTAAAAAACGGGGCGAGTATACAGGATAATACTAAGATTGCAGAGTAAAATTGTTCTGCTTTTTGATTAAAAAATACATTTTATTTTAATATCACATTTATGTGTTGAAGAGTTGATTTTAGTTATAAGTATTAAGGAGAAAATTAAGAGTGACACTAACTTTTATCTCAGTTCTGATTGACTATGTCAGTTTTCGGCATGAGAATGTTTAACAAAAATTTCCAAGTAATTTTGCTCGATATTTCAAATCACAGGAAAAGCAATTTAAAGCTCGTTTAGGAGACGCTGAGATGGCAAAAGAAAAGTTTGAAAGGAACAAGCCTCACGTGAATGTGGGTACTATTGGGCACGTAGATCATGGTAAGACGACGTTAACTGCTGCGTTAACTCGCGTTTGTGCTGAGGTGCACGGAGGTGAGATTAAAGCGTTTGATCAGATTGATAATGCTCCTGAGGAACGTGCACGAGGCATTACCATATCGACGGCTCATGTGGAATATGATTCGCCCAATCGGCATTATGCGCACGTTGATTGTCCGGGACATGCGGATTACGTTAAGAATATGATTACTGGGGCGGCGCAGATGGATGGGGCAATTTTGGTATGTGGAGCGACTGATGGCCCAATGCCTCAGACTCGTGAACATATCCTATTGGCTCGTCAGGTTGGCGTTCCCTATGTGATAGTATTTTTAAATAAAGCAGATTTGTTGGCGGAAGACTGTGGCGGTGTCGGTTCAGAAGAATACGATGAGATGGTTGAGTTGGTAGAAATGGAACTTAGAGAGCTTTTGGATTTGTATGATTTTCCGGGTGATGATACTCCAATTATTGTGGGCTCTGCTTTGATGGCTTTGGAGGGAAGAGATGATAATGAACTCGGCACTTCAGCGGTTGCAAAGTTAGTGGAATCTTTGGACAGTTATATTCCGGAACCTGAGCGAGCAATAGATCAACCATTTTTGATGCCTATAGAGGATGTGTTTTCGATTGCGGGTCGAGGTACCGTTGTGACTGGTCGAGTGGAACGAGGTATTGTGAAAGTTGGTGAAGAGGTAGAAATTGTGGGTATTAATGATACCAGCAAGACTACTTGTACCGGAGTTGAAATGTTCCGAAAGCTTTTGGATGAAGGTCGTGCAGGTGAAAATGTCGGCGTTTTATTGCGCGGGACTAAACGTGAGGAAGTGGAGCGTGGACAAGTTTTATCGAAGCCTGGATCAATAAAGCCACACACGGTTTTTGATGCTGAAGTATATGTTTTATCAAAAGATGAGGGTGGGCGTCATACTCCTTTCTTTAAAGGTTACAGGCCACAGTTTTATTTTCGAACCACGGATGTTACTGGCGCATGCGAATTGCCTGATGGTGTAGAGATGGTGATGCCTGGTGATAATATCCAGATGTCAGTAACGCTGATTGCTCCAATTGCGATGGAAGATGGACTACGTTTTGCGATTCGCGAGGGAGGACGTACGGTGGGTGCTGGTGTGGTAGCGAAAATTATAGCGTAGTTATTGAGGGCCAAAAAA
>DDII01000042.1 GCA_002338445.1 Cellvibrionales bacterium UBA1854 | reverse complement strand
AATATCGTTGTGGAATGCATCAAAATTTAGACACCTGTTGGTTGGATGTCTATGAAACAACAGAAGAACATCTACAAGATTATCCTGATGAAGAAAAAGATGAATGGACAAAGATTAACAAAGAACAACTTGATGCAAAGTTTGATTTGAAATGTGTCTTCAGTCGTGAGGAGCTTTTTCAAACTGACTCTGATGTAAAAGAATTTGAAGAAGAGTGGGAAGATTCAGAAAGAACGATGACTCCCCTTCTTGGATTGTATAGTGACGAAAAAGGTTCTTATGGAACTTGGACTATAGAACTTGAAGAAGAGTTAGACCCTAAACGAATTGTTTATACAGTTGCAGAAACCCAATTTGGGGACATGGTTGATTGGTGGGGATATGTGACAAAGGACAACAAGATTGTTCATTTTGATACTATGCACCCACCTGAAGGAGATACTAAAGGAATGTATGCATCACTTGGTTGGAAGTTAGATTCAGAAAAGTGGGATAGTGATATTCCTTGGGATGAATGTGAGAAGGCAATTGCCGATGGAGAAATAGAGTTTGATTAGTGTTCAACAAATCTTACTTGTATGAACACTTAAAACACTTTTTACACTTCAATATCTAATAGGGTTTCAGAGTCAGTCTAGACGCTTTTTTAGAGGGACATTGATGAACACACTTGATGTGTTCTTCCAACTGAAATACCAACCGACTTTGCAATTGCACGAATAGATTTACCTTTAGACCTCAATTGATAGATTTGATACTCAATATCTTCATCAACAACATCTTTCCTCCCAAACTTAACACCCTGTTGCATTGCCCTCTTGATTCCTATCTTCTGTCTCTCTGCACGAAGATTATGCTCTAGTTCCGAAAAGATTCCGACCATGTGAAAGAAAGATGCACCCATAGTTGTAGAAGTGTCTATGCCTTGTTTGTATGAATAGATGTCCACTTCTAAATCTTTGAGTTGTGATAGAACTGACACCAAGTGTTTCATTGAACGACCAACTCTATCTACTGACCAAACAACCAACTTATCAAACTTCTTTCTTGATGCATCATCCAACATTCGTTTGAGTTCTTTTCTATCTGATGCAGATTTAGTTCCTGATATGGTCTCGTTGTATTCTTCTACAACTGTCCAATCATTCCTTTCGCATATCTCATACAAGTCTAGTAGTTGATTATCTGTTGTCTGTTGTTGAGTGCTTACTCTCACATAGATTGCAACTTTAAGATTCTTTGTGGCTCCCTTTGTCATTATCTACTCCTTATGTTCAATAGTCCCATCACTATTGAATGTGAAAGTCTTCATTGCCTGGGTCTTCATTTGTTCTTCTTGATACTTGAGATAAGTGTTCTCAATATGACTGATACTTGTTCCAGCAAGTTTAGATACATCAAGAACATTAACCCCTGCCAAGATTCTCATTGTGATTCCAAAGTGTCTCAATGAATACCAAGTAAGATTTCTTTCCTCTTTCCATTCCTTACGACTGATACCGATTCCATCCATCAGTGCATTCCAATGGTTTGCCCATTTATGACCACTTAATTTTGCAGTTCCATTTACTGATGAGAAAACTAGGTCATCTTTACCAGTGAACTCTTGTCTTTCTTTGAGTCTTTCAAAATACTCACCACCCCTACAGATAATTTTTCTGTGTCGTCTAACTTTAGAGGTTTCAGGTCTTACATTGATGTGTGCAAGTTTGATTTGTTTTTCATCGGCATCATATGCAGTCTCTATTCTTTCAATGTCACCCCAAGTTAACTGCCTCAACTCTCCTACTCTCATGCAAGTGTTAGTTGAGATAAGAACATAGTCTCTAATCAACAACTTCTCTAATCTCTCTGCCTCATCAGACGCTTTTGCTTTTGATGAGTAAGTCCTCATGAAGTAAGTTAGTTTTCTGTATTCGTTAGGTGTGAAAGAATCTCTTTTGCCAACATCGTCTTGTCTGATACTCATTCGTCTAAATTCAAATGAGTCAAAGTGACATATGCCTTTTCTGTGAAGAAACTTAACCATGTGATTGATGGTTGATTGTTCGTTTCTGATAGTTACTGGTTTGACATTCTTCTTGAGGACTTTTCTGTCTCTCTCGTAGTCAAACAATGTGATTGGTTCTAATTCTGATACTTTAGTTTTCTCACCAAGAATCTCAAGGACACGATTCATTTGAGACATGATGGTGGTGAGTCTTCCTTGAGTTATGACTCCACCTTTCACATCTTGTTGCCTGTCTTCAAGATACAGGTCAACAGCTTCTCTCAATGACATACCAAAGACTTTTTTATTCTGTCTTATGTTAGTCATGAGTTTCATACCTAACTCACGACCTCTCTCAAGTGCAGTTGTTAAGTCTCTAGTCTTGAGTGACTTCCGATAGTGTGTCTTCTCCCCTTGAATCCACATCCTGAACTGAAACACATCGCCACTCTGTGCCACTCTGAATATCTGTGCCTTCCCATCTAGAATGTCGTGTTGATGACTTAAATTACCACCCTTGTTTTGTCGTCTTCTTCTTGCCATACCTTTATGTTTTGCAGTAAGTGACCAAACTTTGCACTAAAGTTTGTATCTACAGAACAAAAATACTATAAGAATAAGGGTATTGTCAAAAGTTTGTATTAAGTTTGTATCTAAATAATCCCTATTTTATAGGGTTTTCAGACGATTTCATCACTCCCACTCTATAGTGGACGGCGGTTTGCTAGAAATATCATAGGTGACCCTAGAAATTTCAGGAATCTCATTAATAATTCTACTAGAGACTCGTTCTAATAAGTCATATGGCAGTCTTGCCCACCGCGCTGTCATAAAATCAACGGTCTCAACAGCGCGTAACCCGATTACCCAAGAATAGCGACGGGCATCACCCACTACACCAACGGATTTCACGGGCAAAAAGACGCAGAACGCCTGACTCGTCTTTTCATACCAACCGTGGGCGTGAAGTTCTTCTATAAAAAGCGCGTCAGCCTCACGTAGTAAGTCAGCATATTCTTTCTTGACCTTACCAAGTATGCGAACGCCCAAGCCAGTCCCCGGAAACGGATGTCGATATACCATATCAGGAGGCAATCCAAGTTCCACTCCTATTTTGCGCACTTCATCCTTAAACAATTCTCGTAGTGGTTCTACTAACTTTAATTGCATATCTTTCGGTAACCCACCCACATTATGATGTGATTTAATAACATGTGCTTTACCCGTATTAGACGCCGCAGACTCAATCACATCAGGATAGATAGTCCCTTGAGCCAGAAATTTAACGTTCTTAATCTTGGCTGACTCTTGGTCAAAGACCTCAATGAAGGTATTACCAATTATTTTTCGTTTCATCTCTGGGTCAGTCACATTTTTTAACCGAGTAAGAAATTTTTCTGCTGCATCTACGTGAACTACTTTTGCCCCCATATTTTTAGCAAACATTTCCATAACAGAAAAACCTTCATTTTTGCGCAGCAACCCATTATCTACAAAGACGCAAGTAAGTTGATCACCAATAGCTCTGTGCAACAAGGCTGCGACCACAGAGGAATCCACGCCGCCTGAGAGTCCTAATAAAACGTTGCTATTCCCAACCTTTGATCGCACTCGAGCAATCTGGTCATCAATTATAGCCACAGCAGTCCAGCTTGGTTTGCACCCGGAAATCTGAAATAAAAACTGTTTAAATATCTCGCTTCCTTGCATTGTATGCGTTACCTCTGGATGAAACTGAATACCGTATAACCTTTTGTTTTCATCTGCCATTCCTGCAATTGGACAAGACTCAGTCGATGCAATGCACAAAAAACCATCAGGCATCCTGGATACGTTATCCCCATGACTCATCCAGACATCCAGCAATTCATCGCCGGATTCATCAACACGATCAGATATTTCCATCAAAAGAGCACTAGCATGTTCCACTTTTACTTGGGCATACCCAAACTCGCGACGATCACAATTTTCTACAGCGCCACCCATTTGAGATGCCATTATTTGCATGCCATAACAGATACCCAGCACCGGAATTCCCATTGTCAACACAGAAGGTGCGATGCTTGGAGCCGAATTTCCCTGAGCTACCGACTCAGGACCGCCTGACAAAATAATAGCGGTTGGATTTAATTCTATAATTTCTTCCGGGTCCACACTCCACGCTCTAATTTCAGAATAAACGCCAAGCTCTCTTACCCTGCGGGCGATTAACTGTGTATACTGGGAGCCGAAATCAATAATAAGAACTTTCTCTGAACGCAAATCATTCTTCATACCGTTTCATCTCGCTCACACGAAAATGCTTTCCTCTCAGACATAGTAATTTCTTTTTTTAAATATCGAAAATTAACCAGCACGAACCGGATAATTTGGTGCTTCTTTTGTGATATGAACATCATGCACATGACTTTCCCCAATCCCGGCGGAGGTAACTCTTACAAATGTTGGCTCAGTGCGCATCTGTTCGATCGATGAACATCCCGTATAGCCCATTGCAGACCTCAAACCTCCCATCATTTGATGTATCATAGTTGTTAAAGGTCCTTTATAGGGCACACGACCCTCGATTCCCTCAGGCACAAGTTTTTCAAATCCTTCATCAATATTCTGGAAATATCGATCACCAGAACCTTGTATTCGTGACATCGCGCCCAACGACCCCATTCCTCGGTATGATTTGTAAGACCTACCCTGGTAAATTTCAATTTCACCGGGGGCCTCTTCTGTTCCTGCAAGCATAGAACCCATCATTACGGAACTTGCGCCCGCCGCTATTGCCTTGGCCATATCGCCAGAAAAACGGATACCTCCATCGGCAATAACTGGAATATCTCGATCTTGAAGAGCATCTACGGCCGCGGCTATTGCAGTCACCTGTGGCACACCTATACCCGTTATTACTCGAGTTGTGCAGATGGATCCAGGACCAATCCCAACCTTTACACCATCAACACCCGCGTCAGCAAGTGCTTTAGCACCTTCAGCAGTTGCCACATTACCTCCGATTATTTGAACTTGAGGATAGTTTTCCTTTATCCAGTGCACACGATTAATCACGTTTTTCGAATGCCCATGTGCTGTATCCAAAACCAGAACATCCACTTGAGCCTCGACCAATTTTTCTATTCTTTCTTCAGAATCCTCTGCTACACCTACGGACGCTCCTACACGGAGTCTACCTTGATCATCTTTACACGCCTCTGGGTACTGTTCTGCTTTATCAATGTCAGTTACCGTAATTAACCCGCGCAGTTCAAAATCATCGTTAACAACTAGCACTTTTTCAATACGGTGTTCTCGAAACAAGTCCCTCACCACATCTGCCCCGACACCTTCTTGAACAGTGACCAACCTATCTTTAGGAGTCATCACGGAGGTAACTAGAGCGTCCATATCTGAAGCGAAACGAACATCTCGCCGAGTTACAATTCCTATTAACGCTCCATTTTTGAGGATGGGTACACCAGAAATATTATTTGCTTTAGTGAATTCATGTAAATCTCTGAGTGTTGCCGTCGCCTCTATAGTAAATGGATTTTTGACTACTCCACTCTCGTACTTTTTAACGGCCCAAACTTCTTTAGCTTGCTGATCTGCAGTCATACTTTTATGGACAATTCCAATTCCACCCTCTTGAGCGATAGCTATTGCAAGACGAGACTCGGTGACAGTATCCATTGCAGCTGATAGCAAAGGAATATTCATCGTAATGCCGGTGGTCAACCTCGAGTGAAGCGTTACATCCCTGGCAGTTATATCGGAGTACTGAGGCACTAGCAGCACATCATCAAAAGTAAGCGCTTCTTCAATGATTCGTAACATTAAGGTGCCTACTCCTGAAGAATAACAAAGTGACTGAAGACTCCATAGTATAGTTTAGGTGCTTCTCTGAGGTAAACTAATAATTCTCCACGTTTCGATTTCAATACACCAGTATAAATGATGCAATTTTCAAAAAGTGGTATTCTCGGCGCGAATTAACAATGTGCAAGAAGTCTGTTGTATAATTAGCAAATGAATACAGCCCCAGAAAAACACCAAATCTTGAGTGTTAGTCAGTTAAACCAAAACGTTGGGCAACTCTTAGAGCAACATTTACCGAAACTTTGGGTAGAAGGAGAAATATCAAATCTATCTCGACCAACTTCAGGGCACCTTTATTTCACACTTAAAGATCAAAACGCGCAGGTTCGTTGTGCAATGTTCCGAAATAGTCAGAAATCTGTGACATTTAGTCTAAAAAATGGTTTACAAGTATTAGTACGCTGTCGGGCTGGCATCTATGCCGGTCGAGGGGACTATCAGTTAATTATACAGCACATGGAAGAGGCCGGATTTGGTCTACTCCAACGCAAATTCGAAGAGCTAAAGCATCGTTTAAATAAAGAAGGCCTATTTGCCACTGAATCCAAAACGCAAATCCCCAGTTCCATCCAACACATTGGGGTAATAACGTCACCAAGTGGTGCTGCAATCCGCGATATATTAGCTGTTCTTTCTCGTCGCGCTCCATATATTAAAGTGTCTATCTACCCTTCCTTAGTTCAAGGCGCACACGCCGCAAAAGATATAGCAACTGCAATACAACTGGCCGACTCAGACAACCGATGTGATGTGCTTCTTTTGAGCCGCGGTGGTGGATCCCTCGAAGATTTGTGGCCTTTTAATGAAGAAAGCGTGGCGCGCGCAATTTACTTATGTCAACTACCCTTAATTAGTGCAATCGGGCATGAAATTGATTTCACAATTGCAGATTTTGTTTCTGATCATCGGGCAGCTACACCATCAGCAGCAGCCGAATTGCTGAGTCCAGACTCACAAAAGATTCTCAAGCAATTTGTCCATATGGAGCAACAACTGATTAAATTAATGAAGAGACGAACTCAAAATCTCCATCAAACATGTGATCTTCTTAGTCAGAGATTAAAACATCCGGCTCGTAAACTGGCAGATCAAACTAACGAACTGGCAAACTTGTACAAAAGACTCTTTCAATCTGTAACCAATAAGTTGGAGAAAAAAAAATTAAGTTTTAATTTAATTTCTACCCGATTAAAAGCTAATCAACCGAATAAATTGATAACCGCAAGTCAGAAAGACCTTTCTCTTTTTCTCAGGAGACTTCATCCTGCGATCATACAGCAGCTAGCGCGTTTTGATTCTCGCTTTAATCAAGCTTTAACAAGACTTGATGCATTTAGTCCCGTAAAGACCCTAGGCAGAGGTTATTCGGTCCTAAAAAATGAGCGAGGAACAATAATAAAATCAACCGCTGATGTGGCCGTTAATGAGTTAGTGTCAGCGCAAGTAGTAGATGGAGAGATTTTTTGTTCGATTAAAAAAGTCACAAAAAATGTAGTTAACTCACTTGTAAACAAATAGAGGTTTACGTATCTCGCTAATCTACAAGTTCCGCTTACTATATTTAGTGACATTTCTGATCCTTCGTTTAGCGCCCAGACCAACACCGGAGTGGACTCGATTGTAAGGATTTTCCCCCGTTCTGAATTCCACCTTGACCGGGGTACCTTTCAATCCTAATTCTCGTATAAAAAATCTCTCTAAATAGCGAGCGTAATGCGCGGGTACTGATTCAGTTTGATTACCGTGAATAATTATTACCGGCGGATTTCGCCCTCCAGAATGAGCGAGACGTAATTTTATTCGACGTCCATGAATCATCGGAGGTTGATGGGTTTCTACTGCGCCCTCAAGAATACTTGTAAGTTTAGCGGTACTAAGACTGAGGGTCGCAGATAAATATGCCGTTTTAATTGACTCATAAAGTTTTCCAACCCCAGTACCATGGAGAGCAGAGACAAAATGTACCTTGGCAAAATCGGCGAATCGTAATCTGCGTTCTATTTCAGTTTTCACATTCTGACGTTGACTCGAATTAAGCCCATCCCATTTGTTAATGACGACAACAACTCCTCTTCCAGCATCAATAACCGATCCAACAAGATGGAGATCTTGCTCCACTAATCCTTCATGCGCATCCACTATAACTAGTGCCACATTACTCGCGTCGATCGATTGTAAAGTTTTTACTATGGAAAATTTCTCGATAGCTAACTTAATATTTTTGCGTTTTCTTACCCCAGCCGTATCGATTAATGTATACCGCTGACCATTTCTTTCATATTCAATAAAAATACTATCTCTCGTGGTGCCAGGTTGATCAAAAACTACCACCCTTTCCTCACCAAGCATACGATTAACAAGAGTTGATTTCCCCACATTTGGGCGTCCCACTACACCCACTTTTATGCTACTCCCCTGATCTTCACCCACAACATCATTAGAATCAAAACGCTTTAAAACAACTTCCATAATGGCACGAATACCTCTCCCTTGAGAGGCTGTGGTGGGAAAGATTTCAGAGAATCCCAACTCATAAAAATCTACCAAAGCTGCCGCTGGATCTAGTCCGTCAATTTTATTTGCAACGAGATACACTTTAGCGTTTCTTCGTCTCAGTGTATTAGCAATCAGATAATCAGCAGACGTAATACCTTCACGACAATCAACCATAAAAAGAACAATGTCAGCCTCGTTAATTGCTCGCAATGATTGCTGCGCCATCTCCATATCAATACCTATCTCTTCACCACTAATCCCTCCCGTATCAATAACCACGAAACGTCGATCAAACATCTCGCCGCGACCATACTTTCGATCTCTTGTAAGACCAGAAAAGTTAGCCACCAAAGCATCTCGGCTCCGAGTAAGACGATTAAATAGGGTGGACTTCCCGACGTTGGGTTTGCCAACCAAAGCAATCACGGGAATCATAAAAATACCGACCAGTTAAAGCTTATTATAATTAAGACGATTGGTTCTATCGCGGTTCAATGCGCAATGAAACAACCAATCCGCTATTTGCCTGGACTATGAGCAAATCCGCATTAACTAACATGGGGGCGCGAATTCCACTACGATCTATTTTAGTGCGCCCAATAAATCGACCGTCCTCCATGTTTAAAAGATGAAGATATCCAAACGAATCGGCAACTGCGATGGAATCCCCAAAGATAACAGGAGCGGTCAACCTGCGTAAAAACAAATCCTCATTCATCCAAACACCACGACCACTGCCGGATTCAAACGCACGTATTCTATCGTCCGCTTCTGTAACAAAAACTTTATCTCCTACGAAAGCTGGTGTGTGGTGTGAGGAGCTTTCTTGAGACCAGAGTTGCCGACCAGTGCCGCGAGTAATTGCACCAAGTCGACCTTGATAACTCGCAGAGTATATTACGTCACCCACTAACAATGGGTCACCATCTATGTCCACCATTCGCTGTAGCTCTGTCCTTCCTTTCGGCAAGGCCAATCGCGTTTCCCATATCAACGATCCATTCGCGGTATTAAAAGCAACTAATTTACCAGAGTCGAACCCTGCCAGAACCATATTATCTGTAACCAATGGACTACTAGTCCCACGCACCGATAAAATCGGGGCGTCTCCGTCATGGCGCCAGATTTCTTCACCATTATCAGATCTCAAAGCATAAATTTTGTCGTCAATCGTCTGAACCACGACAATTTTACCATTGCTTTGTGGTGCGGTAAGCACCTCTGTCTCCATTTGTCTTTCCCATAAAACTGAGCCATTCGCAGCACTAATTGCATATACCTTCCCTTCGATACTGCCTACCAAAACCAATCCACCGCCACTACCCACCCCTCCGGATAGACTGACCCCTAATTCCGTCTTCCAAATCTTGGTGCCACCTGCAAGGCCCAACGCAAAAACATCACCTTGATGGTTTGCAGCAAAGAGCTTACCCTCACTAGCACTCGGGCGGAGACTTACTCGATATTTTTCATCCGCTCCTCCCAATGATGATGACCACACGCGAACTATACTGACTTCATCATTAAAGTCTTTTAGGTCCGCTGGCTGTATTTCTCCATCTCCATCCTCACCTCCAAACCAACTGCAGCCAGACAAAAGAATTGCCCCAACCAGCCATATTGAATATCGAATATTCAACCCCCCGCCTCCTCGCTCGTGATCTGTTCTGAAAGTGGTTTCTCTGAGAGAGTATCTTGCTGAATGTTGTTTGGATCTGGCTTTTCATACAAGACATCCGCGACTTCCCGTAGCTTCATTTGAAGCACAACAACAGAAATGTTGTCTCTCGATTCGTTAGCATCGAGCGCTGACTGATATGCCGAATGAGCCGCCGCACGATTTCCCTGTATCAAATGAAAATCTCCCTTGGCCTCTTCGTACAACGATTTATGAGACCCAGTGTCAATTCCCTGCACTAAACTGAGCGCCTCTTCGATATTACCCCGAGCAGACTCTACCCTCGCCAATCTGAGTCTTATTATTAAATAATCGAGTTCATCTGAGCGGTTTTCCATTACTAACCTCAATTCTTTAGCCGCCGAGTCTAATTCATCCTGCTCAACATCCAACCGCGCTTTTGTAAGTGTGGCTAGCTGTGAATAAAAAGTATCACGATATTCTTTATTGATGCTATCAGCAATCTCGCCAATAATTTGGATAGAATCCCGTGAAATAGGTTGAGATACACCATGTCGACTTAGCTCTTCAACTAAACGAGCGAAATTTTCCGAAGCTAGCTCAGATTCGTTTCTCTGTTGTTGATCAACATACTGCCAAATTAAAAAGCCCACAAAAACCACACCAAA
Organism: Cellvibrionales bacterium UBA1854; assembly: GCA_002338445.1. Taxonomy (GTDB): domain Bacteria; phylum Pseudomonadota; class Gammaproteobacteria; order Pseudomonadales; family Porticoccaceae; genus TMED48. The sequence continues at coordinate 72,633 of DDII01000042.1, read as the reverse complement.
TACTAATAGAATTCGCTTTCCGTAACGGAACCACCAATTCTTCAGGGCCTCTATTTGTTCTTCTTCGGTGATATGATCTGCCACAAAAAAATCCCTTAATTAACTATAAATATTGTTCATATGTTCGATCAAACAGTTTTGATCGATTGTGTCTTGATCTCTTTTCTCTCTAAGGTATTTGATACCCAATGTTCGGTTAGCACACTCATCTTCCCCAAGAATCAGAGCCAACCTAGCTCCACTTTTATCTGCTTTTTTTAGTTGCGCTTTAAAAGTACCACCCCCGCAGTGCCTTTCAATTCTTAAATGCCTGAAGGCAGTCCTCAACGTCTCCGCTATTGCACTCGCCTCCGCAGTGACATTACCAACGGCAACAATGTATACATCCAATCTATCATTTACACTATCGGGGAACGCACTTTTTGCGTCAAGCAACAATAACAATCTTTCCAAACCAATAGAAAAGCCGACGCCGTGGCACGCCTTTCCTCCTACTTGTTCCACTAGACGATCGAAGCGACCACCTCCACAAACAGTGCCCTGTGCCCCCAAAGAATCGGTAACCCATTCAAACACTGTCCTGGAGTAATAATCTAAACCTCGCACCAATCTTCGATTTACTTGGTAATCAATTTTTGCTGAGTCCAGCAAATTAGTAACTTGATCAAAATGTTCGCGTGAAGACTCGCCCAAAAAATCGGATAAATTAGGAGCGTCAGATAATAGTGATTGGACAGAGGGATTCTTGCTATCCAAGATACGCATGGGGTTCGACTTCAGGCGAAGTCGACTATCATCATCCAGTTGATCCCGATGATCGCTCAAAAAACTTACCAACTCGCCACGAAATCTGACTCGATCCTCCAAGTCGCCCAAACTATTTATTTGTAGGTTAATAGTTGACTCAATTCCTAATAGACCCCATAAACGTGCTGTCATAATCAAAATTTCTGCGTCGATGTCTGGCCCCGGCAACCCAAACACTTCTGCTCCCAATTGATGAAATTGGCGCAGTCGACCTTTCTGCGGGCGCTCATGACGAAACATAGGTCCTTTGTACCAAAGACGCTGAGACTGATTATAAAGTAACCCACTCTGAATACTCGCCCGAACACAACCAGCAGTCCCCTCAGGTCGTAAACTTAAACTATCCCCATTTCGATCATTAAAGCTATACATTTCCTTTTCGACGATATCCGTAACCGAACCAATTGTTCTCTTGAACAACTCGCTTTGTTCCAGAAGTGGAAAACGTATCTCTCGATAACCATAAGAGCAGAGTATTTCAGCCAGATGGCTTTCTACATATTGCCATTTGGCTGAATCGTCAGGAAGTATATCATTCATTCCTCGAATTGATTGGATCTTCATTTATCCGCCTTCATTAGTACAGAAAAATATACGAAAAAATGTTCTTTACAGAGACCATTAAATTGAGTAACAAGAACGCTCAGCAACGTAAAATGATGTTTTTGTTTTCTAACTCAATCTGACTTTTCTTGGCTGCCGCTTTCAGTCGGATTTTCCGCTCCAATTCATCAATGAGATTTTCCTGACCAATCTTATGGTCAGGCTCTCCATCAATGTAAACTAGATTGGCTGGGGAACCGCCCGTCAAACCAAAATCCGACTCTTTTGCCTCCCCTGGACCGTTGACAATACATCCGATTATAGACACGTCCATTGGAACTTTGATGTCCTCTAATCGAGCCTCTAGAGCGTTTACTGTCTCGATTACGTCAAAATTTTGTCTCGAGCAACTTGGACAAGCAATAAAATGGATTCCTTTACTCCGCAATCTCAAACTTTTCAAAAGATCCCAACCTACACGAGCTTCCTCCGCCGGATCTGCCGCTAGTGATATTCGTATGGTATCTCCTATTCCATCCAATAGGAGAGCGCCAAGGCCGACCGATGATTTTACGGTGCCAGCACGTAATCCTCCAGCCTCTGTGATTCCCAAATGAAGCGGCTGCTCAATCTTTTTGGCTAAACTTCGATAGGCATCTACTGCCATGAAAATATCTGACGCCTTAACACTGACTTTATAGTCTTGGAAATCATACTTATCCAATCGATCAACATTTCGCATAGCCGATTCAACCAAAGCTTCAGCCGTGGGTTCTCTGTACTTGCGGAGGAGATCTTTACCCAGAGAGCCAGCATTTACACCTATCCGAATTGGAATACACAGATCACGTGCCTTCGCAATCACATCACGCAAACGATCTTCACGGGTGATATTGCCTGGATTGAGACGTAAACAATCCACTCCGAGATCTGCAACGCGTAGAGCAATTTTATGATCGAAGTGTATATCTGCAACTAAAGGGAGACTTACCCGCTTGCGGATTTCTCCGAAAGCCTCAGCCTCAGCCAGAGTTGGAACCGATACGCGCACAATATCGGCGCCTGCTCGTTGAATCGACTCAATTTGAGCCACTGTAGATTCCACATCGCTAGTATTAGTGTTCGTCATACTTTGCACAGAAATTGGAGAACCTCCACCAATGGGCACGTTCCCAACCATAATTTTTCGGGATTGGCGGCGCGTTATAGGGCTTTTGCTAAACATAATTATCTATAATTTAGTCGATTTTTTGAGCATGTTCCTACCATTACTATAGGCGAATTTTCGACAGATATCCCAACACTTGCATTCATAAAATTATCCTCACGGGTTGTTCATCTGAGAATTTCTGTTTATATCGCTCCTGACGGCGGGTTTTATCATTCACCTGTCCAGCCAACTGACCGCAGGCCGCAGCGATATCATCTCCTCTCGTAGTTCTGATTGTAACAGTGTAACCATGCTGTTGCAGAATGTCCCTAAACCTATACATCGCAAAATTTGTGACCCTTTTATACTGCGTACCATAAAATGGATTAAAAGGTATCAAATTAATCTTACATGGTAGTTCTTTGAGCAAGTCTGCCAACTCGTGAGCATGATGGCTACGATCATTTATGTTATCAATCAAGGTATACTCTATAGTGATTTTTCGCCGGTTATCTGGCATTTTGTTAAGGTACCTTTTCGCACTGCTAACGAGGCCGCCGAGTGAATATTTGCGATTTAATGGCACGAGCTCATTGCGTAATTCATCATTAGGTGCGTGCAACGATATTGCCAAAGAGACATCTGATACATCTCCAAGCTTATCAATAGCTGGGATGACGCCAGCAGTACTTAATGTCACACGCCGTTTTGATAAACCATACCCATGATCATCAAGCATTATGTTCAGCGCGTCGACCACGTTGTCAAAATTCATTAATGGTTCACCCATCCCCATCATCACAACATTTGTAATACCCTGCGAGGGTTTCTGATCAAATTTCCCCAGTGATTTAGAGGCCAACCACACCTGCCCAATAATTTCAGACGCGGACAAATCACGATTGAATCCCTGCTTGCCTGTAGCACAGAAAGAACAATCCAGTGCACAACCGATTTGAGAAGAAACACATAGGGTACCTCGACCACGCTCTGGAATGAATACGGCCTCAACACAACTCCCTCCATTGAGTTGAATAAGCCATTTACGAGTACCATCAGTAGATTCCTCGCAATTAATAATATCGGGAGGACGCACTTCCGCCATTGAAATCAGTTTTCGACGAAGCGGTTTGGAAAAGTTCGTCATACTTTCGATATCTAAGACGCCTTTCTGATGGATCCACTGAAGTATTTGAGTTGCTCTAAACCGCTTTTCCCCTAATTCTGCAAAGAAATTCTCCACTTTCTCGGTTGGCATACCCATCAAGTTGATTTTCTTAGCAGGCTTACGGTTTTCTCTTACCTCAAATGAAAATGACATAAATGCATCACTTCTCGTTTGTCACCGACCGCATATTTCATCTTCACGGAAAAAATATGCAATTTCACGCTTTGCAGAGCTAGCCGAGTCGGATCCGTGTACGGCGTTAGCATCAATTGATGTAGCAAAATCTGATCTAATAGTTCCTGGCTCAGCCTCTTGCGGATTAGTTGCACCCATGAGCTTTCGATTAAGAGAAATCGCGTGATCGCCGGATAACACCTGAACTACAACCGGTCCAGAAGTCATAAATTTCACAAGATCCCGAAAAAAAGGACGCTCTCGATGTTCATTATAAAAGCCTTCAGCTTTTTCAGTTGATAATTGCTGCATTTTACAAGCGATTATTCTTAGACCCGCTCCCTCAAAACGAGCCAAGATACTGCCGATCGCGTTCTTTGAAACGGCATCTGGTTTTATAATTGAGAGGGTGTGTTCGATTGACATGAAAAAATCTCCATATTAAAAAGTCAGTGCGCTATCGTAAAATTTTAACACTTCGGAAAAGGGGCGAGTTTATCCGTCGAAGGAGATCTCCACAACTGCTTTGTAAGTTTTTTAAAAGTATCGAGCATTAACTCAAGTCCCTAAAAGCCTCAACTATAAATATCTGGCGCCACGCTTTATTACAAAGTGAAATAACATATCAGCCAATCTAATTTGATTGATGTCCTCGGACATAGGCTCATCGAAGCCATACACCTATAATAATCGGAATGTTCCTTAATGACTCAGAACTTCAAAATATCCATCTCCACTTCGCTATACATAATTCTCATTGAATCTATCTGAAATAGAAAAGTTTAGTCATGATACAAAGTGATCTCATAATAACAGATGCTAAGATTACAACTTCAAGTTCTTAGTAGTAATATTAACCCGACTATATTTTTGAGGTGTAAATTAAGTAATTTGACATGCTCTCAAAGAGTTTCTTTAATCCCGTCATCAACATTGACAAATGATGAGTTCCCTAGTCACTCATAATATAGTTTTATTATCTGCCTCATCATTTAATACTTTATAAGCCGGAAGGTATAAAGCAAAATTAAATCTTAATTTTATGCGATCAAGATTAAAAGAGGACCTCCATCCCACTGATAATTAGTGTTAGATTTTTTGAATAGGAAGAAGACCACGTGAACCGATCAGACATAAAAACGTTTTGAGAAAGCAGTCAATAAAACTGTGTATTAAACCAGCATTATAAATTAAACTTAGCATGTGTAGAGACAGTGAAAAGAACTCAATAAGACTTCAGTCCATTAAGATCAATATTGTTCATTTCGCCTTCAATAACAAGAGACTGATCTCGAAAATTGTTCTGTTGCAAATGGCTTATGGTAACGAAGTATTAGTGAGCCGCCAATGGATACCAAATATTGCATGCCCAGACGTGGCGTATCACCAAATAGCATCGTTTTCAATTCAATCATCACCAGTGGAACAGCCGTTAAAACATACGAATTGATTGGTTAATTAAAAAGCTTTTATAACCAATATTGGGGTCAAATAGATGCTTATTTGATTAGCTATGCATATTATGTATTAAACTACAACACTCCGCCTACTTTATGAATTTACAGAATAGGTTACAGTAAAGCAGTTTAGATATTTTTAAAGCCGAATGATTTTGAATTCATATGTCAGATTTTAACAAAATATTATCAAGAGCACTCTTCAGAAAGGGTAGCGAGGAATCGTTGGCGCAGTGGATTTATGAACCATTACCGCGTAAGGATTTCTTGCAGATTCCCGATCATAGATTTTTGAGTAATATGACGCGGTGCGTTTTTCAAGCAGGATTTGTATGGGGAATTATTCAAAAAAAGTGGCCTGACTTCGAGTCCATATTTTTTGGCTTCGAGCCGTTACCCATCAGCATATTAAATCCTGATCAATTAGAAAGAATTGCATCTGATAAGCGCATTGTTCGAAACCGGCAGAAAGTTCAAAGCGTTCCTTTTAATGCTGCTTATATTTTAGATATAAGTTCTCTACATGGCAATTTTGCAACTTTTATAGACCACTGGCCAGAGGAAGACTTTGTGGGTCTTTGTGCGCATTTAAAACAACATGGGAGTCGACTCGGAGGACGAAGCGGACCACGCATGTTGCGTTATATGGGAAAAGATGGCTTTAACTTGAGTAGAGATGTGGTCACCTGTCTAAGACAGAGTGGGTTGGAGATTGCAGACCATCCTAATAGCAAGACAGACCTCAAAAAAATTCAAGCCCAATTCAATAACTGGCGAGATCAAACGGGTTTCTCACTCACTAAATTAAGTCTAATCTGCGCTTGCTCTTGTGGAGAAAACCATCTAAAGCCCGCCTAATTGATGTTACCTATTAAAGATAGGTGAACCTATTTAAACAAGCGCCCCTTGAAACACTTTATACTGGTGATCATTTTTTTGAGCCTCACATAACATACTTTGAGCCAAGACCCACCTCCTATAATTTACGCAAAGTACTGCGCCTTTTACGCTATATGGGGAAAACTAAAAGGCAAATGAGTAAATGAATTACGAGATGTAACACTTGAATAAACGGCACTGACCTCAACTAGGATATAGTGCAGCCTTATTAAAGCTCCTATGCCGATCACCCTCTTCTAGAATAGATTTGATGTTAATAAGACAACCTTCCCCTAGGTTCGAATTAGCATTAGGTTCTGGCGCCTTTAATGCGACCAACCAAAAATAATATCGGCCGGTGAAAGAATGTTCAATTAATATACTAGCTAGGTAAAATCCAACGAAAAATTTATCGGCATGGCATCTTGACTCAAACGAATTTGTTGTTGGATGTAAGTTTTTCAAATTAAACGAAGAAGCAACTATTGGGCGGCATATTTTGCGTGAAAAAAAGATAGCAGACTCTGCTACCTCGCCGGCACAAAATATTTTTTTGAATCATAATACTAAGCAAATAAATCGCCGCAGATCTCAAAGAATAAGATTTTGCACTTACCCAAACTTATAGAAATATAAAGGATTGGGATGCAGGTGTATAGGATCATTTTTCTGTTGCGTGTCAAACTGGAAACCAGACAAGAACAAAAAACCCTTCTCTTGAATCAGTTCTGCTGTCTACACCGGAAAGGTGGACAAAAAGTATTAGATTGCTAGCAACCCAAGGGTGTCATTTGAAAATATTTGCGGTCGCTAGCTGGAAAAATTAATCTCTCTCATCGATCCAAGCCATTTGGATCGCCTCGAGGATTTTTTCACCACAACGTTCGGGATCATCATCAAATTCACTTAGCGACACAATCCACCCTCTCAAGTCAACAAAATTAACATATTGCGGATCAGTTTCGGGGTATTGTTCACATAATTCAATGGCAATATCGTTAATATCACTCCATCTCATAAATTCTCTCCCGTCAATGACGTTCGGACACCATATTGATAGTGTACTTGGGGATTTCAACAACTAAGTCTTTATCCCCAAGAATCACTTGACAACTCAACCTGGAATCAGGGTCGACGCCCCATGCTTTATCGAGATAGTCATCCTCAAGTTCTTCAGCTTCAGAAAGGTCATCGTAACCCTTTCGAATATGCACATGACAGGTCGTACATGCACACGACATCTCACATGCATGTTCTATATCCAAACCACAGCGAAGGGCCGCTTCACAGATACTTTCTCCTTGCTCAGCGTCCACTACCGCGCCCTCTGGGCATATTTCATGATGGGGCAAAAAAACAAGTCTAGGCATAATAATTAACCCTTTTCTAATGCTTCTAAAGTTTGTCCAGCCAGTGCTAACTGAATACTTTTATTCATACGCCGTTCAGCAAATGACTCGCTTGTTTTAGCTACGTTGCCAATTCGCACCGATAACTCATTGTGGTCGCTGCATTCAGCTCTAAAAATACGCAAGTCAGCTATGCTTTGTTGAAGGGATAGTAATTCGTTTTTAGTTAACATGTCACTATCTCTATCAAGCGCCGAGGTGAGATCCTCGATCAACCGATCAGCCTCCACCTGCTGTTCACGTAGGTTTCGGATTAAGATATCATCTTTGGAATACCGAATCGAATCATCCAGCATCCGTAGTATCTCATTTTCGTCTAGACCGTAAGAAGGTTTAACCTCGATTCGAGATACTACCTGACTTGTTTTTTCCATGGCACTCACATTTAGTAATCCATCAGCATCTACTTCATAAGTTACAAGTACCTTAGCAGACCCGGCAACCATAGGAGGAATATCTCGCAAATCAAAACGTGCTAGAGAACGGCAGTCACTGACTAATTCTCTCTCACCCTGTACAATATGAATTGACATTGCAGTCTGTCCATCTTTGAAAGTGGTGAATTCTTGCGACTTTGAAACGGGAATTGTCGTGTTTCGAGGTATAATTTTTTCTGTCAATCCTCCCATTGTCTCTATACCGAGAGACAAGGGAAGAACATCGAGCAGAAGCATATCCTCCGACTGACGGTTACCGGCTAAATTGTCAGCCTGGATTGCAGCACCGAGCGCCACAACCTGATCTGGGTCTAGCTCACTGCGCGCTTTACACCCAAACAAGTCGTTCACTTTTTCCCTTACCAATGGAATCCGGGAAGAACCTCCAACCAGAACTACCTCTCTTATCTGATTTGATTTAACATTAGCGTCACTCATCACTCGTTTACAAGTCCGCATAGTTTCACTAATTAGAGAGTCAATCATTTTATAAAAGTGTTCCCTGCTAAGGACACCCCGCCACCCCAGTGTCGTAATTGATGTACACTCAGCCAGAGTCAAATCCTCCTTAGCGGACCTAGCAGCCGTCATTACCAATCGCTGGGTTGACGGATCTATCGAAGGTCCTATACCTGTCTGCTCACATAACCAATCTGCTATTACGCGATCAAAATCATCGCCGCCGAGTGCCGAGTTTCCTCCAGTGGCAAGCACCTCGAATACACCTTTAGTCAACCGTAAAATTGATATATCAAAGGTCCCTCCGCCAAGATCATAGACAGCGATAATACCCTCTTCCGACTCATTAAGACCATATGCAATTGCCGCGGCGGTTGGTTCATTAAGTAACCGTAACACCTTGATCCCTGCGAGCGTCGCAGCATCTTTGGTAGCCTGACGCTGCGAATCATCAAAATAAGCTGGGACCGTGATAACAGCCCCGTCAATCTCAGATCCAAAGTACGCCTTTCCTGCGGATACTGCACATCGTAAAATTTCAGAGGATACCTGTACGGGACTTACGGGACCATAACGCGTGAGAATTGTCGGCATGCCACCTTCCCTCACTTCAACCTCATAGGGCAGCTTATTTCCAAGCCTCGGCATATCCGTAATTCCTCGACCCAATAAACGCTTTATAGAGCTGAGAGTATTCAAAGGATCCGTTAACACCCTTGACTGCGCGTTGGCTCCAACAAGTACATCTCCATCTTTTTCATAATGGACAACAGATGGGATAAGAAAAGCACCATTGCTATCAGGCAGTACTTTTGGAGCACCGTCTTCGACAACTGCAATCAGAGAATTGGTAGTGCCGAGATCTATGCCAACGGCACGCATTTGTTGTCGTCTTTCGCTGGGGAAGCCTCCCGGTTCTGCTATCTGCATTAGTGCCATTTGAGCTCCAATTAGATTAATCGCAAATAATCAGACGACTTTCCAGATCTTCAACCTGATCTAATAGCTTGGCAAAAAACTGCATTTTGCCAAGCACGCTGAAGGAATTATCGAGTAGCCCCTTTGCGTAGCTTTCACTAAAATCGTTCTGCAAACTTTCGTATCGATGCTGAATTTTGGTCGAAAAAGATCCCAATCTTTCACTTAAATCCTTGCACGTATTCTGGTTCTGGTTCTGGCCCTCAATCATTTCGAGTTCTTCTCGCAATTCAATCTGCTCCATTAAAAACAAACCATCACAAGATGTGTGCCTCTCCGGCTGAGCATCATAACCTCTAAGGTCAAGAAGGTACTGTGCACGTTTTAAAGGGGATGCTAATGTGTCATAGGCATCATTAATCAATGATGCGGTTTGCATGGCTAATCTTTTTTCCAAACTACTTTTCATTAAAAACTTGTCGGGATGAAATTGTTTCTGAAGATTGAGATACCGGGATTTCAGCAACAGCAGATCAATGGCCCAGTCCATCTCAAGAGAAAATATTGCAAAATATGATTTCGACTTAATCACTTGAAGCGTCAATGAATATACTAGACGTGGAAGCTCTCTCCACACCCACACTCATTTTTTACATTTGGGTTTTTAAATTCGAAGCCCTCGTTGATACCTTCTTTGACGTAGTCTAGCTCGGTACCATCAAGGAATAATAAGCTTTTAGGATCTACGAAGACCTTGACTATGCCTACATCGAATATACGATCTTCTTTCAATGCCTCATCAACGAACTCTAGAAGGTAAGATAGCCCGGAACAGCCCGTGGTCTTTACCCCTAATCGAACTCCTATACCTTTCTCTCTCGCTGAAAGGTTCCTCGCCACATGAAGTTGAGCCGCCTCTGTCATAGTTATAGCCATTACAGTTTCATATCCCCTGCTTATCTCTCACATCTCGAACTGCGGCCTTTATGGCGTCCTCAGCCAACACAGAACAGTGAATCTTTACAGGCGGTAAAGCTAGTTCTTGCGCGATTTCTGTATTTTTGATTTGCTCTGCGTCGTTTATGTTCTTACCCTTCACCCACTCTGTTAAGAGAGAACTGGAGGCTATTGCAGAGCCGCAACCATAAGTTTTAAATTTAGCGTCTTCAATAACACCATCAGAATCCACCTGAATCTGGAGCCGCATCACGTCCCCGCAAGCGGGCGCTCCAACCATACCCGTACCAACAAATTTAGACGTATCGTCTAGTTTTCCCACATTTCTTGGATTCTCGTAGTGATCTATGACTTTGTCACTATACGCCATTCCAAATCCTCCTAAAGTTTAATATTTAGCTATATTCAATGGCCCATTCCTAATACTTTAACATACTCGTTGCAATTTGCACTAAAAGTACATTAACGTTAGTGAGCCGACCACTCCACTTGATTAAGGTCGATACCATCTTTAAACATATCCCAAAGCGGGGATAATTCACGCAACTTCTCTACCGCCCTACGGACCTTTGCAATGGTATCATCAATCTGCTCTTTTGTGGTATATCTTCCAATGCTGAATCGGATAGAACTGTGCGCCATTTCGTCATTCAACCCCAATGCGCGTAAAACATATGAGGGCTCAAGGCTCGCTGAGGTGCACGCAGAACCTGAAGAGACAGCCAAATCCCTCAGAGCCATAATTAGCGACTCACCTTCAACAAAGGCAAAGCTGATGTTAATAATTCCTGGGACACTTTGCTGAGCAGACCCATTTAAATAGACTTCCTCCATATCGGAAACACCCGCCCAAAGCCTATGTCGAAGACGGGTGATCCTGTCCGTTTCAGATTCAAGCATTTCGCGTCCGAGTCTGAACGCTTCTCCCATACCAACGATCTGATGCGTGGGTAAGGTTCCAGACCGCATGCCCCTCTCGTGCCCACCACCATGAATTTGAGCTTCAATTCGCACTCGGGGCTTGCGCCTGACATAGAGCGCTCCGATGCCTTTGGGCCCATACAATTTGTGCGCAGAAAAAGACATCATGTCCACATTCATTTCCTCTACATCGATAGGAGTTTTCCCTGCGCTTTGCGCGGCGTCGACGTGAAAAAATATCTTCCTATCGCGGCAGACTTTTCCTATAGAGGCAATGTCATTCCGTGTGCCGAGCTCATTATTAACATGCATTATTGAAACAACGGTGGTATCTCCTCGGAGTGCTTCTGACACCATTTCTGGCTGAATAAGACCGTTTGCGTCTGGATCCAGATATGTCAGCTCGAACCCCTCTCTCTCTAGTTGCCTACAAGTATCCAAAACAGCCTTGTGCTCAATTCGAGACGTAACGATATGTTTTCCCCTTCGAACGTTAAAATGAGCACAACCCTTAATTGCAAGGTTATTAGCCTCTGTTGCTCCCGAAGTCCAAACAATCTCTCTCGGATCAGCACCCATGATGTTAGCCACGTCAGCACGTGCGTCCTCCACCGCGGATTCAGCCTCCCAACCGAACACGTGCGATCTGGATGCAGGATTCCCAAACTTCCCTGAAGTAGTAAGGCAATCCATCATTTTATCTGCCACGACCGGGTCGACCGGTGTAGTTGATGCGTAGTCCAAGTAAATTGGCAATGTCATAAATCGCTCCATCTTTTCCATAATTAACGTTGTTTGTTTTCCTTCACTAACTGTGCTAGCAAAACTTTTCGCTTTGAATCTCCCTCAAGAGCACCAGAAAAACGTGTCCTTCTTTTGTCCATCAGAACGGTCCAAACTATACCAAATTTTCATCGGGAAGTTTCGCTTAAAATCTGTTCTTCTAAGACCTACCAAACGTGGACAACGCATCATCTGCTCCGCCCCCAGTGTGTATGCCTGCGACTCTACATGCAATCTGTCACACCATTTGTTATAAAATTGTGAAGCTCTTGACGTCCAACTACAGGTATTTTCACCTAACTTTTACCTTATTCGCCATACTTTTTAGTGTAGCCATTTAGTTTACGTTGCACCGCCGAGAGCAGACCACGAAGAATCGACACTTCCATCTCATCCATTCTCACGCGACTAAAAAGGCGCCGCATCCTAGTCATTAATTGTTTTGGATTATTAGGATCGTAGAAACCAACTTCTTTCATGGTCTCCTCCAGATGTGTGTGAAATCTTTCGAGATCTCCAACTTTCGCTACTGGCTGATCCCACTCAGTTTGCATACTAAAGTTTAAATCGTTTTTCTCTAAAAACGCCAAATAAACTTCATAGACAATCACTTGCACTGCGCAGGCAAGGTTAAGTGAGCTATACTCATGATTTGAGGGTATGTGAACATGATAATGACATTTATGTAATTCATCATTTGTCAGTCCTCGATCCTCTCGACCAAACAAAAGCGCTACTGGATGAACCGAGGATTCTTTCCAAGCTATAGCTCCACAATCTCGGGGATTAATAATTGGCCAAGGAATTCTTCGCCCGCGCGCACTCGTTCCAATTACTAAACCACAATCTCTTACCGCATCATCGACACACTCAAATATCTTTGCTGTCTTTAAAACATCTGTCGCCCCAGCTGCTCTCCACACTGCTCTTGAGGCCGGAAACTCCCTCGGCTGCACAAGATATAACTGATCAAGGGCCATATTTTTCATAGCCCGGGCTACACCTCCAATGTTTCCGGGGTGACTCGTGTTTACCAGAACGATACGGATATTAGCACGGCACCCTTGTTGAAACATTATAACCCCCGGGAGATACGAAACATAAAATAGATCTAATCACTAGAGTTTAACAGAATTGATATGATCTGGTATCATGAGGTTTATTCTGTGAGTCGCGGATTCATAATATGCAACCGATGTGCACTATAGCTCTCAGAGCCGCTAGAGCTGCTGGCGAGATGATTGTAAAGGCTGCAGACAACCTGGATGTCGTGAGGGTAGACGAAAAAAGGCGTAACGACTTTGTCACGGACGTAGATCGAATCTCTGAGCAATCCATCATTCAAAATATCAGCAAAGCTTACCCGCACCATAGCTTCCGCGGGGAAGAAACTGGAAAAAGTGGTGATCCCAAGAGCGAGTTCGAATGGATAATAGATCCTCTGGATGGTACCACTAACTTTATCAGAGGAATTCCACACGTTGCGGTTTCAATTGCATGTTTGTCAAAAGGCAACTTGGAGCATGGCGTAGTCTTGGAACCATTCAAACGAGAGGAATTCACCGCGAGTCGAGGCAACGGCGCATTTCTAAATGGACGACGCATTCGAGTGTCAGGTCGACGTTCCAGTGAGGGCGCCCTCTACGGTACGGGAATTCCCTTTAATTCTCCATCATTCAATTATATGAGCGGTTATCTAAAAACGATGCGTGAATTTGCAAAAAACTCAGCGGGAATCCGACGAATGGGAGTAGCATCTCTCGACCTTGCCTATGTGGCTGCTGGTCGTTTGGATGTGTTCTGGGAAATGTATTTAAACCCCTGGGATATCGCCGCGGGTGCTCTAATTGTAACAGAGGCTGGTGGAATGGTAAGTGATTTTCAAGGGGCAGAAAAATATCTATCAACCGGACATATTCTTGCGAGCACACCGAAATTATTTAAATCGAGTCTACAAACAATTCACAAAAATCTGCCTTTACCCAGTAAATCATAGAACAGAATTACGTATCACAATTTAAAACCGAGTGGACACACGCATTCAGTGGATATACCATTGTAGTAATAGTTTTTAGTGATTTAAATGACTTCTTTAGGACTGCTCAATGGATGACAGAAATAATCAACCTGCTATCGATATACTTAACGAAATTATGGAGGCAGAATTAGCCGGCGTTGTTCGATATTCTCATTATGCTTTGATGGTATATGGATATAATCGGATACCAATTGTTGATTGGATGAAAGCTAATGCAAGTGAGGGATTGATGCATGCGCATAGAGCAGGTGAGCTGGTGACCTTAATGGGAGGCCACCCATCCTTGAAAATCGGAGCGCTACTTGAAACCGAACGTCACGATATTGGTGACATTCTTCGCGAGAGTTTGGAGCATGAGAAGAGCGTTTTGAAAATGTACTACAGGCTCTTAAAGCTCGCCGAGTCGAATGCTTCCGTCCTGTTAGAGGAATATGCGAGAGAAATGATCACTGAGGAAACAATGCATTTAGATGAGGTCAACAAGATGCTTAGACGACCTGGTGCAATGGAAGTTTTTAAACCTTAACTACAGGTAAATACACTCAAGATTCAATGAATGCACGCTCAATAACATAGTGCCCCGGTCGTCCATTCCTTGCCTCCACAAACCCTTTTGATTCTAAAATAGCACAAAACTCCTTCAACATGCTGGGTCCCCCACAAATCATAAACCTATCATCTACTAGGGTTGGAAAAGGGAGTTTCAAGTCAACAAAAAGCTTGCCGGTCCTCACCAAATCTGTAATCCGCCCTTGATTACGAAAGGGTTCTCTAGTAACTGAGGGGTAATATACAAGCTTTCTTTGCACAATGTCCCCCATATACTCGTCTCCCGGAAGCTCGTCCTCTAAGTAATTTGAATAAGCTAGCTCCGATAACCATCTCACTGAGTGAGTAAGAACTATGCGTTCAAATTGATCATAGATTTCTGGATCCTTGATGATGCTCAAAAATGGTGCCAGTCCAGTGCCTGTACTTATTAGGTACAGGGTTTTACCCGGCAACATATTATCCGTGACTAACGTACCGTTGGATCTTTTTCCAACAAGCACCTTGTCCCCTACTTTAAGCAGCTGCAACTTTGCAGTGAGCGGCCCATCCGGCACTTTGATGCTAAAAAACTCTAATTCCGGCTCGTAATTGGCACTGGCAAAACTGTAAGCTCTCAACAGTGGCTTTCCATCCGATGGGAGTCCAATCATTGTGAAGTGCCCATTTCTGAAACGAAAGCTCCTCTCCCTCGTGGTCTTAAAACTAAACAAAGTGCAATTCCAGTGATGCACCTCAGTCACAATCTCCGTAAAAAGCACTGCCATCGTCTTAACAACTCCGCTCAAAAATATTTACGCTCGTAAATCAAAATGTACCTGGTATCAACTCACTGAGGTCTGCAATCGTCTGAGGACCAATTAGTCTGTGGCGCAGCTCTCCATTTTCGTTGATTATCAATGTCTCCGGCAAAATATCACTTTTTTCTAGGTCCCAACGAAATCTCGGATCAAGAAGAAACGTATCGAACTTGATATTTAGGCTTTTCACCTGCTCATCTAACGCGTTCCCTTGCACTCCATCGAAGTTAACACCGTACACAGCGACGTTGTTACTGTTATTTCTCGCAAACTCATTTAGATCAGGAATTTCTTTTCTGCAAGGGGCACACCAAATAGCCCAATAATTGATGAGAACCCATCGACCTTGCAAATCATCAAAATCTACTACTTTACCACTCCGCAAAGCATACGTTTCATGTGACTCGCAACTAATTAGAGTCATAACGAAGAGTAGTGCTTTGAGTTTCACAACAATTTTCATAACCTAAAAAAAACTATGACTAAGTTTACTATCATAGCTCCATCAACAACGTTTACATCGTATATTAGTGCACTTCTTACTAGGACGCATTTTAAATGGGCAATGCTGACTAAAAACGTGGAGGCCGAGACCGTCAATTAAATCAGAATCGAAGCAGAACCTATGAATCCCCCATATATACTCATTTTATACTATAGTCGGTTTGGTCACGTAGAGAAACTCGCAGAGCAGTTGAGGCTGGGAGTGGAATCTGAGGCGATGGAGGCTCGGTTGCGTACTGTTCCCACCATCAACAGACATGGCGAATTAACCTCAGTGGCGGATTCTTATGATGGCCCTTTACATTGCAAGGAATCAGACCTTGCTGAATGTTCAGGACTTTTAGTTGGGAGCCCCACACGCTTCGGAAATATGGCTGCGGAATTAAAATATTTTTTCGATTCCACGGCTGATGTGTGGTTGAGCGGGGGTTTAATTGGAAAACCAGCCGGTGTTTTTACTTCATCCTCAAGTTTTCACGGCGGTCAAGAATCGACACTGCTATCTATGATGATTCCTCTTCTTCATCATGGTATGATTTTGTGTGGTGTACCTTATTCGGAAACCGCGCTCAACAAAACAAAACATGGCGGGACACCTTATGGCTCTTCACATGTAGAATCAGATGAATTGTCACCTGAAGAACGGCAAATCTGCCGCACGCAGGGTAGAACCATAGCCCGTTTAACAAAAAGGCTTATGTGACACTCTTTGATGAAAACTAAAACTATTATGACTTTATCGATGCATTTTACACTCTGGTGCTTTGGCACCCTGATTTTAATCATTCCGATTAGTGCGCTTGTACAAGATCTTCCTTGGGTTTTTTGTCTGCTTTCCCTGCCATTAGTTATTTTTACTCGCGGTCTCATACGCGGAAACACAAGGACATTTATATGGATGTGCTTTGTTACTTTGCTTTATTTTTGTATCGCAACAGAAAAAGTCTTTGGTATTAATGCTCATCCGCTTGATTTGGTCGAGCTAATAATAGTCATACTTTTGTTCCTTTCTGCAATGACGCATGCGAGGTGTAAACAAAAAATAAAATCTTTACCCGGAGAGAGTCATGACGAGAAAGAAATCAGCTTTTAGAAAGATTCTCAATTTCTTCAACGGTGTTGTAACCTTTGTGAGGGCCTTACTTGGGATGACACTTTTGATAATCATCATTTTTTTCGGCATTTCCGCATTTTCAAATCAAGGAATATCGGTCCCCGAGCAAGGCGCACTGATTGTCACGCTGGAAGGTCAGCTAGTAGATCAAAAAAAAGGTATTGATTCAATAGGAGAGATATTTGACCAAAGTGCTATGAAGCGTCAAGAAACTCTCACAAGAGACGTGGTAAGGGCAATCGATGTTGCGGCAAACGACCGTAGGATTAGTCATCTAATACTTAGTTTAGACAGCTTAGAGAATGGAGGAATAAGCAAATTAACTGAAATCGGAAATGCGCTCTTGCGCTTCAAAGCGACTAAAAAACCAATCATTTCGTTCGCCGATAACTACTCTCAACAACAATATTTTCTTGCGGCTCATGCGGATAAAATCTTTCTTAATACACTTGGATCAGTTCAGTTATTTGGCTACGGAGCATACAGGAATTATTTTCGAGAAGCTTTAGACACACTAAAAGTTGACGTTCATGTATTTCGAGTGGGAAACTTCAAAAGCGCCACAGAGTCTTTGACATCTAACAAAATGTCACCAGAAACCCGTAATCAAAGTCAAAAACTCATTGATTCCTTGTGGCAGTTTTATTGTGAAAAAATAGAAGAGTTGAGACAGTTGCCCGCGGGAACTGTAGCAGACTACTCAAATCGATTGGACATACATTTGCATTCTCATAACGGCGACGCAGCGCAATTAGCCAAATCAAAAGGCCTGATCGACCGGTTATTATCTCGTACCGAGACCAAACAGTATCTAGAGGATTTAATCACCAACCCTGAAGGCGAAATGGATAGTATAGGTTATCATGATTATTTGAACAAAATTGATTCAGAAAATTCTAGGAGAATATTAAGTCCTCAACAGAAAGTAGTAGTAATAACCGCAGTTGGAACGATCTCAGATGGGCATCAGCCGCCTGGCACAATTGGTGGTGATTCATTAGCAGCGGCTATCACTCAGTCGAGAGATGATCCGAGCTTATCTGCATTAGTTCTTCGTATCGACAGTCCTGGCGGAGGGGTCTTTGCAGCAGAGGTAATACGCGATGCTATCGCGTCAGTGAGGGCAAAAGAAATACCAGTAGTCATATCAATGGGAAGCTACGCTGCCTCTGGGGGCTATTGGATAGCTGCAGAGGCTGACAGGATCTTGGCAATGCCAACAACACTCACTGGCTCCATTGGGGTTTATAGTGTTATTCCAAACTTCTCGAGAAGCCTTACCTCCCTTGGCGTCCACTCAGATGGCCCAGACACATCGCCAATGGCGTCCATTATGCAACTCGATCAACCAATGACATCCCAAGCAAAAGCTCTTTATCAACTGAGTGTAAATAATATTTATGACAGATTCATCAACTTGGTTTCAAGTGGACGTAACCTTGAGCCTGAGCATGTTTCAAGTATTGCTCAAGGAAAAGTTTGGACCGGTGAAGACGCTCTGAGATACGGACTAATTGATGAATTGGGTGACTTGAAGGATGCAACTGTAATTGCTGCAAAGCTCGCAAAACTAGATCAGTACGAGATAGAATTTAAAGAATCGCCAACCACTCTGTTTCAACAACTCGTCAGAAGCTTTAGCGCACATGGATTGCAGTTATTGAAAGCGCTATCACTTAATGAAGTCTTCCATCCAAAGGCTGTTGCCCCGATTGACCTAACTATCGATCACATAATAAAGACTTCCGATTTAAATGATCCCCGAGGGCTTTACCTCTATTGTCATGACTGCCCTATTTGAGGAAACTTGACAAGTGATCAGAGATCTAATGCTGACTTAATTAGGGGTAATGTAATCGGTCGCTTTTCAGTTAAAGCCTTAAGATCAATTTTCCTCAGAGCGTCTACTACGCTACCAGCAGTCCGTTTTGTGCGGTTAAATATGTAAACAGCCCAGTCATGAGTGAAATTTAATCCCATCAATGTCGCTCTATATTTAATAAGGTTTAGAAGATCATCATCTCTGTAATCCTCGAAATGCAACACTACTCCTGACTTCAGCCGAGTAACTAAATCAGGAAAACGAATATTTATTGAGTTTAGTCTTTTATGAGAGGCGAGGACCAAACGAGTTCCGTTTTCAGAGCAACGGTTAAAAAAGTGGAAAATTGCTTTTTGCCTGCATTGGTTTGATAAAATAATATGAATGTCATCCAAACATACAAGAGACATTTGTTCCAAGCCGTCGAAAATTTTATCTGTAGAATTACCATCCAATAGTCCCAAATTTAAATAGATTGAATCTCTTTCAAGTTTACAAGCAGCTTGCAGCAAATGAGATAATCCAGTCCCCGCATTACCCGATAAAAAAATATACTCCTCAGATCGTTCCGACAAACACTTCATTGCAGTATGCTGAAGCGTTCCAAACGGAGCATAAAAATTTTCGAAAGTAGCTTCGGTATCTAACGCGACAGCCAAGCTGAGCTGACTCACTTTTTTACCCAACGCAGTGCAATTTCACCAGAATCAAAAGATTGTTCAGAAACAACGGGAAGGAATGTGCCGCTCCTCAATAGAGACTTATACAGTCTGTGAACCTCGTCCTCGACATCAACAGCAATTGAAACTCTCGATGCATATACTTCCGAAGTTTGAATGTTTTTTACGAATTCCAGCCGCGTAAGATTGCTTATTAACTCTTTATAATCGGAATAGGAACTAATCCCATTAATTGTTAATAACACACGATTTTGTACCGTCTGAGGAATAAAGATGTAATGATCAGCTACCTCATCAATAATTTTGTTTAAGGAAACGTTTAAAAAATCGGAAATATTGGCTGACCGATAGTCACCTAATTTCCTGACACCCGCTGCTTGATAAAGCCATGCGCCTCGAATTTTACCTGTGGATGTTTTGTAAAAACGCAGCATTAACCAAACATCACTCTCATATCTTTGGGATGCCTCGGCAATAATTTCAGCATCTAGTCGCCAAGCGTTTTGGATGGGAAGAGCAAAAGCGTCTTCAAGATCATAATTTGGAAATACAAATGGGATACCTCGCTGATCCAGCTTATTTTTCACTAGATTCACTATGTTGGGCTGAGTTTGAATGTTAACGAATTGACGTCCAAGTTCCAGATCGTCACTTAATATCCAAAGCAATATCAAAGGTCGATTCGACGGTAGAAGCGGAAATTTTTGAACACGTAAAAATCTCTCCATAACGGTGGGAGAAAAACTTACTTTCAGACCGATTTTTTCTGAGTTATTCAAAGTTGTGTCAGGCGCATCCGAATAACCCCACACTTCGATGTAATCATCAAGATTATTGAGTGCCTCAACAAGCTCATCTGCTGAGGCCAACTTGCTATTCCCCGTTAATTTGACCACCACTTTTCGTAAAGCATCCCGTAAACCTTGCTCTTTAGCGAGACGGCTTTGATTGGGAATTAAAACTTCTGTACTGTAGAGGTTATTGACCTGTTCTCCCATACTTAACGGATAAAAAAACAAGGTCAGAGACAAAGAAATGAGGTAGGCGAAAGATTTCAAATTAATCTCCACATTAACAACATCAATATACCAGAGATTGATGAAAAATTTGGTTATTACTCCTAAAATAAATGTATTTTTAATACCATGAGTCTATATGAACAATAAAAATCAATCTCTTAGCTACAAAAATTCCGGGGTCGATATTGATGCGGGGGCACAACTCATAGAAGAAATCAAAGACTCGGTAACACGGACAAATAGACCAGAGGTTTTATCCGGTCTTGGCGGTTTTGGGGGGCTTTTCGAAATGCCTACCTCATATCGCCAGCCTGTTCTTGTATCCAGCGCAGATGGCGTGGGTACAAAATTAAAACTAGCTACAACATATGAAAAGCACCAAAACGTTGGCGTAGACCTTGTGGCAATGTGCGTTAACGACATTATTTGCTCCGGCGCTGAACCTCTATTTTTTTTAGATTACTTCGCAACAGGAAAGTTAAATATACGAACCGCAGCATCTGTTATCAAGAGTATCGCGAATGGTTGTGAGCTCTCAGGATGCGCGTTAATTGGAGGAGAAACAGCAGAAATGCCAGGAATGTACGGGGGAACTGATTATGACCTCGCAGGATTTTGCGTCGGAGTCGTTGAGAAAAACAAGATTATAGATGGGAGCAAAGTGAGTCCAGGCGATTCTCTCCTCGCGCTCCGATCTAGCGGTCCCCATTCTAATGGTTTTTCATTAATTCGGAAAGTGTTAGAGGAATGTGAAACGCCTGTTTTCAATGAGCATATTGACAATAACCCTCTCATCGATTTACTGATGACACCAACTAAAATTTACGTAAAATCAGTGCTAAAGCTTCATAAAGAGGTACCAATTCATGGCCTCGCTCATATCACCGGTGGAGGTCTACTCGAAAATATACCGAGGTTTCTTCCACCAAATAGTAAAGCAAAAATAAATTGTTCTTCTTGGGAAATACCAAAAGTTTTTGAATGGATAAAGCAGAAAGGAAACCTTGACATGCATGAGATGTATCGCACATTCAATTGTGGAATTGGCATGGTAATTTGTGTTTCTCCCCGAGACATCGACCAAGCATTAACAGTGCTCAAAAAATCAGGTGAGGAACCATTTTTAATTGGACATGTCCAAACAACAGATACATCAGAGGTCAGAGTCTGTTTTGAGCGTTCATAAATATGGTAAAAAATAATGCTACAAATCGGATCGTTATTCTTATTTCGGGTAGTGGCACTAATCTCCAGTCAATAATAGATGCCCGAAATGCAGGAAAATTTAACGCCGAAATTGTCGCTGTAATCAGCAATCGAGCGAATGCCTTTGGCTTAGAAAGGGCAAAACTCGCTGGCATCCCCGCAATTACTCTTGATCATACTCAATTTAACAATCGCGATGAGTTTGACCTTACCCTTGCCAAAACTGTGGAAAAATTCAACCCAACGTTAATTCTTTTATCTGGATTTATGAGTATTCTGAGCAATATATTCTTGAGCCGCTTCCACAGCAACATAATTAACATTCATCCCTCACTCCTGCCAAAACATAAAGGGTTGAAGACTCATCAAAGAGCAATAGAGGCTGGCGATTCTTCAGCAGGCGCGACAGTGCACTTCGTCAATGAGAACCTCGACGACGGGCCTTACATTCTCCAAGCAAAAATAAAAATTCATCCCGATGAAAGTCCAGAATCATTAGCCAAGAGAGTGCTTAAAATGGAACACATTATCTTCCCATTGGCAGTTCAGTGGTTTTGCGATAAGCGCTTAGCGCTGAAAAATGGAATCGCTATCTTTGATGGCATTCCGCTACCCAAAATGGGACAACAATTCAATAAAACTAGTCAGACACACGATGGTGGATTTTGCCCTTGAAACTAATCAATTTGATCCCAGCGTACGGTGCGACGGAAAAAGCATTCCTGCTTCTTCTAAGTTTTTTAGCCGCAACCCCTATTCTCTGTAATGTGTCAACCTCAGACGCGGTGATAGTCGAAACGATTGCAGAATATACGGCAACGTACAATGGCATCCCAATAAAAGCGAAAAGAACTGTCTCTTTAGCCAACAACATCTATGAAGATATTTTAGATGCATCATCTCTTTTTGGCACTTTAACTCAATTATCGAGATATGAGTTTGATGACAATGGTAAATTGATACCCTTGTACTCATATGATAAACGTTCTTTTTTTGGAGTAATTCGTCACGAGGAGCAAACGTTCTTATGGAGCGAAAATAAAGTTGTATATAAAAAGAAGGGGGAGGTTACGGAAGTCTTTGTGCCAGCCCATGCTTACGACACTATCACTCATCGTTTGCAATTGAAGCGCGATTTAGTTGAAGGGAAATTTGTTTTTGAATACGTTGTCATTAACCGTGGAAAAAAACAACTTTATAAATACCGAAAAGTTGGTGAAGAAACCATTGAAACCCCACTTGGATCAATTGAAACAATAGTTCTATCAAGAAAACGGGACAACAAAAATCGTCACACAACTTTATGGTTCGCAAAAAACTGGACATATTTTCTAGTAAAATCGGAACAAATAGAAAATAATGACTCCTATGATATGTTAATTCAGAATGCTGTAATAAATGGTGAGCAAATGATTGCTAAAAATCTGGGTGACAAATGAACAATTCCAATCTTTTAAAAAGATCAAATGTCTATATCATTTTACTGTGTATAACTATCGCCGTTTTGGTTTCAACTTTAGCCTTTGTTACCCACCAAGCCGAAAATATGGATTCCTCGCCTGTTTCCACCGACGAAACGGATGCAACCGCCCCCGCAATACCTAAAGAGCCAATAATTCCCGAAGCGAAAATTCCCATATCAACTGCAGGGTTAGTTTCCAAGGGAAGCGACGAAACGGTCGCAGAACAAGTAATTCTGCCAGCACTAAATGAAAGTGACTCTTTCTTAAGAGATAGTTTGACTAATATTTCGTCGGACTCATCTTTTATTCGATGGATCACCAAAGATGACCTCTTCCGAAGAGCTGCAAGCTATTTTGATGGTTTATCACGCGGAGTTATATTAAGTAAAATCTTCCCTTTAAATACGCCTGAGGGAGAGTTTACTGTCCATAAGACTGGTAATGAGCTTCTCTTAAATGCAGGGAATTACGAGCGTTACAACAAAACCATTGGTGTCATATTAGGCTTAGACATGGAATTAATAGCAGAAATATTTCATACCACCCGGCCACTATTAGAGGCCGCTTTTGCAGAAATGGGCTACAGCTCTCGACAAATGGATGGGATTATCTTGCAATCAATTGAGCAAATTCTATCCACGCCGATAATAGCGCGACCAATTGCATTGTCACAGGAGTCCGTTCTTTATCAATTTGCTGACCCAGATCTTGAAAACTTATCTCCAATCCAAAAGCAATTATTGCGAACCGGTCCCGAGAACACACAAAAACTGCAGCAGCAGGCGTTAGAGTTAAGGGACGCGCTCCTAAATCCCTGACTAGGTAATCATTCAACACTTATGCTCTGGGAAGTGTTACCCCCCGTTGCTTCTGATACTTTCCATCTCGGTCGGCATAAGAAATTTCACAGTGGTCATCCGATTCAAAGAACACCATCTGCGCCACCCCTTCGTTAGCATATATTTTTGCCGGCAGATTGGTAGTATTTGAAAACTCAAGAGTCACGTGCCCTTCCCATTCAGGCTCTAAGGGGGTCACATTCACAATGATTCCGCATCTCGCGTAAGTTGATTTTCCAAGACAAATGGTGAGCACTGTGCGGGGGATCCTGAAGTATTCAACAGTCCTTGCTAATGCAAAGGAATTTGGTGGAATTACACAAAAGTCACCAGAGATGTCGACGAAAGCGTCCGAGTCAAAACGCTTGGGATCAACTGTTTTGGAATGCACATTAGTGAAAATTTTAAATTCGTCAGCACAGCGAACATCATATCCGTAACTTGATACTCCGTAGGATATAACTTTATTACCGGAGATATCTTTGATTTGCCTTCCTTCGAATGGTTCTATCATTCCCATTTCTGTGGCCATCTTTCTGATCCACCTATCTGACTTTATACTCATACGTTATTGCTCCAAGCAGTATACTATCAATCTGGCGATAAAAGCTGACATAGATAGCCATCGATCGCAGAAAGTTTTATCTTCTAATTAAATTAGTCTATAACTAACTCCGGTTCATTTTTTTGTCCACTTGAAAGAATTCTTCCTACTGAATCTGCCATGCTTATGCAAGCGAGGGCAGCTTTGCTTGTTGCATCCGCTGCTATCACCGGTATGCCCCGATCACCATACTCCCTTACATCCTTATCCAATGCTAATTGTCCAAGTAAAACGGTGTTGTACTCCGAGGCAATCGCTATCCCACCGCCAGTCCCAAAAATCTCTTGGCTCTGACCACAAAACTTACACTCATGCATTGCCATATTCTCAACCACTCCTAAAATAGGAACATGCATTTTACTAAACATCTCAATTCCACGCTTAGCATCCAACAGAGCGATATCCTGAGGCGTTGTTACTATAATCACTCCTGCGAGAGCTATTTGTTGCGAGAGCGTGAGTTGAATATCACCTGTACCTGGAGGCATGTCTACCAAAAGAACATCCAGAGTCCCCCAGTCGGTACAATGTAACATCTGCTTTAAAGCACCCGAGGCCATAGGACCTCTCCACGCCATTGGGGTCGTTTCTGTTACAAGGTAAGACATTGACATGGTACTTAACCCAAAAATTTTTATGGGTGAAATTTTTTTTCCATCAATAGATTCTGGACGTGTACCCTCATTTACACCAAGCATCTTAGCAATACTTGGACCATAAATGTCCGCATCTAAAAGCCCTACTTCGTAGCCTCCATGACATAATCCTAAAGCTAAATTAACTGCAACCGTCGACTTCCCTACTCCGCCTTTACCCGAAGCAACTGCAACAACACTTTTTACATTATTAATCAAAATTCACCCCGCAAAATATAATTTCCCTCTAATAAACTAACAATATTTGCAAGAATAACAAATGAAAATTTAGTTCAAACTATATATGATTAAAGTTCTTATTTTCTTAGTCTGGCCATCAACCTTAATGTCTGCTGTCCGAAACATACTTGTCACCAGCGCGCTCCCATACGCTAATGCGCCTTTGCATCTTGGGCACATACTTGAGTACACGCAAACAGACATTTGGACCCGATTCCAAAAATTACGCGGTAACAATTGTTACTACGTGTGTGCCGATGATGCGCACGGCACGGCAATAATGCTAAAAGCGGACGAGCAAAAGATTTCTCCGGAAGAACACATAAAGAAAATGCAAGCATCCCACGAAGCTGACTTTTCTGACTTCTTGATTAATGTTGACCACTATCACTCTACACATACTGATGAAAACAAAACATTAGTCAATTTAATATACAAACGTTTAGTCGACCGAGGTTACATCACTCAAAGAGCCGTTGTGCAGTCTTACGATTCGAAGAAAAAAATCTTTTTAGCAGACCGTTATATAAAAGGACAGTGTCCCAGGTGTAAGGCGCTTGATCAGTATGGTGATAATTGTGAATCCTGCGGTGCTACATATCAAGCCACAGAATTAATTAACCCTATATCAGTCCTCTCTGGCACTACTCCTATTAATAAAGAATCGCTACACTATTTTTTTAAGCTATCAGAATTTACTGATTACTTGAAATCTTGGACCTCGGACAGACATTTACAAACAGAGGTGTCTAATAAGTTGCGTGAGTGGCTAAACGATGGCCTGAAAGATTGGGATATAAGTCGAGATGCTCCTTATTTTGGCTTTAAAATTCCAGACACATTAGATAAATATTTTTACGTTTGGCTTGATGCACCAATTGGTTATATGGCCAGTTTTAAAGCTTTATGCAAAAAACATGATATCAATTTCGATGCTTTCTGGAGCCCCGAAAGCACTGCAGAGCTCTATCATTTTATCGGCAAAGATATAGTCAATTTCCACGCTTTATTTTGGCCCGCCATTCTCAAAAGCACTGGTTTCCGCACACCCACCGAAATTGCGGTGCATGGCTTTGTAACAATAAATGGTTTCAAAATGTCCAAATCTAGAGGAACCTTTATAAATGCAAGAAGCTATTTAGAACATTTAAATCCCGAATATCTCCGATACTACTACGCGAGTAAGCTATCTCGCTCAATCGATGATGTGGATTTAAATCTCGATGATTTTGTTCAAAAAGTCAACAGTGACCTCGTTGGGAAAGTGGTGAACATTGCCAGTAGATGCGCAAAATTTATAACCCATGGTAATGCTGGCGTTTTGTCTGCAAAGATCCATAATGCTAAACTTTTGGAAAAGGTATCGGGTGTTTCCGATAAGATTGCTAGTCTTTACGAAAATCGAGATTTTAGTGGAGCAGTTCGATTGATCATGGCTCAGGCAGATTCAATAAATGAATACATCGCGGAGTCTGAGCCTTGGAAATTAAATAAAGATCCGAGAAACAAGCAAGAAGTGCAAGAAATCTGTTCATTGGGAATCAATTTGTTCCGCATACTCATGATCTACCTAAAGCCGATCCTTCCCAAGACAGCTAAAGCCAGTGAGATATTTTTGAATGATGAATTAAATTGGAGTGGTATAACTGAGCCACTGAAAAATCACCATATTGAAACTTTCTCACCTATGCTCAAAAGAATCGACAAAAAATCAATCAATTCAATGCTAGCATCAAATAGTGTCGATTCAAACGAAACATCAACAACTGAAATCAAGGCCGTAGTCAACCTAAAAGCAGTTGAAGAGGTCAACATTGAAGAATTTCAAAAAATGGATCTCCGGATCGCAAAAATCATTAAAGCTGAGACAGTTCAAGGATCAGATAAGTTACTTAAACTTACATTGAATATCGGCACGGAAAAAAGACAAGTCTTTTCAGGTATAAAATCTGCTTATCGCCCTGAGCAACTGGAAGGTAGGCTTACATTGATGATAGCGAATATAGCTCCTCGCAAAATGCGATTTGGTACTTCTCATGGAATGGTGCTTGCCGCAAGCTCAGAAACCGGTATCTATTTACTTGAACCTGACATTGGAGCCTCTCCGGGACAGCGAGTAACCTAAAATCATTGAAGAGTCAAACCTTGGCAAAATTGGGTGCTGACATTTCTGGTTTATTGGAGATAAAGGATGCTCACAATAGAAGAATTCACTTACTTAATTTTTGTGGCTAGCCTCAGCAATAACTATGTATTAGTGCAAACCCTAGGCGTGTCTGATTCTATGCGTCTTTCTGAAGATAGGAAAGCCGTTCCCATTATATCCCTGATAACAACTTCAGTGATGACGATTAGCGCGGGCGTTAATTATTGTTTTGAAAAAATAATTCTTGAGTCGCTACACCTTGTTTATTTACGCACCCTTTCCTTCATGCTATTAATTACTGCAGTCGTATGGCTTCACAAATTTTTTATCAAGAAATATAACGTGTGCTCCGATAAAATTTTTAATATTTTCTTTCCACTTTTATTTATTAATTCAGCAGTTTTAGGAATCGCCTTGCAGAATTCTGAGAACGTTACGTCAGTTTTTCAAGCAACGTCTCATGGCCTTGGCGCGGGAATTGGTTTTTCCATCGTATTAATTTCATTTGCAAACCTACAGCAAAAAATAACTGGCCCACACATCCCCATTCACCTCCAAGGAGGTCCCATTGCCTTGATTACAATGGGACTAATGTCTATGGCTTTTTCTGGATTCCGTGGGATAATGTGAATGTCTAGTTTTATGCTCAATGCCACCGATCGAACCGGTGACCAAATAGCCCTGCTAGTCATTTTAGCTTGTTTCCCTGGTTTCTTAGCACTCTCTTGGCACTTCGGTTGGGGTGTTTCTTTAAACGTTTTTATCTGCATTTTCAGTTCAGTAATCTTTGAGGCTGTTGCACTCAGCCTTAGAGAAAAATCGCTTAATTATTGCCTGCAAGACTTTAGCACCGTTTTAACTGCCGTCTTAATTGGCTTATCACTACCTCCTCTTTGCCCCTGGTGGTTACCCATCATAGGGTGCTTTGTAGCAATTCTGATAGGAAAACATGCCTATGGCGGCCTCGGAGCCAACCCTTTCAACCCTGCAATGGTGGGCTACGCAACGTTATTATTATGTTTTCCTTTTTCAATGAGTCAATGGGTTGCTGCGGACCCATCTTACTCTAGCGAGGCCCAGAACCTGACGCTGATTGATTCGATCATGATTATAATTGGTAACATACAGCAATTCGATGGTATTACTGGCGCAACCCCGCTTGAGGTTTTCAAGCAAAATAATGGTCTTCTTGTAACCCAACTTTACTCCGAAAAAGAAATCTTTTCGGAGAGTGGGTGGGCCGGAGTTGGTTGGGAATGGGTTAACCTAGGTTTTCTTTTGGGTGGTTTGTTCTTAATCATCTCCAAAATAATTACCTGGCATGCACCCGCTGGAATGTTAGGAAGCATCGCAATTTTATCACTTGTTTTTTGGGATTCTGGGAGCTCTGCGAGTTTAGGGTCCCCAATCTTCCACCTTTTCAGCGGGGCGACAATGATCGGCGCTTTTTTTATAATTACTGATCCTGTATCCTCTGCAACGAGCGCAGCTGGTCGTCTTACCTTTGGAATTCTCATTGGAATTTTAGTTTTCTTCTTGCGAGGCTGGAGTGATTATCCGGACGGCTTAGCCTTTGCAGTCCTCACAGCCAACTTCATAGCCCCAACGATTGATAAATATACCGTTATAATTGCTGATAGCGAAAAGAATAGATGACAAGTAAGGCAAACCTGCGAAGAATCGTGCTCGTTAGTGTGTCTGCTATTCTATTTATGCTGGTATTGGGTTTTGTGCACTCCCTCACGAAAGAAATTATTTCTTCAAATATTCTCTCGTCCAAAAAGGAAAAGTTACTGAAACTCATACCCAAAAGTTATTATAATGGGGACGTTTTTATTAAGTCACTATCGGTGCCTGAAACGCACTTGAGGTCACTCGGGCTTGATAACGGCAGCGATTATCATGTTGTTAAGAATAACGGCATCCCGGTAGCGTTGATAATTCCAGCCGTTGGAGAAGGATACAGTGGCGACATCAAAATACTTGTTAGTATTGATATGGCGGGAAATATTATTGAAGTCCGCGTAACTTCCCATAAAGAAACACTAGGACTAGGAGACAAGATAGAAATCACTAAGAGCCCTTGGATCAGTCAATTTTCCGGACGATCTCTCTCAAACACAACTGACGTCGAGTGGGGTTTAATACCCGATGGCGGAACTTTTGACTCATTTACAGGAGCAACCATAACGCCGAGAGCAGTTGTACGACAGGTATTCGCGACACTAAACTTTAGTAAGACTATCCTTGATAGGGGCTACGATTCACTCAAAAAAATGGAAGGAATAAATTAATGAACGATACCTCCTTCTTTAAAAAAAACAATAAACAACTTTGGTCTAATAACTTAACGCTGGTAAAGCTCATAGGCATGACTCCAGTGCTGGCAATTGCTACCACTTTGTCTAATGCGCTTACTTTGGGACTTACAACCCTTCTCATTTTAATAGGTTCAAATGTTCTAATTTCATTACATCGTAAAAAACTAACTGAAAAAACGAAGATTCCATTTGCCATTTTAGTGGTCGCTACTCTGGTGACAATTACCGATTTAGTGATGCAAGCTTTTGCCTACGCGCTATCCACTTCGATAGGAATCTTCGTCCCTCTCATTGCCACTAATGGAGTCATATGGGACCGACTAAGGGTAATTGCATACAACAAGACTGTCGTGCAAGCGGCATATGACGGATTAGTTTGCGGCACCGCTTTTTTAGTCGTTATATCAGTTGTGGGAATATTACGTGAACTTTTAGGTGCAGGTACGATTTTTAAAAATATGCATCTAATATTCGGATCAGTAGCCAAAAACTGGGTAATACAGCCTTTCGGCGAGAACTTTGAAGTATTGATTTTCAATTTTCCATGTGGCGCATTCTTTATCTTAGCTAGTCTTTTAGCTTTAAAAAATATTATCGACTCATATTTGGACAAATACGCCAAATAACTTAGTTTACACAGCGCTCATTCAGGATAAAGATTCGTAAAATTTTGTTAGCCTTCAGTCGCGACTGAGTGTAATTTTTATTCGACTATTTACAAAAAGAGAATGCACCATTGTGATTACGAGGCTATCATTAAGACAAAACTAATCTTTTCAATTTTAGTTCGATGATCTAGCCAATGGACAGAATTTCAATAATAAAGCCCGATGATTGGCACTCACATCTTCGCGACAAGGACGCGTTAGAAACAACAGTTCCTGCAGCGATGCGTTGTTTTAAACGCTGCATCATAATGCCAAATTTATCGCCTCCCGTCACGTCGGCGGAGTCAATTAAAAAGTATCGTGACTCAATACTTAAACATAGACCGTCTGATAGCGACTGGACTCCCCTAATGGTTATGTATCTGACCGATAACACATCAATAGAATGTATAAGAACCGCACATAATCAAGGTCTGATCTTTGGTTGCAAATATTACCCAGCTGGCGCAACAACTAATTCTGCATCTGGCGTCACAGATCTTAATGGTTTAGATGCGGTCTTTGAAATTATGCAAGAACTGGGAATACCACTTCAAATCCATGGAGAAGTGACAGACAGTTCGGTAGATATTTTCGACCGCGAAAAAATATTTATTGATCGTCACCTAACACAAATAAAACATAGGTTTCCCGAGTTGAGGATTATATTGGAGCATATCACAACCGAACACAGTGTTGAGTTTGTGAGAGACAACGATAAATATATCGCCGCCACCATCACGCCGCAACACTTGCTTTTTAATAGAAATGATATGCTGGCTGGTGGTATCAGACCACATCTCTTTTGTTTACCAATTCTTAAGCGAGACCTGCATCAAAATGCTCTTATTAAAGCCGCAACCAGCGGAGAAAAAAAATTTTTTTTAGGGACAGACTCGGCGCCACACCCTCGCGCAAATAAAGAGAGTGCCTGCGGTTGTGCTGGTTGTTTTAGCCATCATGCAGCCATCGAATTGTATGCGCAAGCTTTTGAGCGAGCAGGCGCGTTAGATCAGTTAGAAAAATTTGCAAGTATAAATGGCGCCGAATTTTATGGCTTAGAAAAAAATTCTGAACTTATCTCATTAGTTCGTGATCCATGGCAAGTGCCGAAGCAGATGGATTACGGAGATTCCTATTTAGTGCCGTTAGCGGCAGGACATACTCTAAATTGGCGGCTTGAAACCTAAATACACATGACACACCAAGAAAATTTATATCCTATATCACAGCGATTCAGAGGTTTTTTACCAGTAGTGGTGGATATCGAAAGTGGCGGCTTCAATGCCCAGACTGATGCTCTTCTCGAAATAGCAATTGTAATCTTAGAGATGGATGATAAATTCAAGCTATCAATCAAAAGTAGCATTAATAAGAATATCACTCCATTCGTCGGCTCGGTGATTGAGCCCTCCTCTTTAGAATTTACCGGGATTAATCCGCATGACTCTCGTCGGATAGCAGTTGATGAAGTTGATGCTCTTAGAAATATATTTTTGTCAATCCGTCGTGAAATTAGCAGAACCAAATGTAGTCGGGCCATATTAGTTGGTCACAATGCTCACTTTGACTTGGCTTTCATGAACGCAGCAATCAAGCGCACTAAAATCAAAGGTAATCCTTTTCATCCTTTTTCATGTTTCGATACTTCATCGTTGGCAGGCCTAGCCTATGGTCAAACCGTTCTGGCAAAAGCTTGTCGAGTGGCGGGTATGAGCTTTAATGATAAAGCAGCGCACAATGCTTTATATGATGCAATAAAAACTGCTGAATTATTTTGCGAGATTGTTAATTTGTGGCAAGACGTCGTAGGATGGGACGAACCAAATCTGACAAAATAAAAATAATTCCACCGTAAATTACGGAGCAAATTTTTGGGTAAGCGCTTTTAATCAATGTGATAAATGGGATTTTTGTTTTATGTGGACAGTTATTTTAGTTGTTCCTTTTCTTAGTTTGAGATTCCAACGCTCTGTTATATAACAGTTTTTTTTGAAGCCCTGTTATCTTTGAAGTTAGAGCTGCCGCTTTACTTGGGGACAATTCTTCCATCAAAAGCTTCAAGATTCTCTCGGACTCAA
Organism: Cellvibrionales bacterium UBA1854; assembly: GCA_002338445.1. GTDB lineage: Bacteria > Pseudomonadota > Gammaproteobacteria > Pseudomonadales > Porticoccaceae > TMED48. The sequence goes on along the minus strand of DDII01000042.1, from coordinate 39,863 downwards.
TTTCAGGAACCTCTAGTTTTTCTTGTGTACCTGCAACAATTAACACAATTTCGCCGCGTTGTTGGTTTAGATCGGACTTAACAAGTGCGAAAAGATCTCCAAGTAAAGCACGATGATATGTTTCAAACTTTTTACTAATTTCACGGGCTATGAAAGCATTTCGATCCGCACCAAAGATCTGGGAAGCATCCTGCAAAGTAGCAAGTATTCGATGCGGCGCCTCATAAAATATTAAAGTTTCGCTGCATTTGCATAAGGATTTCATAGAGGATCTGCGCTGAGAAGCCTTAGCTGATAGAAATCCTATAAATCTGAATTGGTTTGGCGGTAGCCCGGAAACACTTATTGCCGCAATTAAAGCAGAGCAGCCGGGTACTGGGATTACATTATGACCAGCATCACGCGCACTCGACACTAATCGATATCCTGGATCTGAAATGAGTGGAGTTCCGGCATCTGAAATAAATGCCACAGACTCTCCGCATGACAGATAGTACATAATTTTTTTCAAAACCTTTTGGTCGTTTTGCTCTCGATAGCTTATTGTTTGACAATGTATGCGATAATGTTCAAGGAGTAGTTTACTATGGCGAGAGTTCTCGCAGGCCACAATAGTAACATCTCTCAAAATTTGGATACCACGAATGGTCATATCTCCTAAATTCCCAATAGGTGTTGCCACAATGTATAAAGTCCCAATTGATTCGATATTAATCATTAAATTTTGGATCCATCGCAGTTTTGTGTTTATGGGTATTTTAGCCTTTATGTGTTCATGCGCGCCATCTTCACCTCTAACGACTATCACAGATGATATATCAATGGACAGGAAATCCACACTTGGCGAGCAAGAAAATCGTACCTCAGCGCTCGATCTACATGAGCTTGCCGAAGCAGCAGATGAAACCATTAAGAACAGACTTTTTCTCGAGAGCGCTTTGCTTTATAAAAATGAAGGCAATTATTTTCTATGTAGTGAGGTGTTAAAGAAGATTAATGGTGCACTGCTTTCAGATGCCAATTACCTAATATATGGCCTACTAAAAGCTGAGATATTGAATCATTATCATGATTATGAAGCTTTTAACTCTTGGATATCAGACGCGCGTCTAAAAGCACTTGTTCAAAACCAAACTCATGAACAAAGGGTGACTTGGATAAGTCTCCTAATTGATTTAAATATATCAATTGGCAATAACGAGGCCGGAGTTCACCAAGCCTATGAGCTATCGAAACCACTCCCCGAGGATAAGCTCCAAAGGATACATAATAAAATTTGGGATATGCTTAACCAAATTCCTTTGAATAGGCTGATCAAACTTGACGAAAATACAAACGAAAAAAACCTATCTGGCTGGTTGCAATTGGCAATAAAACATAGGTTTATGCCAAATAATCAAATTAGTAGCGCAGAGAAAACGACTATTTGGCGAACCAAGTGGCCTCAACACCCGGCAGCTATAGTACCTCCAGAGCAACTGACCAAGTTGTATGGCGAAGAGGCGAAAACTATTGCATTATTATTGCCAATGAGTGACTCGCATCTAACGGCAAGCAAAACTTTATTGGACGGTTTTTTAACTGCATATTATCGCGCATGGGGCTATGGTAATAGTGTGCCTTTGGTAAAAATATACGACACTACAAGAGCACCCATTAAAAAGCTTTATAGTGAGATAATAAGTGATGGAGCTGAAATGATTATCGGACCAGCACGAAGCGAGAATGTACAGAATTTATTAAAATTCTCAGATTTTCGTGTTCCCGTTGTTACTCTGAATCGAAGTGAAGTCAATATCGAAAAAAAACCAAAATATTTTTTTCAATTCGGTTTATCTCCTTTGGATGAAATGGATCAGATTGCTCAAAGAGCGTGGCTCTTAGGAAAAAGAAACGTATTAACGATAGCACCAGAAACTGGCTGGGGAGGACGGGCGATTGATCATTTTGAACAAAAATGGCTAAAAAGGGGAGGCATTATCACCAATTCGGTGCGATATCCCGCGCAAATAAAAGATTTTATAACCGTCCTAAAAAAGCCCCTAAATATAGATGCTAGTGAGGAGCGTGGACTAGAATTGCTTAAATACGTCAATAGCCGACTAAAATTAAATTCTCGTCGTCGTCAAGATATAGATCTTGTAGTTATCGTAAGCTTTCCATCAATGGGCAGACAAATAAAACCGTCGCTAGATTTTTTATATGCCAACGATCTCCCGATCTATGCTACCTCACATATTTACAACGGTACACAACAAATTTCTCTTGATAACGATCTATCAGGTATCGAATTCTGCGCAATGCCATGGACACTTACTAATCAATTACCCGATGAGGTCTCTCCCAACAAAGAGATGCACACAGCTTTAAAACACCTCTATGTCCTCGGTTATGATGCTTTTATAGTCTCAAGAAAATTTCCTCAAATGCAACAAAAATATCCGCCCAATACCTTATTTTCGGCCACCGGAATTTTGAATCTGATCGATGGCAAGGTGAAACGAAAAACTGGATGGGCTAAGTTCAAGAATGGTAAGGTCATTCCCATTAACTCTCCTTACAGTCAGGAGGAAACTAGTTCAGTGCCTACTAAATAGGACGACTATCGAAGTAAACATTTTTCGACACAAAAACATTAGAGATCTTGATCTCATTAACCCGCTCAGCGACTAAAAAAGCACCCAAATTTCAAATAGCTATCGAAGGGAGCATAACTAGAAGATATAATTTTGGTTTAAATTCACCCTTAGATAAGGTTTTTAGAGTGAATCAAAGAATTTTTAATTTCCATCAGCGTCTTGTGGAAGCGACGATTTCAATGGGTGACTCATCAGCTTCTGAAATTTTAAATGCGGCACAAATGATCTCATCTTCCCTTTTGCATGGCCACACGATCTTTACCTGCGGTATCGATGGTCCTGCCAGCCTATTAGGACAGCTTTTCAGTTATAATCTAGCTGTAGGCACGCAAATTGAACGCCCAGGTTTCCCAGCTTTGAGTCTAAACCAATTGTGCCAAAATCGATTAGGCGAAAATCGCTTCGCTGATGCTCTGTTTACACATGGAAACCAATCAGATTTATTATTAATCATTAGTAGAGGCGGCAGTCACCCGGCGCTCTTAAAAACTGCAGATGCAGCTGTTGAAAGAGACATTAAGATCCTACTAATCAGCCATAAAGATGATACTATATTGGCAGAGAAATTAAGTTATAAAGATCTTCGCATAGACATGAGCGATTACGAAGATACTGTGATTAGTGTATTGCACCTTCAGATGCTGGAGTGTCTATCAGAGCTTATTGATTCGATAATATTAGGTGGCAAATAAGTGAAAAAACTAATTCCTATTTTTATTCTGAGCATATTTCTTTCCAGTTGCACATCTGTAATGCACAATCTCACGGAAGAACCAATCGGGGAAGATCTAACCGACATTGGGCCGGGATCTTATTTAAATGATGTACACATGGCCACTGGAATAGGCGTAAACATTAAGAAAGCTGAACCCGAGTTGGAGAAATCTCATATAAATGTCAATGTATATAATTCAATCGTCCTTCTCACAGGCGAAGTACCCAATACCAAATTAAAAAAATTAGCTGGCGAAACAGCAAGAAAATTCAATCGAGTTAGGATTGTTCATAATGAACTCCAAGTGCGCAATAATACATCACTAATTTCTAGAACCAACGATAGCCTGATCACTAAAAAAATTCAGCTAAAGTTAAGGTTAAATGAGGAAGTGAAGGGTAGCGATATTAAGATAATAACTGAGGACAGCATAGTATACATGATGGCAATTATTTCAAAGTCAGAAAGCGATAAGGCAGTGAATTTAGCTCGAGAAACTAGCGGCGTTAGAAGAGTAGTTAAGGTATTTGAATACATAGATTGAACATCAGTAATGATGCTCCGTACCTAAACTGAATATCGGACTACAACATTTTTTACTTAATAACACGTAAAGATGGTTTCCCCTTCACAGTGTCCCGAGGCTTAGTTTTTGACAACGATGACAAAATCTTTGGAGTTTGCCCTTGGGGAGGCGGCTCATCATCAGGGTCTGGCTCAAACATCATTCCCTGACCATTTTCTTGGGCGTATATACCAAGTATTGAACCCATCGGACAAAAAATATCTATGGGGATCCCCCCAAATCTGGTTGAAAGTTTGATGCACTCGTTATTCATTTTAAAATTCGTCACGGCTCTTGGCGCTATATTTAAAATTATTTGCCCATTAGTCACGAAGTTCTGAGGCACTTCAACGTTTTCATGATGGGCGTCTATAACCACATATGGCGTGCACTCATTATCCACAATCCATTCATAAAAAGCACGGATTAGATATGGACGGTTGGATTTCATGCTTGTGTCCTTTTTACATTTTTAACTCGCGTTCCAAATCAGTTAGACTCTCATCAAACGCACTTCTCTCGAACACTCGTTTCATGTAATCTCGCAATGGCTGAGTTTGAGACGTTTCGGGAATTTCAATTCCCAGTTGCGACAACCTCCACAATAAAGGAGCCAAGCAACAATCTACAAGAGTGTAATCCTCACTCATAAAAAATGGAAGGTCCGAGAAAATCGATGAAACGCCAATAAGAGATTCTTTGAGTTCTTTTCGAGCAGTCCATCCGGAATCACCATTCGGATCCGATAAAATGATGTCTGAAAGGCTACACCAGTCTTTCTCAATTCGGAAAATCCAAAGCCTGCTTTGGGCCCGTGCAACGGGGTACACCGGTAAGAGCGGCGGATGCGGAAAACGCTCATCTAAATACTCCATAACAACCTTGGATTCATAAAGTGCCAGGTCTCTGTCTACCAACGTTGGGAGACTTCCGTAAGGATTGGCCTCGAAGATCTCCTCAGTTACATGGTTAGCACTCACATCCTCGATATCTACAGTCACTCCTTTTTCTGCCAATACTAAACGGACGCGATGGCTATATTGACAAACCGGATTAGAGAATAACGTCATTGACGAACGTCTCACATTAACCCCTTAAACAAAAAAAACATTAATATACTCAATTATGAGTTTCAAGCATAGCGACGTAGCATCGCTCTACCTATCTCTAATGGATGCCCTTCCAATATTCTCGGTTCAGAAGGTAGACGAATACAAGTAATAATGCCAAGAAAAAAAGCACCAACTTTCCAATGTGCTGGCGCTGCTGTGCCATCGGCTCTGCAATGTAGGTTAGAAAATTTACCAAGTTATAAACAGCATCATCAAACTCGGACGGGGAGAGACTTCCTTCGGAAATTTGTTCAAAACGCCCGCAAGCATCATCTAACAAATCCTCACCAGTGAGCAGGTCTCTTTTCACCCCTCCGTTGCTCGCCAGAACGGGGCCTGGAGCACATTTAGTTAGTCCCTGTAGGTCCAACAATGCATGAGGCATTCCTACATCTTTATACACTCTGTTGTTGACACCTAAAGGACGAGAGTCATCAGCATAGAAGTTTCTGAGGTAAGTGTATATCCATGCCGGCGATCTAGATCGCGCGACAAGGGTCAAATCGGGAGGTGCCGCGCCGAACCAAGATGCAGCTTTCTCCTCGCTCATACCGATATGCATCAAATCGCCAATCTTCTGTTCCGTAAATACCAAATTTTTCATCATTAAGTCATGCGGTATCGTCAAATCATCTGCCACTCGCTCCCAACGCGAGTACTTGAAAGAATGACAGCCCATGCAATAATTAACAGCAAGCTTTGCCCCTTTTTGTAAAGACGCCTCATCACCCAAGCTGGACCGGAAGTTATCACAATTGATTGTGCCACAATCTTTGCCTTCTGCGCCGACAACGCGTAGTGGCACAAAAACTAAAAACGCTACTAAGCCGAAGCCGCATAACGTTTTAAATGTGCCAATTCCTCCATCCATCGTTATTCTGTCTGGTTCGATGCGAGTTTTCTCATAACGCGTCCAAAAATAAATGCCGATAAAGTATGAGAAATAAATAATAGTACATATTTGAGCTAATATTGTGCGAGCTGGAGTAGGGGCTTTTACGCCAAGAAAACCCAGGATGATAAAGCTAGTAACAAATAGAAGAATCATCACTCGACTCACATTCCCTTTATACCGCATTGATCTGACTGGGCTTCGATCAAGCCACGGTAAAACGAATAGTATGGCAATTGCTGCGGCCATTGTGACGAAACCTCCCAACTTATCGGGCACTGCCCTCAACATCGAGTAGTAGGGCGTAAAATACCAAACTGGGGCAATGTGCTCTGGGGTTTTCAGCGAATTTGCTATCTCAAAATTTGCGTGTTCTAGAAAGTATCCTCCCATTTCTGGCATAAAAAATAAGACTGAGCAAAACGCAAACAAAAAAACAGTTATTGGGACCAAGTCATGAATTACGAAATATGGGTAAAATGGAATTCCGTCAATAGGCTTGCCAGCAGCGTCAGTATACTTCTTAATCGAAACTCCATCTGGATTATTAGACCCTACATCATGCAACGCTATAATATGCATGGCAACAAGTGCTATTAAAATTATTGGCATGGCAACTACATGAAGTGACATAAAACGGTTAAGAGTGATACCTGAGATCAGATAATCACCGCGGATCCATTGCACTAGATCCTCTCCAACAATCGGAATCGCTCCAAATAACGAAATTATCACCTGAGCGCCCCAATAAGACATTTGACCCCAAGGGAGCACATAACCAAGGAACGCTTCTGCCATTAGCACAACATAGATAGACATGCCAAAAACCCAAACTAATTCTCTTGGAGCTTTGTATGAACCGTAAACTAAACCACGGAACATATGCATGTACACCACAATAAAAAACGCCGATGCTCCAGTCGAATGTGCATATCGTATTATCCAGCCATACTCTACATCTCGCATTATGTACTCTACTGATGCAAATGCCTGTTCTGCAGAACCTTGATAGCTCATAAGTAACCAGACACCAGTAACCAATTGGATCAAAAGTACTACGATTGACAATACTCCAAAATAATACATCCAGTTAAAATTTTTTGGGGCATAATATTCGGCCATATGCCGATTCCACTCTCTTTTTAGAGTGGGTAGCCTAGCATCTAGCCAGCTCGCAAAATCTGGATGCTTATCCATCAGGCGGTCTCCGCGTCAATTCCAATTACAATAATTGAGTCTGTTTCATACGAGTGAGGCGGAATTTCTAGATTAGTGGGTGCAGGAACTCCCGCAAAAACTCGTCCAGATAAATCGAATTTAGATCCATGACAGGGACAAAAGAATCCCCCAAGCCAAGAATCACCACCAAGATCTTCAGCTCCAACTTCTGGGCGATAAATGGGTGCGCAACCGAGATGAGTGCACAACCCAATTAGCACCAGGTATTCTTCCTTGCCGGGTTGTGTTCGTGCAAAACCACTAACATAACTTGGCTGATTCGCAGCCACAGAGTCCGAGTCTTTGAGTGCTTGTTGAGGGAAATTAGCAACAGAATCCAGTGCCTCTTTGGTTCTTCGGATAACATAAACCGGTTTTCCGCGCCACTCCACTACAATTCTCCCGCCGGGCTCAAGCTTCTCTATGTCAATCCTAACGGGTGCTCCCGCCGCTTTTGCTTTAGCACTTGGTTTCCAGGATGCAACAAAAGGCACCGAAGCTCCTATTAAACCTATTCCGCCCAGGACAGACGTAGCACCCGCTAAAAATTTGCGCCGAGTTGAGTTAACAGGAATGGCAGAGTGATCAGAAACAATTCCTTGCTTAATATCCACTGGAGTAATACCTCCCAATCTAATGATAACGCGAATCGAGATATTCCGCGCTCCATATCGTTAATATGATAATTGAAGTGCCCTTACAACGCAATACAGTATGGGAACATTAAACGCCGCAAATCTATGAATTTAAAGAAAAATACCGTGATAATGAGGTTTAATAACCAAATAAATCAGCCTACCTTTTGGAGAATTGAGGTCGCTTACGGGCTTTATGAAGACCCACTTTTTTTCGCTCTACTTGCCTTGCATCCCTTGTAAGAAATCCTGCTCTCCGGAGAGGTGCGCGAAAACTTTCATCATATTTCACTAGTGCGCGCGCAATACCGTGTCTGATTGCGCCAGCTTGTCCAAAACTTCCACCACCATTTACGGTAATTTTGATATCAAAGGTTTGAGGCGCCTCAACGACGTCAAGCGGTTGTCTGACGATCATTCGTGCCACCTCTCTGCCAAAATAAGTTTCAAGTGATCTATCGTTTATTCTGATGTCACCAATGCCCAAAGTCATGAAGACTCTCGCGGAAGACGTTTTTCGTCTACCCGTCCCATAATAATGATTAAATGACACTACTCATTCCTTTAAGATCCAGCCTCTGTGGCTGCTGCGCTCCATGGCGGTGAGCATCTCCAGCATAGACTCTCAACTTTTTAAGCATTTCCCTTCCCAACGGCCCACGAGGCATCATACCTTTCACAGCCAATCGAATAGCTTTTTGAGGCGACTTTTTATTGAGATCGCCATAATTAATCTCTTTGATACCCCCTGGATACCCAGTATGAGAATAATAAATTTTATTTTTTTCTTTATTTCCTGTAACAATAATCTTTTCCGCATTAATCACTATAACATAATCGCCGGTATCAACATGCGGAGTATATTCAGGCTTGTGCTTTCCTCGAAGGTAAGACGCTATCGCGACTGCTAGTCTTCCAAGTTTTAGTGAGTCAGCATCCACAAGGTACCAACAGCGTTGTATGCTCTCGTTTTTAGCCATGTAAGTTTTCATGTGATCGACCAATGGGGTGCGTGTTATCTTCGGAGGGATTGTAACGACTTGATTATTTTTTACAAGTCCCACTGGTAAAGAGTTAATCAATTTATCAGCAAAGGTAACCCAGAAACTACCGGCGATGTCCTTTGGATAAATACTTATGACTTTGCATCTCGATCAAACGGCTTTTAGTCCGCTGAAACTCTGAGGATAAAACCCCTCCGCAATTAAATCTTTCCAAAGGTAATTCTGCCGATATAACCAACTTTACCCCGCGATCATAAAATTCATCCACCATGCATATGAAGCGACGAGTGACATCTTGTTTGGTTTCATTCATCTCTGGCACTCCAGATATAAAAATCGTGTGAAAAAGGCAGGCAATCTCGATATAGTCAAGTTGACTTCTCGGTCCTTCACACAAATCGGAAAACTTGAACCAAGCTTGTTTGTCACAAAGTCGGTATGCCTGAATCTCCCGCTTCGCGATTTGAACCGTAGTGGTCTCTAAAACTTGACAATTTTCGTTTAATAAATTGTCGAATAATATGGTTAGCGCATGATCCGAACTAAAGCAGAGCGGGCTGTAAAATAGCGGTGCTTGGGTAAGAGCTCTTCGTCGATAATCAATTGTTCCCTTGAGGTTATAAACGGTACAATTCAATTTAAGAAGTTGAATCGCAGGAATGAAGCGTTGTCGTTGAAGACCATTTAAGTAAAGATCATCAGGGCAGCTATTTGAGGTAAACACCATACAGACATCTTTAGCGAATAAAGCATCTAATAACAAGCCCAGTATCATAGCATCAGTTATGTCATTCACGAAAAATTCATCGAGACATACAACCCTGACCTTTTTGGCTAATCGATTCGCTACCATGTTTATTGGATTAGGACTACCGTTACAGAGCCTCAATTCATCGTGTACCATTTTCATAAAACGATAAAAGTGTGTCCTCATTTTATTTTGAAAAGGGAGAGCTTCAAAAAAAATATCCATCAAATATGTCTTTCCGCGACCAACACTACCCCATAAATAGAGTCCCTTTTCCCGTTTCAAAAATCCAGACCAGTTAAGAAAGCGTTTGGCAGCAGTGAAATTCGGTAACGCTGGTGATTTTAACTTATGGTAGAGCTTGTCAAGGCCGTCAATAACTTCCAATTGAGAATGATCCAAAGACACACTATTGAGTCTTACGTCTTCTAAATAAAGTTCTCTTGGACTTGACATACTCAACTTTTAGACACGCCTCTGAAATTTGTATAATTTAAACTTAAGGGCCAAATTTACGCAATTAGTCGAAGGTAATTACTACACACCCAAATAAGTTTAAAATTAAGTGTTCTAGGTGTATCGTAAATACTTGTTGCTAAATTAAGTAATTTTAAACGAAACTACACAAAAGTTTTTTGAGGCTCTCTTAATGTTAAACACAGAAACTATCTTAATTCTAGCCATGACATTCATTGCCGGGATCACTCTTGGTTATTTTGCCAAATACAAATTTTCAAAAAGCACGGAGTCTAGCAGAAACACGTCTGAAGAATTGACGAGGATTCAAAAAGAATACGCAGAATACCAAGATTCGGTTAATCAACATATGATCAATCTGTCCCAACAAACTCGCAAAGTAGCAAAATATTATCAAGAAATTCATGAACAAGTTGCAATTAGCTCCACCCGTCTTGCAAGCCAAGAAATTAGCAACCAAATTCTGCAAAATCATGGATCATATTTCTTTCCAGACCACTTTAAAGAATCTTCAAGCTCTCAAAAAGCAAGAGTCGAGCCCCCTAAAGATTATGCGCCTAAGGTTCCCGGAGGAATTCTCAGCGAAGAATATGGCCTTCAAGACAGTGAACAAAATCCGGGAATCACTGACCAAAACGTTGATAGTAAAGATGAAAACAGCATTCATAAACCGTCCAAACCAGCTTTTAATTTTAAAAGTGCCGTCTAGCATGAGACTCCGTTGACCGAATTTTTAAATTTCTGATTTCTTTCATAATTTATCAAACAGGATTTTGGCTAAACATGCACATGGATTGAGACTTAATATGGTAATTCGTATTCTTAAAAACTACAAAAAAAAGAAAAGAATCAACAACCACTTTTGGCTTATCATTGGCAATGAAATCTGAACCAGCAAATTTTATGAACGAAGTGTGGCAAAACATAACCGCAGAAGCGAAAGCTGTAATAAAAAATGAACCTTTACTTGGGATGTTTTTGAATCGAACAGTTTTAAACCACAAAGATTTTGAAACGGCTCTTCATTGCCGTTTATTGAACGCACTTATGAATGATCATTTACCTGAAGATCTTTTGAACTATCACTTGACTCAAAACCAAAAGGCACACAGAGTAAAATCAGCAACTCTGGACATATTGGCCATTAACAACAGAGATTCAGCATGTAATTCCAATCTAGAGGCATTTCTCTTTTATAACGGTTTTTTAGCTCTCCAAGCCCACCGATTAGCGCACAGCTTGTGGTGCGATGGCTTTAAGGTGCTTGCTCTTTTGATTCAATCAAATACTTCAAGATATTATGGAGTAGACATTCATCCAGCAGCTAAAATTGGGGCCTCTGTAATGCTAGATCATGCCACTGGCTTAGTAGTGGGAGAAACTGCAGTTGTAGAGGATTGTGTCTCAATTATGCAAGGTGTAACTCTCGGAGGAACTGGTAAGGAGGATGGAGAGCGCCATCCTAAAATTCGGTGCGGAGTACTTATTGGTGCAGGTGCAAAAATTCTCGGAAATATTGAAATAGGTGAGGGATCCATGATTGGAGCTTGTAGTGTTGTGTTAAAATCAGTGAGGCCCCACTCCTTGGTTGTAGGTGTGCCCGGCCAGACAATAGGAACCGCTCTCTCAGAACACCCTGCTTTGGATATGAATCATTATTTTGAGGTCTAGTAATTACTTTGATATCACTGCATTTTACTCTTTATCGTTGGGCCCAGCTAAATGCCATTATTTGTTGAATGCTATTTTTATCTAGAAGCTGCATGATTAATCTATCAACACCCAAGGCGACGCCCGCGCAACTGGGTAGTCCAACATTCAAAGCTGCCAAAGCACTTTCGTCTTCCTCTAGGATTTTTTTATTCATCGCAATTCTCGCCCGTTTATCCCTGTCGAACCTACGATGTTGCTCTTTTGGGTCAGTTAACTCGAAATAACCATTCGCCAACTCTAAGCGGTTCAAGTAAACCTCAAACCGCCTGCTTACAAGCTGACCCTCTCGGTTGCAATGCAACTGAGCAAAAGCAGCATGACACTCGGGGTAGTCATACAAGAATACCAAGCCTCTCGGAAGCTTGGGTTCAATAACATTTGCAAAAAGGAAATTTAAACAATTGAAACGTGATTCTGGCCTCCATTTACGTCCAGCAATTGAGGAAACATGTCTCTGCAAATTTGATAAACATGCATCGTGCGGATCTATGCCCAAGTGTTGCTTAAAGGCATCTCTATAACTCATTGTCAAACAGCCAATGTTTGGCGCCAGTATATTTATAAGCTCGGCGATTTCAGCCATTAATTCATGCTCGTTCCATTCCACTCTGTACCACTCCAGCATGGTAAATTCTGGATTATGATTAACTCCAATTTCTCCTGCCCTAAAAGCCTTACCTAGGAAAAATATATCTCCACTACCTGCCGCCAGTAAACGTTTCATAAATGACTCTGGTGAGGTTTGTAAAAAACCTTCAACACGCTCATTAAGGACTTCAAAACTGTCAATGTAAGGGTCACTGACAGAGTAGTTTCCCAGAATTGGAACGTCCACCTCTAAAACACCTCTGTCGGTCAAAAAAGTTCTCAATTTGGCTACAATACGACTTCTCTCGACTAACGCAGAAATTTCAGCTGTAGGCTCCCAATTCTGGGCAACTTCAGTAGTCATCAACAAATCCTTAATCAGTTTTAATTTTTTTTAAATCCCTTACTCGACCTAAATAATCTCCAGACCTTGTATCAACTCGAATTTTCTCTCCACATTCTAAAAATAGCGGTACTTTTATCAAGGCTCCAGTGCTCAACACAGCTGGCTTCGTACCGCCCGATGCAGTATCTCCGCGCAATCCCGGATCAGTCTCTTTAATTTCTAATTCAACATGATTTGGAGGCGTTATCGTCAGCGGTACCGAATTAAAAAGCGTCACTACACATAAATCCTGCTCACTCAACCAGTTACAGGCATGCCCTACCGCTTTACTGTCAGCCTGATATTGTTCAAACGTGTTTGGTTCCATGAAATACCAAAATTCTCCATCCTCATACAAAAATTGCATTTCTGTATCAACAACATCAGCTGACTCGAGGGAATCCCCAGACTTAAGAGTTTTCTCAAGCACTCTGCCCGTTCTGAGGTTTCTGATTTTTATACGACTAAAGGCTTGTCCCTTCCCTGGTTTCACGAATTCATTTTCGAGTATTAAACAAGGTTCTCGCTCAAACATAACTTTTAACCCTGAACGCAAATCACTCGTTGAGTAAACAGTCATAGTTTAAGGTCTCCGCTAATGTTTGATATGCAGTATGTGATATAAGTACATTTAAAGCTAGATTTTGCTCAATCATCTAAACACTTGATCTCGCGGTCACTATATCCAAGTAAATATAGAATCCCATCCAAACCAAGATTTGAGATAGATTGTCTCGCTGTCGCTTTAACTAACGGCTTCGCTCGAAATGCAATGCCCAAACCAGCGATAGCTAGCATTGGCAGATCATTAGCGCCGTCACCAACAGCAATTACTTGCTCTAATCGCAGTCCCTCTTTTTTTGCTAATTCTCGCAGCAATTCGGCCTTTCGATGACCATCAATAATTGGACCTTTTATTCTCCCAGTAACCAACCCTTTTTCTATCTCTAATTCATTGGCAAAAATATAATCGACTCCTAAAATCGACTGTAAATAACGTGCGAAGTAATCGAAGCCGCCAGATACTATTGCAGTTTTAAATCCAAGTTGACTCAATCTCCTCACTAAATATTCAGCTCCCTCATTCAGGCTCAAACGGTTCGCAACAGAGTTTAAAGCTTTAAAATCTAAGCCTTTGATGAGCGCCAAACGCTGACGAAAACTTTCATCAAAATCGATATCTCCTCGCATTGCTGCGGCCGTAATTAATGCTACCTGACGGCCTACGCCCATTTCCTTTGCCAACTCGTCAATTACTTCTGCATCTATGAGGGTTGAATCCATGTCGAAAACAATTAACTGTCTATTACGTCGATAAATATTATCCTCTTGGTAAGCTAGATCAATATTATATGCTCCTGCAAGTTCTAATAATGAACGACGAAAGTGATCCAAATTATTCGGTGTACCCCGCGCCGAAAATTCAATGCAAGTTCTCCTCAAAACTTCATCTTTTTTTAATGGAACCCTACCAGACAGCCGCGTAATCTTATCGATATTCAAACCAACACCAGACATGACTTGAGTAATGGCTGCCAAATGCCGACTCTCTAATTTTCGAGCCAATAAGGTAACAACATGTCTCGGCTTGCCTTGCTGATCAACCCAATTTGAATACCGTTCAGGCGCAATCGAAAAACACTTTACCCGCATATCCAATACCACCATTCTCTCCGAAATTTTTGAGACAACCATCGATTCAGTCTGCCCATCAACTAGAGCCGCGAGAACACCCAGATTCAATTGGTCATGGATGACTGCCTGTCCAATATCTAAAATGTCTGCATTAAATCTTGCAAGCACAGTCATGACCTCACTAGTAATTCCTGGTTTATCAACACCAAAGACATTGAGTAATAGTATTTTTTTCACTTGAATCTGGTCCCTGAAATTTTTAAGAGTGTTATATAAACGCGTCAATAATAGGATAGAATATCGATTAAGATTTTATTCCGGATAAAAATAACAAATGCGCCTCAACACTTTGACGAGGAAAACTACCGCCTTCGTGGTATTGACATATCTTATTTTCGGATTAACCAACTTAAGTTTCGTATCGCACCTTTCCCATCAACACGCAGATGAAATACTCACGTCAAAAGGAAATTTACTACTCAAAAATCTGCCAGAGCGACTTTCCACTGCAATGGATAATAACGATAATATCAGTATACAGGTTTCACTTAATCAAATCACAAAGGATCCCCTAATTTATAGTGCAAGTTTATATAATCGTACAAATGACATGAGAGTCCACAGCCAACGGGGCGGTAACATCCCATCTCAGTTGCAAATTTTAAGAGTACCCGTCAAATCAAAAATAAATCCGTCAGGATTTATTGAATTATCTTTGGATAAAGAGAGCGCCTTATTACCTTATCGCTGGGTGATAATCGCATGCTTATCATTTTGGACAATATTTACCGTCACAATAGCAATCACGTGCTTTAAATTCACCAAAAAAATATCCAGTCGAATAACCCATTTAAGCAACCGTTTACCAAACAAAAAGGCATTGCGTGGTGATGAATTAAAAATTCTTGAGCAACAAATTGAAACTCTGATAACTCCATCCGATGATCTTGAGGGTCACGGAAAAAGAACGAGATATTGCTCTATCGTGAGAGTTACGCTCTTTAATCGAAAATGTATTGCAAACCAACTTAACAGGGAAAATCAAGAGTTACTTTTTGAGAAATTAGACCTTTGTATAACGCACACAACAGCGTTGTATGGGGCAAGGCGTTTAGAGGGCGAGGAGGGCGTGCTTTACTTCGAAATACAATCCGCTGAGTGCTCTAAAAAGCACCTTTTAGCGAGCATGATGTGCATGTATGCCATGAAACGACTTCTAAGCAACCTTGCTAGCCAAATGGGCATTGAGCTAAAAGTTGGTTTTACTGCAGCCGGTAACACAGTCGTCACAACACCCCTCTTCCAATACCAAGAGCAAGTAAATGATCTCAAGAAATTTTGTGCTCGATTGTCTTGTAAGCTGGAGCCAGGAGCAATCTCGATTTTCACTGACGGTTTTTCCTGCGACGAGCTATCAACTATCGCTGTGCTATCTCAAAGCGATGACAATTTTTTTACTTTTAAGGCTTTTACTCCTAATCGTCAGGATCTCATGGATAAACAGATTCAGTATTTAGCAGATGTGTGCTTGACCAAAATAGTATAGCGCACTTACCTTGACAAATAGATGATCGGTAACTTAACTCAAAATTGTCAATTTCCTTCATCATTTATTTGCTGATCCATGTTTAAAGCAGGCATTCCGGAGGTAGTACCTCCAATTATCTTTGCTGGCACCCCAGCAACGGTCACATATGCCGGTACTGACTCTAATACTAAGCTTCCAGCACCGATTTTCACCCCCTCTCCCACGGCGATATCCCCCAACACTTTAGCACCTGCTGCAATAAGAACACCATTAGCAATTTTTGGATGTCGATCACCCGATTGCAACCCACTTCCTCCCAGTGTTACTGAGTGAAGAATTGACACATCATCACCGACAACCGCAGTTTCTCCGATTACGAGAGAAGTTGCATGATCGAGCATAACACCACCACCAATAATTGCTCCGGGATGAATATCTACCCCGTAATACTCTGACATCTTACTTTGTAAATACCTAGCTAGATAACGTTGATCTCGAATCCACAAGCTATGACAGATTCGGTATAGTTGTAGAGCTTGAAATCCCTTGTAAAAAAGAAGTGGAGTCACGTAATGATCACATGCTGGGTCGCGATCTAGATATGCTTGCAAGTCCCGACATGCGCATTGCACAATCTTATTGTCGAAATCCAACAACTCTGAAAATATATTTTCAAAATTAATGTCATACTCAGTTATTTTAAAAAAATGTGAACTTAAATTTTTTGCCAAAGCATCCGCAAAATTTGGTTTCTTAAGTATTCGCGCTTCCAGAAAGTCCCGAAGTGAGGGTTCTAGCGTTTGCATCATCCTTGCTTCTTCAAGCATTGTCTTCCACAAGTCTTTGGCATCAATCAAATCTTACCTCCCAAAATTAGCTAATATCAACAAAGATGTAGCGTCGATAAATCTCATATAAATTTTTAATAACAGTCGCGTGAAGGCTAATCTTATGAGTCATCAAGCACTTTTTTATTAGGTCTGGCGTCAATAAGTTAGCAAAATTCCTGGCTATCGGAGCATAGCTTAGATGCCATCTTTCCGGCGCTAATCCCCCATTGTCAATGTTATATGGTCTAAAGAATCCATTGTCAGAATCCAATTTTTTGTCCAACCAAGAATGCATAGGCGCAAACATACCACCTTCAATTGTTTCTTCGGGAACCAATCTTAATTGGTAGTTATTTGGCATAGCAGCACCATCAAAAACATCAATGTCCGAACCCCAATGATGTCGAGATGCTCCCGGGAGAGCAGACCACCTTAAAATTGCTTCAATTTTCTGAAAATCAGACAGTCCTTCAAGACTCAAAACTTTACCGTCACTACTCAAAACATCTCTTTGACCCGATAGCTTTCCATTCCATATTGAGGCTTGCTGGGAAAATGATCGATACCCACTGCAAACACACAAATTAAATCCTTCCTTCGCTGCTTCCGATTTCAACTCATTCAAAGGGTTGACTAATTGATGATGAATGAAAATGTTTTTGCACACTCCGGGCGATTCATATGCCGTCCACTCCACAACATGTCGATCCGTCATACCCGTTACAATATCACTATCATCGATCTCCAGATTCTTATGGTTTATTTCAAATTCAATCATTATCAATTTTCCAAAATTTCACCAAACAAGAGCTCCAGCACATATGATGTAATCTGTTGTTACTTGCCAAACCGTTAATCTCATCCACGTGCGTGCTTTTAGATTAATAAATCGACTGCCCGTGTCAAAGTAATGCCATATCTCGTCAAACTACATCTCATAGCTAAAATTTCAACTCCATCTTTTATCGCAGCCTTCAGAGCCGTCACATAATCGGGATCTATTTGTTTCGCTAAGCCTAGAGAAGTTACAGAACTTATTTGCACACAAAAAAAGAGTACAGCTCGGTGTCCCGAGGCGGCGACATGTGCAAGCTCCCTTAGATGCTTTTTTCCCCTTGAAGTCCGAGCATCAGGGAAAAGGGCGAAGTGATTACCCATATCGAACGAAACACTTTTCACCTCAACAAAACAATTTTGGTTTTTCCCTTTTAATAAAAAATCGACTTTACTATTTTCTACACCAAATTTTACCTCCCGCGCAATTGTTCTATAGTTAGTCAACTGTTCAATTCGTTCATCTTGCAATGCTTCAAAAACTATGGTGTTTGCCAATGCCGAGTTAATACCAGCCAAGTTTCCTGAAGAAGTGGTGACCTGCTCAAGTGTTCCCGAAAGTTTGCGGCGCGGATTATCTGATAAAGAGTACCAACAATCCGATCCTTCGACCATACAATTTCTCATTGCACCCGTGTTTGGACAGTGCAGAGTCAAAACATCCTTATCCAGGGTTTCGACCTCAGCAAAAAAACGTTTATAGCGTCTCAGAAACACACCTTGTTGTAATGGAGTCTTATATCGCAAAAATTTGAAACCTCCATTTTTGTTTTCGAGCATTTTATAGAAAGTTGCTCCCAATTAAGCTGGCATGACAAGAAATAGGTATCAATTATGGAAAGATAAAGGAAGACACAGGAAATTTCTATGTTTTAAAAATTCTTCTTGAAAATTGTGGCTAAGCAATCTATAACGCTGGCGTAGATTTAAGTGTTAACACACAAGGATGGGTTAAGCAATGGCACTATCAGGGCAGTCGAATGAGTCAGAGACAACACAAAACAATGCAGTTAATACAAATAATAAAAAGACTACAGTCTTAACAATTCATGGATTACCCCGATACGAGGAAAAAATCGGTGAAGAATACATGAGTGAATCTCAACGAAATCACTTTCGCGCAATTCTGAAGGCTTGGCGTCAAGAACTTATGGAGGAGGTGGATCGAACGGTCAACCACATGCAAGATGAGGCTGCAAATTTTCCAGACCCAGCAGACCGAGCCTCTCAAGAAGAGGAGTTTAGTATAGAACTGAGAACGCGGGATCGTGAGCGGAAGCTAATTAAAAAAATTGATAAGACTCTAGTCAGAGTGGACGACAACGATTATGGCTTTTGTGACCAATGCGGAGTCGATATCGGTGTAAGGCGACTTGAGGCAAGACCAACGGCAAACTTATGCGTCGACTGTAAGACACTTGATGAGATTAAAGAAAAACAGATTACTGGTGGTTAATTTGATAGACCTAATCGAATGTCTCTCCCACAATACATCGGACGTTTTGCCCCATCTCCCACTGGACCTTTGCATTTCGGCTCTTTAGTTTGTGCACTGGCTAGTTATCTTGACGCAAAAAAATGTAATGGTACTTGGTTGTTACGAATAGAAGATTTAGACCCGCTGCGAGAAAGTATCAGACACGCGTCAACAATACAAGATCAGCTTGATATTCATGGTTTACATTGGGATGGTGAAATCTTATATCAAAGTAATCGTCTGCCGCATTATCAAGATATTATAGAGGACTTAAAACAAAACAACCTCGCATTTGACTGTGACTGTAATCGTAAAAGAGTCAAAGAATTAGGTGGAGTATATGATGGACAATGCAGAAATAAGATAAAGTTTCGAGGGGATGTCTCCACTCGTTTGCTTGTTGCCAAAACCGAGGAAACGAAAATTTTCATAAACGATGAAGTCTTCGGCGATTATTATCAAGATGTTTATAGGTGTGTCGGGGACTTTATTTTAAAGAGGCGAGACGGTTTTTTTTCATACCAGCTAGCTTCAGTTGTTGACGACGAGAAGCAACAAATTACCCATGTCGTTCGCGGCAGTGACCTTCTTCCAGTCACGCCAAGGCAAAGATACCTACAAAAATGTTTAAATTACCGAAGCCTCCGGTATGCTCATCTACCCCTCGTGGTTAATCTCGATAACCAAAAACTCAGCAAGCAAAGAAAAGCACCTGCCCTGCGAAATAAAGATGCCAATAAAACAATATGGCATGCGCTCAATATACTCCATCAGAAACCACCTAGCTATCTTTTCGGTGCTCCTTTAGATCAGATACTTTCTTGGGCAGTATGGAAATGGGATATTTCATTAGTTCCCACACAAAACCAATGTGTTATAAATGACATTAGTTCTCGAAGTGCATTCTGAAGAGGGAGTGGCGAAGACTAATTGGAATTTAATATGGTCTAATACTATAAAAATAGAAATTCAATTCTCAAATCTTGTCGAACCATAAAGATAGTTATTGTAATCGGTTGATCTTCTGTTAAAATCTATTACGTGGATATTTTTCTAGTAAAAGTAGACGCTAAAATAACAATAAATAACTATAAAAAACTTTTGATACTGAAAGAGTGGTCTCAGACTGAAAGACTAGTCTTCGACCTTTGGGAGGGGCTATTTTTTAGCCCCTCATTACGTATCGGCTGAGTGAAGCAAAAAATGCCTCCTGGCGCTGTTCACATCCTCATTACCTACTGAAAGTTAAATGTAGTTATGCTTTACAGCGTCAAAAAAAAACCTAAACCCAGAAATCTTTTAAAGAAAAACGCCATAGGAGTGATCATTCCTGACGGTAATCACCCACTTTCGCCGATGCACATGAGTTCAGGGTCATGTGAAATTGTCACCAAATTGCAAAAATCAGGTTTTGATGCCTTCCTCGTGGGAGGGTGCGTCCGCGATGCTCTCCTGGGTTTAAATCCAAAAGATTTTGATATTGCCACTAATGCAAATCCAAAAGAAATAAAACTATTATTTAATCGAGCTAAAATCATTGGTCGTCGATTCCAAATAGTGCATGTTCAACTTAACAGAGAAATCATTGAAGTTACTACGTTTAGATCAAATCAAAAACACCACCGTTCTGACCATTTGCGTCACCAAACTAAAACCGGAATGCTGACCCGAGACAATGTTTTTGGGAGTATCAAAGATGACGCGAACCGTCGAGATCTATCAATTAATGCCCTTTATTATAATCCTTCTGATAATAGTATCCACGATTTCCTTGACAGTCTTACCGATATTAAAAAAAATATCATAAGGATAGTCGGAGACCCAACCGTTCGATTTAAGGAGGATCCAGTTCGACTTCTCAGAGTAGTGAGATTTTCCACAAAATTGAACTTTAAAATAGATAAAAAAACCGCTGAACCTATGCACAGGCTAGCCAACACACTACAACAAATCCCTGCCCCCCGTCTGTTCGAGGAATGCTTAAAACTTTTTTTAGGTGGTCATGCTTATGCGAACTATAAGCTCTTAGTCAAATATAATTTTATGTCCTACTTAATGCCCTTTTTTGCAGAGAGCAAAGTCGAAGCAGATCGCGCCAAACGGTTGGTTTCAAAATTATTAACCAACACAGATCAAAGAGTTCACGCTGGTAAACCCGTCACACCAGCATTTACTTTCGCTGCCTTATTGTGGCCCGCGGTGCAAAAAGAATCACTCAAACATATGCGAAACGGAAAGACTGTCCAAATCTTAAAAATGCTTGCAGCTGATGGCGTGATCTCAAAACAAATACAAATTATTGCGATTCCTAGGCGCTACACAACTGCCATGAAAGAGATCTGGCAATTACAAGGCCCCCTACAAAAAAAAGAACGAGCAGCGCGTTTAATGGGTCACCCACGATTCAGAGCTGCTTATGATTTGTTGCTTTTACGCGAGGAATCTGGTGAGTCTCTTGGTGGCGCAGGAATATGGTGGACAAAATATCAGGAACAATATCCACAGAATCGGCTGAACAATTGCAAGACCCCAAAAGCAATTTCACCTAACATATCGAGGCGACGGAGGTACTTTCTCCCAAAATTTAAGGATGGCTCTTAATGTCAACAGCTTTTATTGCTCTTGGCAGTAACCTCTGTAAGCCAGTGTCGCAAGTCGAAAAGGCATTATGTGCGATTGACAAGCATTATTTAATAAAACTTGAAAAGGTATCCGCATTTTACAGTAGTCCAGCCATCGGGCCTGGCGTACAACCATCATACTGTAATGCAGTCGCGCAAATATCCACACTTCTCTCTTCTGAAAAACTCCTCAAAGTATTACAAAAAGTAGAGGAAAATCAGGGGCGGCAGCGGGAAAGGAAATGGGCTGCAAGGACAATAGATCTTGATATATTAATGTATGACCAATTATCTTCAACATGTCGACAATTACTACTTCCGCATCCAAGAATGCACAAACGCGCTTTCGTGCTAAAACCACTGAGTGATTTGCTAACAGAAAATTTTGTTTTACGCAATGAATCTATCTCCCAACTATTGGACAAATGTCGAGACAAGAGTAAAGTAAAACTTATTCGTCGTTATGACTTAAAAGCTCGGAGATCTTTTTGAAAACCCATATCGAACAGTTAAAGCAAATTAACTCTTCAAAGAGTTCTCTCCCGAACTATATTGTAATCGAGGGTCCCATAGGTATCGGCAAAACCACATTAACTTTAGAACTAGCTCAAAACTTTGGTGCTGAAACTTTGTTAGAAGATGCGAGTGTAAATCCGTTTCTTGAAAACTTTTACAAAGATAGGTTGAGTGCAGCATTACCAACGCAACTCTACTTTCTTTTCCAACGAATTCAACAGCTTCAAGAAATGCGTCAAGTAGACATTTTTAAAAAAATATTTATTAGCGATTTTTTTATCCAAAAAGATCCATTATTTGCCGGGGTAAATTTAAATAATGATGAGTATCGACTCTACCAGAAAGTTTTTACCAATGTTATCAGAGAGTTACCAAAACCCGATTTAGTAGTTTATTTGCAAGCATCGACAAAAACACTTTTTGATAGGGTAAAAAAGCGTGGGAGAGTTATTGAAAAAGAAATCGAATTTGAATATTTAGCGGAGATCAATGATGCTTACACTCAATATTTTCATCATTATTCTGAAACACCGCTGCTGATAGTGAATACCAATCAAGTAAATTTTTCTGAGAACAAATCTGATTTTCTTTATCTTGCTCAACAAATTAGTAAAGTAAAAAAAGGTCGGCATTACTTCAATCCTATACCACTTGATTGAAATTTTGATGGTGTGATTTTTACTCGCGTAGTGATTTTAATATAAACTAATTGATTTGAAACAATACAACTGAAAGCTAGGTTTTTATTGATGGTTACAATCACCGATTTAAATAAAATGAAAACTCGGGGAGAAAAATTTACCGCGCTTACAGCTTATGATTATAGTTTCGCTAAAATCATTGAAAGCGCGGGTATCGAAATCATACTAATTGGGGATTCGCTGGGCAATGTATGCCAAGGACACCAAACAACAATTCCTGTATCGATCGGTGACATGGTCTATCACACCGCCTCCGTATCCCGAGGAGTAAAGGAAACTTTTGTCATAGCTGACATGCCATTTTTGTCCTACGGTACTACCCAGAATGCTTTGAAAAATTCTAGTAAACTAATGCAAAATGGGGCAAAAATGGTAAAGCTTGAAGGCGGACATTGGTTATCCGAAACGGTTTATCAAATGTCTGAGCGTGGTATTCCAGTGTGCGGTCACTTAGGGCTAACACCCCAATCAGTCCACAAACTTGGAGGATATGCAATCCAAGGGGCTGATTCAAAAGCCGCTGACAAAATTTTTAGTGATGCCATGACTCTGGAACAGGCCGGGGCGCAGCTGTTAGTCGTGGAGTGTATACCTTCAAGCCTGAGTAAATTAATCACAAAAAAACTACAAATCCCTGTGATTGGTATCGGTGCTGGGCCCTGCACTGACGCACAAATACTTGTTCTCTATGACATCCTTGGAATTTCGGGCCAAATACCAAGGTTTGCTAGAAATTTTTTGCTCGATAATAACTCAATTATATCCGCATTAAAAAATTATGCATCGGCTGTCCGAAACTCAACATTTCCAACTTCAGAGCACTTTGTGGAATGACATTTTTGTTAGATAAACGTTTGTCTTTAAGTCGATGACACTCGTTTGGATTTGGGTTGATGAACTACAATTTGTGCAGTAAAGTCAATTTGTTTGAAACCAACATCTCCAGAGAGATTATTCAGGGTGTTTTTTGTTTCCTAACGTATAATACCAAATTGTGGTCAACTAATTCGTATCCATGCCTTGCGGCGATTTTTCTCTGTATTTCCTCTATCTCAGGATCATGAAATTCTATCACTGTCCCCGTTTCCGAGCACACCATGTGATCGTGATGTTCACCTCTATTCAATTCGTAGACAGCCGGCCCATTGTCAAAATTATGCCTATTCACTAAATGAGCACTCTCAAATTGAGCTAGGACTCTGTATACAGTAGCGATTCCGACATCCTCTTCAGCATCAATAAGCCTCAAATATATATCCTCCGCAGTCATATGAAGCTCTGATTGCTCAAGGATATGAAGGATCTTTACTCTAGGCAAAGTAACTTTAAGTCCTGCTTTCTTTAGCTCTTTATCGCTAGTTTCCATTTTTAAAGCTTCAAACAAGAGTTAATTTAATTTATAGTTTTGTTTTTGCAGTTATTGAAAAGACCAATGTTTATGTCAACACCCGCGAAAATAGTCTCAATAAGCTTGGCTATTGTCTCCTTTGCATGTAGTACACCACAATTTCCGAGCGTCCACAAAGTTTCCATTCAACAGGGAAATATTGTGACACAAGATATGGTAAATCAGCTAGTACCTGGGATGACAAAAGAACAAGTAAAGTTTATCTTGGGAACACCGCTGATTAAAGATAGCTTTAATCAAAATCATTGGATATATCTAAACAATGTTACTAACGCTCGTTCTCAAAAAAAAGAAAAACGGTTGGAAGTATTCTTTAGCGAACAAAATAAACTGAGTTTGCTTCGAGGAGATTACCGTCCTAGTGATGCCAAACTCGGTAATTCTCTATCAGAAACTGAGGGTCACTAAAGCGGGCGGCCGGAAATCTTGAATGCTTTGCTTATTAAGCACCACTAAATTTTCAATGAACAATGTTGAAACCAGTATGAATAAATTTTTAACGCTCCTCACTTGGCGTTAATCAAGGCACTCCTTTTTTGACATTACGACTGTAGGGATAAAAGGTCCTTCACAATTAATCGATTCCGTGGGTTCAACCTTTAAATAACACGGCTTAATTACTCACTCCAAATAAAGATAATCAGCACGTCGGCAGATCGTTTCAACCAAGTCACTTGCAATATTTGTAAGTATATTTGAGGCTAATACATGCATCGCAAAACTTTTGAACTCATAGTCCAGAACTAATGAGACCCTCGAAGCTGATTCACTTACTTCTTGGAAGGTCCACCGCCCATCCAATAAATTAAAAGGCCCCTCTTCCAACAACATATTTATGCCAAACGGAGGATTGAGTGTATTTCTCGTCAAGACATTGATATTCACTCCTGCTTTTTTTAAATCTAGCCTGGCTAACATTTCTTGATTGCTACTTTTGACAACCTCTGCCGAAGAACAATACGTCACAAATTCAGGGTAACGTTCTACATCATTTACCAAATCATACATTTTCCTTGATGAATGTTTTACTACTAGCGAACGTTTAATTCGAGTCACAGTTACACCGAAGAAAACTTATCATAAATGCCCATCAAAAAAATGATTAGCACAGCAATGGTAGCAACGTAACGCAACAGCCATAGCCATAGCCATAGATATTTAGCTTTTAAATCAATCATTTGTGCTCTTACAAGATCACGCCGCATTATAAACCCGGCAAAAACGGCTATCGCAAAGCCGCTTAGCGGTAACATGATATTTGCAGTCAAAAAATCTAATGCATCAAAAAACGTGAATCCGGCAACTTTTATATCCTTAGCAATATTAAAAGATAAAACTGTCCCAAGTCCCAGAGTCCAGACTATAAAGGATAAAAAGATACTTGCTTTTGGGCGAGAAATTCTTTTTTCTTCTATTAACCATGCAACAGCCGGTTCCAGAAGTGAAATTGCTGAACTCCAAGCCGCAATAACCACAAGAAAAAAGAATAAAAAACTTAACAGTTGTCCACCAGCCATATTACCGAAGGCTACTGGTAAACTAATAAACATCAATCCAGGGCCCGCACTTGGTTCTATACCAGGAGTTGCAAAAACAATTGAAAAAATCATCAAACCTGCAACAATAGCTACGACACTATCTAAAATGGCTACTGTAAGAACCGTTCTACCTATACTAGCCTCAGCTGGCATATAAGCTCCGTATGCCATAATCGCGCCCATTCCGATGCTCAAAGTAAAAAAAGCAAGACCCATTGCCTCTAGAACTGCCCTCCAAGTAATGGATTCAAAGTCAAAAGCAAATAAAAACATCCATGCCGAATAAAAGTCACCCTTCACAACAGCGAGTAACATCATAACGATCAACAATAGGAATAAAATGGGCATTAAAATAGTGATTGCCCTTCCCAATCCTCTCTGAACACCAGCGGCAACTACAAACAAACACAATGCAAGGAAGGTACTCTGCCACAAAACTAAGCGAAGCGGATCACCCACCAAATTTGAAAATACAAGCACTGCATCATCGCCACTTAATTTATCAAGAACACCCTTAGCGGTTAACGTGAAGTAATCCATCGCCCACCCAGCAATGACAGCATAAAAGGATAAAATCAAAAGAGCAGAAAAAATACCAACCCACCCAATATGCCGCCAACCAGAGCGACTCCCACTTACAACGACGGCGTGGTGCATCGCGTTAATAGGACTTTTACGAGCTGCTCTGCCTAAAAGAACTTCAGCCATCATCACCGGTACTCCAATTAATAAAATACAAACCAAGTAAATAAGCACGAAAGCTCCGCCGCCAAATGTCCCTGCTACGTACGGAAATTTCCAAAGATTTCCAAGACCAACAGCTGAACCAGTAGCAGCAAGTATAAAAGTCCAACGACTACTCCAAATACCATGCGTACTCTTTGACTGAACATCCATTTTTTTTTCCTAACTCAAACTGTCTTAATAAATTCGTACCACTATATTTCGGGAAGATCAGTTAAATTAATAATCGAACCTTCCTATCATGAAACCTGTATAGGTATCATAACCAGACTGAAAGTAAAAAGGGAAAAACGGTGACAATAGTAGCGTCAAGCGTATAATTACGCAATGTCGACGCAAAAAGCAAAAAAACTTACCGAAACAATAGCCCTTAATAAAAAAAGTAACCGCGACTACTTTATTGATAAAAAATATGAAGCAGGGATTGCCTTGCTCGGCTGGGAAGTAAAGAGTCTTCGGGCAGGGAAAATCTCTATTACTGAAAGTTACATTCACATAAGAAACTATCAAGCATGGTTGATAGGGGCGTTAATCACGCCATTGGCGACTACTTCCTCAACAAGTATGATTGAACCAGCGCGCGTAAGAAAATTATTACTTAATAGAAACGAACTATCTGATCTGCAAACTCAAGTTGACCAAAAAGGTTTTACATGTGTATGTATTGCAATGTATTGGAAGCGTTACCTTGTCAAATGTGAGATAGCGCTAGCGAAAGGAAAAAGACTTCATGATAAACGCTTCGATGATAAAAAGCGCGATTGGGAAATTCAAAGACGGCGACTTTTGCGGACTTCAACCTGAAAGATATGAACTAAAAACTAATCCCAAAGAAAATAATTGAGCTGTATTTAATTTGAGCATCTGGATGACAGAAATCATTTGTCACCGTTGCGACGGATGGAAAAATGGCCACTAATGGTTTCATCAATTGGCGTTCTTAAACTTAAAATTAAAGGGTAGACCATGTTGATTCTCTTTTAAGCGGAACACCCTGTGCTAATACAGCTGTGTCAGACTTTAGTCTTTCGTCCTGGCTCTAAACTCTGTCTAGACGGAAAGCACTCACCAGCAAAATTGGTTCCATTCGCTTCTTGTCCCAAAAGAGAATCTGAATTGTTCCTTATATCTGGCATGACGCAAGCCAGTTTATGACCCAGAAGGTTTTCAATTGGCTCTAGCAGAAATGCATCATCCTCGCACGCAAAACTGATAGAAACACCTGTGTGCCCCGCTCTTCCAGTGCGGCCGATGCGATGAATATAGTCCTGCGGTTCTTCAGGCAAGGTGTAGTTTATCACGTGACTAACATCGTCAACATGTATGCCGCGCCCAGCAACATCTGTAGCTACCAATATCCTGATTGATCCACTTTTAAAAGAATCTAAAGTTTTCAGACGCTTAGACTGAGGTACCTCGCCGGACAAAATACCAACTTTGAAACCCTTTTTGCGTAATTTGTAGTGGAGATCTTTACAAATATCCCTTCTATTCGCAAAAATCATCACACTTTCTACTTTTTTTTGGCTTAAAATTTGATTCAACAGAGCAAATTTTTCGACAGCCGTCGTAATATATACTTTTTGAAGTACTGTGTCCGTAGTTACTTTGTCAGCACCTAGCTCAAGACGTACCGATTGTTCTGTCCATTGTTCTGCCAGTCGAATAACATCCTCGGAAAAGGTTGCAGAGAATAACAGCGTCTGACGATCTTCTTTACGTGGCGTCAAACGCACTATTCTGCGTACCTGAGGAATAAAGCCCATGTCTAACATCCTATCCGCTTCGTCAATCACCAGAATCTCGATCTGGTCCAAATGTATGTCTTGGTTATTCGCAAAATCTAATAAACGTCCGGGAGTTCCAACAAGAATATCACAGTGTTCTGATTCTATTTGCTTGAGTTGTTTACCATAATCCAAACCTCCCACAAGAGCATGAACTTTGATATTGGTGAATCGCGTAAGCTTTAACGCATCTTCTGCTATTTGTAACGCAAGCTCTCGAGTCGGGGCCAAAATCAAGGCACGCGCATCTCCGACATAACGCTTTCCTTCAATTGCATAGTTTATCAAATCATTCACAATACTTATTAAAAAGGCTGCGGTCTTACCCGTTCCAGTCTGTGCTCGACCAACTATATCGTGACCGTTGAGAGAGTATGGCAAAGATTGTGCTTGAATTGGGGTGCAATATTTAAACTTCATTGCTGCCAATCCTCGCATCAATTCTAATGGGAGGGAAAAATCATGAAAACGAACTTTATTCGTACTCGGTTCTACGACAAACTGATCTAAAGACCAAGCTGGTCCAGCTGCATCCTGTATTTTAACTTCTCTGGACTCCGCACGTGTTTCATCATTGAGTTTATGCTTTGCCTTGTCTGGCTGTGCGGTCAAATTATCTTCTCACTATCTGCTTGAGAATTTAATTGTACCATTTCTTGAGGAATATGTTTTATCCGTTCTAAAAGCAATCCAAATAACTGATATTTCTTTAACATGAACGTCTTGTGCATCCGAGCGTGACTCGCTCCCGTCCGTTTAAATCCGAGTGAGTCGAAACTTCTGAATATCCTCTGGACAAAAATAATTTTCGGACCTCTAAACCTTGATCGCATCCATGTTCCACAAGAAGCCATCCACCGTGATGCAAAAAATTAGGCGACTGGGAAATAATATACCGTAAACTATCTAAACCATCGACACCAGACACCAATGCCTCCTTGGGCTCAAAGCGGACTCCATCGCCGTTCAGGCTCTCATCGCCCATTGCCACATATGGAGGATTACTTATAATTAAATGAAATCGACGCGCCACCAATGGACTAAACCAATCACCCGCCAAGAAATCGACATTTTTCAACCTCAAACGAAACCCATTTGATTTTGCTATTGCTAGAGCATTGGTATTTTTTTCAACCGCAACTATGCTCCAATTCGTTCGTTCGCTAGCTAAGGCTAAAGCAATCGAACCGCTGCCGGTGCCCAAATCAAGCACCGAAGCGTGTGGTCCTAAACTGACCGTCAAAGCAATCTCCACGAGCAACTCTGTTTCAGGACGAGGTATCAATGTGTGTGAATTAACTTGTAGAATCAACGACCAAAATCCATGTTCTCCAGTTAAATAGGCAATTGGTTCTCCCATTAATCTCCGAGCAAATAATGACTCAAAATTTTTCAGATTATTGGGTGTAATTTCAGCATAAGGCCAAGTATGCAAGAAGCTAGTATCACGGCCTATGATTCTACAAATAATTCTTTGTGTATCCAAGACTGGAGAATCGCTTATTTTTTGAAGCTCGGAAGCTCGCCCTAGTAAGTCTAAGATTGATGTCAAAAGAAAACTACCTATTCCGCAATTTTTGATAATTGTGATGCTTGAAAATCGTTTGTAAGCTCTTGCACAATCTCGTCCAAATCGCCCTCTACAATTTCGGGAAGCTTATAAAGCGTTAGATTGATGCGATGATCAGTGAGTCGTCCCTGAGGAAAATTATAAGTTCGGATACGCTCTGAACGATCACCACTTCCTACTAGAATTCGTCGTTTTTCATCCTCCTCACGAACAAGTGCATCATTTTGAGCCGAACTTAATCTAGCCTGAAGTACTGCCATGGCTTTAGCACGATTTTTATGCTGTGACCTCTCATCTTGACATTCAACCACGAAACCAGTGGGTATATGAGTCAGTCGAATCGCAGAGTCAGTTTTATTTACATGCTGTCCACCCGAACCTGAGGCTCTGAATGTATCTATACGAAGGTCTGACTTGCTAATTGCAATTACGTCTCGTTGATCAGGCTCTGCAAGTATAGCCACTGTGCATGCCGAGGTGTGAACTCTACCCTGTGATTCGGTTTCAGGTACCCTCTGCACTCTGTGGGCGCCAGATTCGAATTTCAATTTTGAATAAACATCCCTACCGCTAATCCTTGCGATAACTTCTTTAAACCCACCATGGTCTCCCATATGGGAACTAACGATCTCCACTTTCCAGCCCTGACGCTCAGAATATTTACTATACATCCTGAAAAGATCTCCCGAGAAAATCGCTGCTTCATCACCTCCCGCGCCTGCGCGAATCTCCAAAAACACATTCTTGTCATCATTTGGATCCTTTGAGAGTAAAGATTGTTGCAGATCATTTTCAAGTCTCCTAAGGCTTTTGTTGTTGATTCGCAACTCTTCTTGTGCCAACTCACGGATACCGTGATCAGGATCTTGCAACATACTATTCAAGCCCTTAACTTCATCTAAGACTTTGGTATAAGTCTGGTATAATGTTACTACAGGATTCAACTCAGCGTATTCTTTCGAAAGAAGCTTAAAGGAGTCTGTCTCATTGAGGGTTCTTTTGTCGCTTAAAAGGGCTGATAACTCATCAAAACGATCACACAGCGCCTCTAATTTCGCTGCGATCGATTCTTTCATCACAACACTGCACTATTGAAAATGTTGACGAGGACAACGAAAAATTTGACCATATTTTGGTTACTCGGCAGTCAACCCAAACAAGTCTTTGGTTACGTGTATTGTATCTTCACGACCCTCTTCACCAGCCAACTTTAGTCGAGTGGTAGGCTTGTGCATCAATTTATTTGTCAAATTACGAGCGAGCGTGTTGATAACCTCCTCTGAATCTTGACCACGTCTTAGAGACGACAGCGCTTTTTCAACTTCCACATCGCGAAGCATTTCTATACTTTTCCGAAATGCCCTTATAGTATCCACAGCATTTAAGGCTTTTTGATGCCGAGTCCAGCTTTTTATCTCCTGCTCAATAATAATATCAGCCGCATCAGCCGCTGAACGTCTGGATTCCAAACCATCTTGAATAACATTAGTCAAATCATCCACGTTATATAAATACACATCTGACATTTCATCGACCTGCGGCTCTATGTCCCTAGGCACTGCTAAATCAATCAGCAACATTGGTTTTTTTCTGCGCTTTTTTACAGCATCTTCTACAGCACCTTTGCCTAAGATGGGTAACTGACTGGCTGTAGATGAGATCAAGATATCTGCTTTATGCAAATGTTCGGGAATATCAGAGAGTAAAATAATTTTAGAGGCGAAATCTTGTGCAACATCCCTTGCCCGACTGTGAGTTCGGTTTGCAACGATAATTTCACCCAATCCCTGATCTCCAAGGTGCCGAGCAACAAGTTCTATTGTTTCACCTGCGCCAATAAGAAGTGCAGTTTTAGATTCAAAATCGGAAAAAATTTGTCTTGCTAACCGAACAGACGCGTACGCTACTGAAACTGGATTCTGACCTATGGCCGTTTCAGTGCGAATACGTTTGACAGTGGAAAAGACGTGTTGGAAGACCTGATTTAAGCCAGAGGATACTGTGCCAGCTTCACGACCCACAGAATAAGCAGACTTGATTTGCCCAAAAATTTGCGGTTCGCCAAATACCATTGAATCCAATCCACTTGACACCAGCATCAGATGTTTGAGTGCAAGTAAGTTTTTGTGGCAGTAAAAAGCATGTTTGAGCTTATCAAACTGCAGGTTTCGGTTCCTCGCAAGCCAGAGTAATAAATCATAATCGCAAACGTCACCCACACCATATAGTTCAGTGCGATTACAAGTTGATAATAATGAAACTTCTTTCAATCCAGTCTCACGCACAGCCGAGTGTAACGCCTCAATGATTTCTTCTGGAGAAAAATGAATTTTCTCTCGAATCTCAATACCCGCCGATTTATGATTGACACCAAAAACTAAGATATGCGTTGCCCCTCTCTTCAAAACAAGATCTAACAAATTACTTGTGATATCACAAGACATGCTCTCACCCAGGGATTATAGCTTGGGGAACAAAATCATGTAGATAATTTTTATATCTCACAGTATCAATGTACGGTCGTCACAGTATTCAAGTTTTATTATCGTAATCTGTTTTGTACGTTGTCTTCACTTCAAATAACCGTGACAATGTCTACATGAGACACTTTTTACCCTTGATATTAATGTGCCTGTTATTTGTTCCTGCTCTGCATGGATGTTCTTATCTTTTGAATTCAGATCCTGCCGACGATCTTTCTGAGGAGTTGGATGCTCAGCCGGCACTCAATAAGACCAGACAGGACACCATCAAACCTTTCGATGAAGAAACACTATACCAATTGCTGGTGGCTGATATCGCATTGATCCGCGGGCAATACACCACCGCTTTGTCAAAATACAGGTCACAAGCAAAATATACTCGTGATGAGGCGATAACGGCAATGGCATTTGGGATAGCGCAGCATGCGCAAGACGGTGAAGCATCACTGGATATGGCGGCGTTGTGGCTAGATATAAATCCTCTAAATAACGATGCATATAGGGCAATGCTCCAAGCATATTCCATCCTCGAAAATGCAGTAGAAGCCCTACCATACGCAGCCTGGCTCTACAAAAAAGAGGGAATTGATAGCGCGTTTTTAGCGGTAACGACTATCGCAGAGGGTAGAAAAAAAACACAAATAAAACAATTAATACAGGCATATAGAAATGTTGATCTGCCAGCGGAAAAGAAAGTAACCAGTGAACTGGCTGTAGCAATGTTATTAAGAGAAGCCGGCGAACTAGTCGAGGCAAAACATGTTGTAAAAGATTACATCAGTAAAAAACCAGATGATGTTCGAGGGCCACAGATTCTGGCGCAGATACTTCAACAACAAAAACAAACTGAAGACGCTATACTACTCCTTCAGCAAGCCTTACAAAGTTTCCCAGACAATAAAAAACTTCGTCTGCAGTACGCGCGTTTACTCACGACCTTTGACCGCTCCAAAGGCTTACACCAATTAGAACTATTACGAAAAACTTACAAGAAAAGCGAAGAAATTAACTTTTTATTGGCATTACTGTACTTAGATGATAACAAATATATAAAAGCCGAAAAACTCTTAAATCCATTAACAGCAAGTTACCGATATTCTTCGGAGGCTCACTACTATCTCGGCTACATACACGATAAGAACGAAAACTTCAGTGAAGCAATACATAACTACAAAAAAGTGTTAGGAGGAAGCAATTTCTTAGCTGCTACATCGCGTGTTTTTAACTTACTAATACAAACCAGCAGCCTTGCAAATGCAAGCAACCATATCAATATGTTGCGTTCTAAAGTTCCCGAACTAAGTAAAGATCTTTTTGAGTTGGAATCTAACATATTAATAAATATCAAAAAACCTTATATAGCGCTTGAGATTCTTGCAAGAGGTTTAGACACCCACCCCCATGACGTTGGCTTGCTTTACACCAGGGCAATGTTGGCAGAACAGCAGGGCGATTTTTCGTTAGCTGAATCTGACTTGCTAAACATCATTTCGCGTGATCCAGATAATGCCCATGCGCTCAATGCCCTTGGATATTTGATGCTACTACACACTGATCGGTTGGATGAGGCGTCCCAACTAATTAAACGAGCTTATATTTTAAAACCAGAAAGCCCTGCAATTATTGATAGCATGGGATGGGCGCTGTTTAAACGAGGTAAAATTAAAGAGGCTCTCGACTTTTTAAAGCAAGCTATGGCAAAAATGCCAGATCCTGAAATCGCAGCGCATCTTGGTGAGGTTTATTGGGCTTTAGGTGATGAAGCGCAAGCAATCGAAGCATGGCGTAAAGGGTTAAAAAACAATCCTGACGCATTACAAATCATGAGCACAATGAAACGTTTGGGGATCTCTTTACAGGAGCGAAACGATAATTGAGAAAAATAGCCGTAATCTCAATCATAACTATTCTTTATGGCTGTGGCACCATTACACCGGGCCATGACACGACCCAAACAAGCAATTGGAAAATTCATCAGGCTTCAATATTTTCTCATAACAGATGGCAGGCAGTCGCTAAAATGTCGGTGCAAAGTCCACAATACTCGGGATCGGTGCGGCTTGACTGGAAACAATTAGATGAAAATTTCTCAATTATACTGGCAGGTCCACTCGGGCTTCAAAATATATTGATGACGGGGGATAGTGATGAGGCAGTGATACACTATAAAGGGAAAAGCAAAGTGGGATCACCTAATTTGTTAATAAAAGAAATTATCGGTATTCCTCTCCAAATCAGCGCCTTAGCATATTGGCTAAGGGGTATTCCTTCTCCAAATTTAATCCAAACAAACTTGTTAATTCATCCTGAGGGGCAAGCACATAAGTTTGAGCAAGCTGGTTGGTCGTTAGAATTTGACAAATATAAACCGACGCCATTTGGAAGTATGCCTAAAAAAATTTTAGGCTCAAACAAAGAGCGATCATTTAAACTAATCATTTCACAATGGTCAAAAATAAAAATTTAAGCATGCTAAATTATCCACGATCTCTCAGGCTACCAGCCCCTGGGAAACTGAATCTTTTCTTAAACATCTTGAATCGTCGACGTGACGGATTCCACAATTTGCAAACAATATTTCATTTACTTGACACTGGCGATTTCATCACACTCGATTTCCGAGGAGATAAAAAGATCTTGTTTAACTTCCAAAACGATACAATAAATCCGTCAGATAATTTAGTAGTTCGCGCAGCGAAAATGCTTCAGACCACCACTGGAGTAACGTCCGGATGCGAAATATCACTTCACAAAAACATACCAATCGGAGCCGGTCTGGGCGGTGGTAGCAGCAACGCCGCGACCACTTTAATCGGGTTAAACTTCCTTTGGAATTGCAATCTAAACACAAATCAACTCGCAAATATTGGGAAAAACCTCGGCGCAGATGTGCCTGTGTTCGTGCGAGGGTTTAGTGCCTCAGCTGAGGGTATCGGTGACATCCTGAACCCAATTTCACTGCCTGAAATTTGGTATTTGATAGTGGTGCCAGGCCTACATATTTCCACAAGAAGAATATTTTCACATCCCGAATTGACAAGAAACTCCGCACCGATCAAAATGTCGTCGTTAGATATTACTCAGTTAGTAAATGGGTTTTCATATAAAAATGATTGTCAGGAAGTTGTAGAAACCCTGCATATTGAAGTGAAAGAAGCGATGAAATGGTTAAAAACGTTTGGTGCTCCACGCTTGACGGGGACAGGTTCAGGCGTGTTTTGTAGTTTTCAACTCCGTGTCAACGCTGAGAGGGTGCAAAAAAAAGTACCAAGTGGGTGGAGATCGCTCGTCGCAAAAGGCGTTAACCGATCTATTCTGCATGAGCAATTAGAGATTATCATTTAGCTCATTGATGATTTAATTGGGGCGTCGCCAAGTGGTTAAGGCAACGGGTTTTGATCCCGTCATTCGGAGGTTCGACTCCTCCCGCCCCAGCCAAAAATACCGAAGCTATTTATGTTATGCAAAATAGGAAAGTTTCTGTGTCAAGACTGATGGTTTTCTCGGGAAATGCCAACAAAGAATTGGCAAAAGAGGTTGGGAAATCCCTTGGTGTTGCCATCAGCAAAGCAGTGGTATCTTTATTTTCGGATGGAGAAATCAACGTTGAGATCTGCGAGAATGTTAGAGGACAAGATGTCTTTGTAGTTCAGCCCACATGTTCACCCACCAACCGCCATGTCATGGAGTTAGTTCTCATGATTGATGCGTTAAGACGTGCTTCAGCTGGTCGCATTACGGCGGTTGTTCCATATTTTGGTTATGCTCGTCAAGACCGAAGGGTAAGATCCGTGAGAGTACCAATAAGCGCTAAAGTGGTAGCCGACATTCTATCAAATGCCGGCGTGGATCGCGTTTTAACTGTTGATTTACATGCAGAGCAAATCCAAGGGTTCTTCAATTGCACAGTAGATAACGTATATGGCGCTCCAGTGCTTCTGGCCGATATTGAGCGACGTAACTATTCAAGTCTTCATGTGGTGTCTCCAGACATCGGTGGCGTAGTGCGTGCCAGAGCTGTTGCTAAACAACTAAGGTGTGACTTAGCTATCATAGACAAACGGAGAACATCAGCCAATCAGTCAGAAATAATGAATTTAATTGGTGAAGTTTCAGACAAAACATGCATGCTTATAGATGATATTGTGGATACGGCTGGCACCCTGTGCAAGGCAGCAGAAACACTCAAGGACCACGGAGCAGCTCGTGTGGTTGCTTATGCAACTCATGCTGTATTGAGCGGAAACGCTGTCAATAACATTCGAAAATCAAAATTGGATGAACTAGTTGTGACCAACAGCATACCCCTCACTGAAGAAGCAAAAAATTGTCATAACATTAGGGTTCTACCACTTGGTCCCCTTCTTGCAGAAACAATACGTCGCATTAGTAATGAAGAATCAATAAGTGCTATGTTCTTGTGATGAACAGAGGGATAGCCGCCTTTAAATGGGTACAAGATATGTGTCAGGTCGCTGATGAATTTGAAATATAAAAATTTAGGAGAATAGCTATGTTCAGTACTTTTGCTTTGTCGGCGAGAAATCGTGATATGCTCGGAAAAGGAGAAGTTAGGCGGATGCGCCGTTTAAATGGCGAAGTCCCAGCAGTGATTTATGGTGGGAAAATAGATCCTCAATCTATAAGTTTAGTTCATAAAGATGTAATGAAAGCTTTAGAAAATGAATCTTTTTATGCTCATATTATTAATCTAAAAATAGATGGCAAAAGTGAAGAAGTGGTCATAAAAGATATTCAGCGGCACCCGGCTAAAGCTACTGTTTTACACATGGACTTTCTCCGAATAAACAAATCGACCTACCTTAACATTAAAATTCCACTGCACTTTGCAAACGAGAGTGCGTGTGTTGGTGTTAGGAAACAAGGTGGGACCATTTCACGTACCATGAGCGAACTTGAAGTAAAGTGCTTACCTAAAGATATTCCGGAATATATCGAGGTTGATGTCTCAAATCTTGCTGTTGGTGAAACGCTCCACATTTCAAGCATAAATTTGCCAAGAGGAGTAGAGAGCGTGGTTCTGAGCCAAGGTCCCGAATACGATCTCCCTGTCGCAGTGGTCAATAAATCAAAGGGGAGCAGCACCACAACCGATGCGAGTGAGGGAGACAACGATAATAATTAATTCTGAATTGTTGATATATTTGACTGCGTGTATTTAGATTGTTTAATCCAATCAAGGTGATAGTTGGATTGGGCAACCCTGGTGCCAAGTATGAAGGAACCAGACACAATATCGGTTACGATCTTCTCAAAATTATTGCCGAAGGGGCTGGGGTGCCTCTAAAACGGGATAATAAATTTCTAGGTAATTCCGCCAGGATAGTCGTTGGAAATCAAGATATCTGCCTACTCGCGCCAACCACCTTCATGAACTCAAGCGGTAAGTCCGTCGCGTTATTCTGTGATTTTTATCAAATTAATCCGTCAGAAATATTAATAATACATGATGACCTTGATCTCTCACCGGGTGTAGTGCGATTTAAATTAGGTGGAGGTCACGGTGGTCACAACGGTCTGCGTAATATCATTCAACGACTTGATAACTGCAGCGATTTTGCGCGAATCCGTATAGGCATTGGGCATCCCGGATGCTCCAAACTAGTCAGTAATTATGTTCTGAAGAAAGCTTCGACTGAGGAAAAAAAGATGATTGAAGTCAATTTCAATAAGATTCTGACTTGGTTGCCATGCGCAATTTCTGGGGCCTGGGAACAGGCGATGACTGGTCTACATAGTGATCAACAATTGAGTAAAAAGGAGTCATAATATGGGGTTCAACTGTGGAATAGTGGGCTTACCTAATGTTGGCAAATCTACTCTTTTCAATGCATTAACTCAGGCCGGGGTCGGTGCTGAAAATTTCCCCTTTTGTACCATAGAACCAAATAACGGCATTGTAGCAATTCCAGATCCGAGGCAAAAAAATATCGCTGAAATAATCAAACCAGACAAGTTGATACCAACGACCATGGAGTTCGTAGATATTGCCGGTCTTGTCGCGGGTGCTTCAAATGGAGAGGGTTTAGGGAACAGATTTCTCTCTAATATTAGAGAAACTGATGCCATAGCTCACGTAGTGCGCTGCTTTGCTGACGAAAATGTAATCCATGTAGATAACAAAATTAACCCTAAAAATGACATAGATATCATCAATACTGAGCTTGCCCTGGCAGATTTAGATACCATGGAAAAAGCGTCGACCCGCATAAAAAAACTGGTCAAAGGTAAAGATAACGATTCAATGGCCCTTGCTGCTGCTTTTGAGGAGATACATCCGCACCTGAACGATGCCAAACCACTTCGTAGTCTGAGACTAAATGAGCAGCAATTAAAACTACTAAAGCCGCTTCAATTCCTTACACTCAAACCAACAATGTATATCGCAAATATAAATGATGACGCTTTAGAGAAAAATCCTTATTTAAATGCAGTTAGTGATATCGCAAAATCAGAAGGAGCCGAAGTTGTACCAATCTGTAATAAACTGGAATCGGAAATTTCTGAATTAGAGCAAAATGAAAAGGAAGAATTCCTACTGGAAATGGGATTAACAGAACCCGGCCTAGCTCGAGTGATCAGAGCCGGTTATTCGCTTTTGGGCCTTCATACGTTTTTTACGGCAGGGCCAAAAGAAGTGCGCGCTTGGACCATTCCGAAAGGATTCACCGCGCCCAGTGCTGCCGGAAAAATTCATACCGATTTTGAGAAAGGTTTTATTCGTGCCGAGACTATAGGATATGAGGACTTTATTCTTGGCAATGGTGAACAAGGAGCTAAAGACAGGGGTCGATGGAGACTGGAGGGAAAGGACTATATTGTGCAAGATGGAGACATTATCCATTTCCGCTTCAACGTTTAAAATAAACGTGTGTATAGATGAATTGAGGGGGAAGCGAAGCTTGACAATTAAACCCATGCTGTCCAGAATCCTGGGCCAATAATAGTCCACATTTACTGTATGTAGTGGCTACGTAGCTCAGCTGGTTAGAGCACAGCATTCATAATGCTGGGGTCGCTGGTTCAAGTCCAGCCGTAGCTACCATATTTTTCAATGACTTAATTATAATCCTGAAAACAATCAAACATGATGCGCTGTACATGCACTGCAAAACATCCTATTATTAATCACTTAGCTGTATTTAATACTGCCATTTTGGCTACCTCAAACCCACACAAGGCGCCCATGAGTACTCCATTAAATTAATATTATGTTTGGAAAAAGTACTATATTTGGGATAGATACTAACCACCAATCTACTTTACAGCCCCACCAGCCTAAAAAGTCCCACCAATTGTTAATGTGCAAAATAAAAAGTAGAAAATAATTCGCTCAGCGCCAACAAAAATAAGGTAGTGGCAATAATGTCTAAAATGAGTTATTTGATCAGAAAAACAACAAATGAGTGTCTTGATCTTATAAGTGATTGCTACTCTCAAAACAAAAAATTACCGAACGATTCAGCCATATCAAAACTT
>DDII01000098.1:14301-27006 GCA_002338445.1 Cellvibrionales bacterium UBA1854 | reverse complement strand
AATTAAATTAAATTGCTGGAAAATGTAACCTATATGGTTAGCTCTGAATTTATCTCTTTCAGCGTTATTCATTTGTCCGAGGTTTTTATTTAGAACAAGAATCTCTCCTACATCAGGCTGAAGAATACCGCTTAGTAAATTTAAAAGAGTTGATTTACCCCCTCCCGAGGGGCCATGCAAAAATACTTTTTCTTGCTTTGAAACAGACCAAGTTTCAATAGCGATAATCGGCTTATTAGGTATGTCGGGATATGAGAAAGTAACATTTTTTAAATTAACAGACATATGACAGGCCGATCGCGTTTGCTGAGAGGCTTTATATTATATGCCCGAAACAGTATCATTCAAACGTCAAACAGAAAACTAAAAGTCATTATTAAGGGTTTGCTAGCTTTGAATAGTTTTGTGGGGTATAGGTTAGGAAGGCTAAGAAATCTACTGTTTCTGCTGTTAGTCGCTGCCATTTTTTCAGTAAATGCAAGGGATACTGTAGACTTTGAATCACGCGAGGCATCTCCTGTATACAAAACGATAGAGTGGGATGATCTTATCCCAGAGGAGGATTTACAGATTTTGCTTAATCCTCCGAGTGTTATAACTGATATTGAAGACGGATCTTTAGAGGATGACCTCGGAGATTTGTTAACTAGCGCGTCGGATGATCCAGACCTGGCAAGGTATCAAAAAGCACTTGTCTCAAAAGATGTAAAGCAGGGAATTGACGGGACGCTTATTCGTTTGCCGGGATTCGTTGTTCCATTAGAATTCGATGGTCAGCAGGTAATTACCCAGTTTTTTCTCGTGCCTTATTTTGGAGCATGTCTTCATATGCCTCCTCCTCCTCCTAACCAAATTGTTTTTGTCAGATACCCAAAGGGACTTAAACTTGAGGCCCTCAACTACCCCGTCTGGCTTTCTGGGAAACTAGAAACTGCTCTGACTGAGAGTGATATGGCAACTGCTGTTTATGCCATGGATATGGATAGCTTTGAGTACTACATATCAGAGCGATAATTTGCGGTCAATAGGCATGCTAAGTGTTTAATTGAAAATATGAAGCTTATTAAGTTCATAAAAAAAACTTCTCTTGTAGTGGAGTATATTTTTTAGAAAATCGAGGTCTAAACTTGAACTTTCCGTAAGGTACTGGTTAAAACAACGATTCGATTCTTCCTTTAATCGAATTTCTCAGCATGACTAGCGAAGAACCACTATTTTAGCGTTTTCAGTTAGGTCCACAGCCCCCTGACGTTCGTTGGTTACCCACATTACCTTCACTTTTTCTAAGTTGGGAAAGTGTCTGATAAAGCTGACACCGATGACGGTCAGTTTTTCTCCAGCGTCACACTCATAAACATAGCTAGACGAGATTTCGCTGTGATATTCCTCATGCTCGTTATTGCTCTCATGCCCGTCGTGTTCGGCATGATTCTCATGTGTATTATTTTCCGCATGACTCTCTTGGGCATGCTTTTCGTGTCCATCATTTTCTAAATGATCCTTTTCGGCATGTGCCTCATGTGCGTGATACTCTTCAGGGTGACCCTTATGTCCATCGTGTTCGGTTTTTCGCGAATTTATCTGCGGCTCAGCGAAGTTTTCAATGTTAACTTCTGAATTTTTCAAATTACAGTTTGTGCCCTTGAAAGAAAAAATTCTTTCTGCTGAATTGAGGAGTGCTTGTGATTCTCTCACCCGTTGAATTTCTTTTGAGGATTTGGGTTGGTGCTCGAAGCCAACAATATTAAATGCCGGAGAATCGAAATTTATTTCTAGTAAATCGCTGTCTAATGCGATTGTTAATTCGGCATACCCATGGAGGTGTGCGTCATGTGCAGCAGTATTATTGGATCCTTCCGCAGTAAGTGACTGCGAGAGTAAAAAAGAGCATGAGAAAGCAACTGAAAAAATTTTGCAATAAGACAGTGATCTGATCATATTCATTACCGCGATTCCTCCAAGAGATAAGAGATTATTGCTACTTGCCTTCCTTACAAATACCAAAATAGCCCATCTTCCAGTTACAAATCTTGCCATTGCTGCAATCTGAGTCCAAATCACATGTATTGATGTCGACTTGGTTAGACCCTAATCTGGAAGCAAAAAAGGAGTTATATGCGTCAGGATTTCTGCGCAAGGAGTGTGTGTCACTTTCCATATTGTTTAAGGACATACCCACATAGCATTCGTCGTAAGAGTTACCATTTTTTATGCATTCTAAATCATACGTGGGGATCGAAAATCCATAAGTAGAGCTATGGAAACCGCACGAAAGAGCAAGATTTGATATGGACATTAAAACCAGAAAACTGCCGACGAAGACTCTGTTAACAGCTAATTTAGTGACTCTTTTCATTCAACAAAGACTCCGGTTAGCAGGCAGACCATGCTGTGTAAGAGTAAAAGACTTCTGCTCCTTTTCAACCAGCAATTGCATTGCAAGACAATAACATGTAGTTATCTTTATTTTCAAATCTTGAGCGCAAGAAATGTGTTTTTTCACTGTAATAATAAAACTTTAAAGGAGTTACTTTAAAAGTATTATTTCACTATCAAAGAAAAATTGAAACTTGACTGATTGGTACAGCACTAAGAATATTTGAATCAGCCAAAGAGACAGATTTTGGCAAAGACTCTTCATTAGCAGAGTGCAAGATAGGCTTTGTGATCAATTTTTAATGAGTAATTTTTGATAAAGCCAAACAATATTTTTAACATGATATCGAAATTTTTAGGATACTGAGGCTTAGTACCATTTTTTTAAAAAAATTTTGTGGATAGATCTTCATTATTTACCGCTGGTTAGCGGAGGCGCTCTTTCTGCTATTTGCTGTAACAGACGTGTGATGAACTTTTTTTCTCTTGTTTTTATGGCAATACGAAAGCCCTCAGGGTCTTTAAACGTGCAGGCACTAAATGGGGATCCAGCAGAATATTTTTCGTGCAATCTATAGTGGTTTGCGTGTGCAGCGACCCATATATCAGGATTCATGTTTTTTAGTCGTTTGAAAGTCATAAAAAAATCATCAGCGATCCCGGGATATGTGGAGTTAAAGATGAGTTTTTTGCCATATACCCCGCAGATAGGATCCGGGTTATTTACGGTCGGTAGATTGATGATTGCCACTTCGAAACTCTTATCCTCATTTCTTATCGTTAACGAATAACTTGCGCTACCTCTGATGTGTCCAGGATGTTCGTGGACAGAGAACACAATCTTGCCGAGGATGATTGTGTCGTTATGTGCAAGCTGTCTCTTGACTGTGACCTTCTCAAACAGACATCTTTTTGGCGGTCCAAAATAAGGGTCGGAAAGCCCGCCGCTCTCAAGTATTGGTGCGTCACCTCTTGTGGCATACACGTCGCCGCCGCTAATTTGTTGTAGCTTAGAGAGGGTTTCGACATGGTCATAGTGAGCCTGAGTGATGAGGAGGATTTTAATGTCACTCGTCCTAAATCCTAATTTACTAATATTTTAAATCAGCTGAGCCTCAGTGCCAACCATGCCAGTATTGACAAGGATGTGGCCTTCATCTGAGGTGATTAGAAAGAAAGCGAGGTCATAACCCCCTACATAAAACAGGTTGCCGATGATCTTGTGGGGCCCGAATTCTTTGACGAACCAAGGTTTTACTTTGATTTTTGTTTCTAACGGAGTCTCTGAACCAGCATACCCAACAAGCATTGTTGCCAGTACCCCAAAGAGGATATATTAGAGATTTGTGAGAGACCTACGTTGCATAATTTTTTCTCCATACTTTGACAGCTTATTCGATTAGGAGCCGCATCGATATCTCTCGGGTAGGTGCGGCGCAAACAGAACAAGAGTCGGATCAATAGTGTCGTGGATTTTTCGGTGCGTAGGTGGGACAATTTATAACAGGTTTTATAATCGAAAAAGTTTCCAGCTTAGATTCACCGGAGGTTTTGAGCGTTACTTGGCAAGCCCGATTCAAAGCTCTCTACATAATTTTCTTTGTGATGTTAAGGTATGAATTCGGCGGAACATTTTAAGCCTTTTTGGCGCCATCCGTGGTAAATATCGTAAGGGAGCACATTATGGTGTCTGAGCAAAAAATTTATTTACACTCCCGTTTTCATAAGGGAAATGTAAGTCCATTAGTTTTTGGCGGTTTCCTCGAACACCTTGGAAGGGCTGTTTACGGAGGCGTTTTTGATCCCACTTCTAAACATGCAGGCAAAGATGGGCTTCGGTCGGATGTGTTAAATGCATTAGAGAGCCTCGGGATGACCATTATGCGCTGGCCGGGGGGTAATTTTGTCTC
Organism: Cellvibrionales bacterium UBA1854; assembly: GCA_002338445.1. GTDB lineage: Bacteria > Pseudomonadota > Gammaproteobacteria > Pseudomonadales > Porticoccaceae > TMED48. The sequence continues at coordinate 22,720 of DDII01000098.1, read as the reverse complement.
TGATTACCATTGGGAGGATGGTGTTGGTCCAAGGGAGCAACGTCCTACCGTTAGAAATCTTGCATGGACGAGTATGGAGTCAAATGAGTTCGGGACAGACGAGTTTTTGAAGCTATGTGAGCAAATGAATTGGGCGCCTATGATTGCTTGTAATCTCGGAACTGGAAGTCCTGAAGAGGCGCGAAATTGGGTTGAATATTGCAATTTCAATGGGGCATCGAGGAACGCTGAAATGCGAAGGAAAAATGGGAGAGTTGATCCGTATAACGTAAAATATTGGTGTTTAGGTAATGAAGTTGACGGGATATGGCAGATAGGCCATACCTCTGCTGAGCAGTACTCAAATCTTGCGAGGCAACTTGCACATATGATTACAGGTAAGTTTGGAACCACTCGCATCGAGCCGATATTTGTTGGCTCAAGCAGTCCGAACTCACCCACTTATGCAGAATGGGATCTTAGGGTTCTTGAGGAGGTGGGCAAGCTTTGGAAAAGTTTTGAGAATCACAAGAAAGACAATCAGCCAGCATATATAAGCCTTCATCACTATGCTGCGAATGACGAAAATAATTCAGAGGAATATTTGGCGACTGGTGTGAGCATCGATAGACAGATTCAAACGATAGATTCGGTCTGCAAGTATGTTCAGGCGCGGTTGAGATTGAAAAGTAGATTCTATTTGTGTTTCGACGAGTGGAATGTCTGGTATAAAAATCGGCAGTGGAACGGGAAAGACCAATTTTCGCCGCACCTTTTAGAGGAGGTTTATAACTTAGAGGACGCGCTGGTGGTTGCACAGTTTCTCAATAGCTTTATACGGCATGCGGATGTTGTAAAAATTGCCAATATCGCTCAGGTGGTTAATGTAATCGCCCCAATTTTGACACGAGGAGACAAACTCCTCAAGCAGTCTATATTTTATGTTTTCCAACTCTTTTCTGAGTTTAAAGCAGGCATTTCCCTCGACCTGGCTCTCGAGGGCCCTCGTTACGAAACAAAAAAATATGGAGCAGTAGATTGTATTGACAGCTCGGCTATCCTTAATAAATTAGATCGCCAGCTGACATTATTTCTAGTGAATCGTTCCACCGAGAATGATATTCCAATCTCTGTGCATGCCAACAGTTTCCATGATTTAAGACTTGATGGAGGGATTGTGTTGTCCCATAGCGACCTCAAGGCGGCTAATTCTTTTGATGCACCCTGCAAAGTTGTCCCTCAGCCTTACGACGCGGTATCCATAGTAGGTGATGAGGTCAGGTTTAATATGCCTCAAGCATCTTTCTTGCGAATTATTTTAAAATTTTGATATTGGTGTTACATCCAATAGAGAGTGGGAGAATATTTTGGATGATTTGTGGTTGATGGAGTAGCAGCCTTCAAAAAAGCCAGGCTGTCTGCAGTAGGATACATGACAGTTAGCGCATTTGGTTTTGCTGTTATGGGTATGTGCGTTAAGCTCGGAGATAGTTACGGCTTTCCAATTATGCAGATGATGGCGGCCCGAGCGTTCATTGCGTTCCTCCTCAGTTATTGGGATGTTCGTCGGAAAAAACTATCTCCGTGGGGAAACAATAGGTTGATGTTATTCTTAAGGGGTGTTTTGGGGCTTGCAGGTCTTATTGCGGTTTATACAAGCTTGACGCTAATGCCCCTTGCTGAGGCGACGCTAATCCAATATCTTCACCCCATTTTTACGGCATTTTTAGCTTGGATGTGTCTGGGGGAATTAATAAGAAAAAATACTATTCTTTGCATTATTTTTAGTATCTTAGGGCTTTTGTGCATTGTACAACCGGAGTCGGCCGGGGGCAAAGAGATTCCGATTTATGCACTATGCATTGGTTTAATAGGAGCTGCGATAAGTGCTGCGGCTTATACACTAGTGCGCTATTTGAGCATTTCTGAGCACCCAGCAGTCATCGTTCTCTATTTCCCAATGGTTTGTCTGCCAGTAACTTTTTTTGTGGGTTGGGATAGCTTTATCATACCTGATCTATCGGGGTGGTTGATACTGCTTGGCATAGGGGTCGCTACCCAAGTTGGACAGGTAGGAATGACCAAAGGAGTTGCATTAGAGGTAGCAAGCAGGGCAACAGCTTTCAGTTATACTCAGATAGTTTTTGCTGCTGCGCTGGGGGTTGTTGTTCTTGGTGAAGCGCCCTCAGTTGCAACGATCATGGGGGCGCTCCTGATAATTTTGGGGGCTATCATAAATACTTTAGAGGAACAGCCAAAATCCGTGTAAGGTTATCTAAAACATGGAGAGCGACAAAAAATGAAATTAAGAAATATTTTAATAACCCCTTTTTTTGTTTTGCATGTAGTGGAGTCCCACTGCATGATGGATTCGTACATGAGGATTCTTTGCGCACTGTTTCCAACTTCCCCATCGGCGCTGCGATGCGTTTTTTACCCTTCAGTGATGATCCAGAGTTGCAAAGATTACAAAAGCATCATTTTGATAGTTATACCGCAGGTAATGACATGAAAATGTACAATATCATGCCAAAGGAAGGTGTCTTTGATTTTAGTGTGACTGATGCGATTCTGGAATACACTCAGGAAAATGACCAGAGATTGTTTGGACATAATTTAATATGGCACAGCTCAACTCCGCCTTGGGTAAAAGAAAAGGCACGAGAAAATCCAGATTGGTTATCTTCTTTTATGAAAAGCTATATTTCAACATATGTAGGTCGTTACAGGAGTTTCGTGCATGGATGGGACGTTGTAAATGAAGGGTTGAGGACCAAGGGATCAGGCTATCGAGAGGATAGTATATGGTATGAGGTTTTGGGTTCTCGCTATATTGAGCAGGCTTTTTTTTACGCACATGAAGCCGATCCGCAGGCAGTTCTTTTCTATAACGACTTCAACATAGAGCGTGATCTTGAAAAGTTCAATTTTATGATAGATATGGTAGAAGACTTTATTGAGCGTGGTGTTCCTATATCGGGAATCGGTTTTCAGATGCACATAAGGATGGATACACCAAACGGCGTGATTGCATCTACTTTGCAGCGTGCTGCAGCTACAGGGTTACAAATTCATCTATCAGAGGTAGACATAATTTTTAATCGCCACGACGATACCCGGGGAGGAGGGCTGCAGATACGGACCTCACTGACTCCAGAAATGGAGAAGGCGCAGGCACAAAAATATTATGATCTTGCTATGATTTATCGAAGCGTAGTGCCCTCAGACCAGCAATATGGGATTACCTTGTGGGGTTTTAATGACCGTGATACTTGGATAAGACCATTTTTTGGGATTCAAGATTGGCCAACAATTTATGATGAGAGATTGCAACCCAAACCTGCGTTTTTCGGTTTACTTAATGGACTAAGATAAAACAACATTAACCTCGCAGCAAGGTATTCGCCAGAATTATAAAGATTAGATATGCATTTTTGTGTGTGAGGACTATTTAAATTCCTCGAAGGACTTTTAATCAGTTTTGAATATAGTTAGGTTACCACTGACAGGAAGATGCCTACTTATATTTAAGATTCTTCAAAAATATCCATGTGGTCATAGTGATCTCTGTGCTGTATCATTATCTACATTTTATTACTGTTGAGCTACTTATAAGTCATTAATAACAATAACAATATAAGGAGATTCCTTGTAAGCATGAAAACTGTCTTAGGTATTGATCTGGGTACCCAGAGCATCAAGCTTGTATTTTATGATTATCAAACAAAAGAGGTGGTCGCAAGTTCATCGTCAGATTTGGAGGTGCACCGAGATGGTTCCGGAACAGCAGAACAAAATGTTGATGATTGGCTGTCGGCGTTAGAAAGCTGCTTTTTGGACGTATCCCACAGTGTGAAATCTTCTATTGTGGCGATTGGTGTTTCAGGCCAGCAGCACGGTTTTGTTGCGCTTGATGCCCATGACAAGCCACTCTATCCGGTTAAACTTTGGTGTGATACGGCAACCCAAGCCGAGGCAGATGAAATTACCGATAACTTTGGAGGTCCTGAGAGACTGATCGAGCGCATCGGCAACCCTATTCTCACTGGTTATACAGCGCCAAAAATCGTCTGGTTAAGAAAAAACAATCCCTTGGCGTACCGAAGATTAGCACATATCTTGTTACCGCATGACTACTTAAATTTTGTTTTGACCGGGAAAAAGGTTATGGAATGCGGAGATGCATCCGGAACTGGGATGCTAAATGTCCGCAAGAAGGAATGGAGTACGGAGGTTCTTTATGCAATGGACTCTGAAAGGGACCTTATCGCTTGCCTCCCTCAGCTGGTTGTTCCTGATCAGTTCATCGGAGTGACTACAAGCGAAGCTGCTGAAGCCTATGATATCCCATGCGGAGTGCCTGTTTCGTGCGGCGGCGGTGATAATATGATGGGTGCCATTGGGACCGGTAATGTGGTACCGGGGGTGCTCACAATGAGCCTTGGTACCTCCGGATGTTTGTATGCATACTCTGATATCCCTATTGTTGATCCGAAGGGGAATATTGCTGCATTTTGTAGCTCTACTGGAGGGTGGCTGCCGCTGGTTTGTACTATGAATTGTACGCTCTCTACAGAGCTTTTAAGGGCTCCTTTGGGTGTTGACTTGGGAGAGTTCGAGAACATAGTTAGAGCGGCAAAACCCGGTTGTGATGGAGTTACATCCCTACCATTTTTCAGCGGAGAGCGGACTCCTAACCTTCCGAATGCAAGAGGCTCAATCCTAGGTCTTACACCAGAGAACTGCAGTGCTCCAAATTTATTGAGGGCGCAGGTGGAGTCGTCGATTTATGCACTCAAATTTGGCTTGGATGAGATGGTTTCAATTGGTGTGAAGGCCGAAGAAATTATTTTGACAGGTGGCGGTTCCAATAGCGCAGTGTGGAGGGAGATAGTCTCAGATGTTTGTCAGCTGGAGGTTGCTGTACTGGATCAAGGGGAGGGCGCTGCGTTTGGTGCTGCGCTGCAGTCACTTTGGGTCTTTTCCCGCGCATCCGGTCAAGATGTGTCCATAGCAGATATAACGACCGAACACTTAACAAAAGATCTTTCTTCCTGTGTTAAGCCTGATAAATCTTTGAGAGGGATCTATAACGATAGTTATCTTCGATATAAAAACGCAATTCACCATATTGCTCCATATTATTTAAATATATAGGTAAAAAGATGAGTAAAGTATTTATCGGTAACCGCGAGTATTTTCCAGGAATAAGCCAAATTAAATTTGAGGGGAACTCCTCAGACAATCCCTTAGCCTTTAAGTGCTATGACGCAAAGAGAATGGTGGGTACAAAAAGTATGCGAGACCACTTGCGATTTGCCATTTGCTATTGGCACAACTTTTGTAATGACGGTTCTGACATCTTTGGACCTGGAACCCAAATTCATCCTTGGAATGAGAAGTCGGATCCCTTAGCGGCAGCTGAGGATAAGTTGGATGCTGCGTTTGAGTTTTTTACGAAGCTAGATGTGCCGTTTTATTGCTTTCATGACGTCGATCTCGCTCCGGATGGCGCCAATGTAGCCCAGGGTGAATCTTATCTGAGACACATGGTGGATCTTGCCAAGGTCAGGCAGCAAGCCACCGGTGTTCAACTACTCTGGGGCACCGCCAATGTATTCTCAAACCCGCGTTACATGAATGGTGCCTCGACAAACCCTAATTTCGATGTTGTTGCACACGCTGGTGCACAGGTAAAACGCTCGCTTGATGCGACAGTGGCTCTTGGGGGGGAAAACTATGTATTTTGGGGAGGCAGGGAGGGGTATGCTTGTCTTTTTAACACCGACACCCGGCGAGAGCTAGAGCACATGGGTCAGTTTCTTACCATGGCTCGGGACTACGGCCGCTCAATTGGGTTCAGGGGAACTTTTCTCATAGAGCCCAAGCCCATGGAGCCAATGTATCACCAATATGATGTTGATGCACAGACCGTAATAGGTTTTCTCAGACAGTATGGGCTGGATAATGATTTTAAGCTCAATATTGAGGCAAATCATGCAACCTTGTCAGGACATAGTTTCGCGCATGAGCTGCAGATGTCGGCGGATGCGGGCCTTTTGGGATCAATCGACGCAAACCGTGGTAATGCACAAAATGGTTGGGACACTGACCAATTTCCTACCGATTTACACGATACTGTTCAGGCTATGTTGGTTGTATTGGCGAGCGGAGGATTGAAGTCTGGAGGGCTTAATTTTGATGCTAAGCTTCGTCGCGAGTCCACTTCGCTAGAGGACATGTTTTTGGCTCATATTGGCGGGATGGATTGTTTTGCTCGCGGGTTACTGGCAGCTCATAGCATCCTTGAAAAATCCTCTCTTGCTCAGAATAAGAAAGATAGATATTCAAGTTTTGATGAGGGACCGGGCGCTATCTTTGAAGCCGGAGGTTTAACCTTGACAGAATTGAGGGATCATGCGGAAGTTATAGGTGAGCCAGAATTAGTGAGTGGTCGACAGGAGAGCATTGAGAATATGATTAATGATCACCTGTTCAGAGCATAAGATCTTACAGTTAGTCGGTTCTGAGTTTTCTGAAGAATTGAGAGCATTTCATTCATCCTGGGTGCACATTGCTCGTCCTCAAAAAACCCAATGGTCGCAATCTGGGCGCATTACAACTTTTTTATTGCCAGCATTGAATTGCATTAAAATTATGGCATTGCTTTCCCTGGTTTCTATTAGTGGCTGCGGGGGTGGGGGTGGTGTTCATGGTGAACTGCAGCAAACAACGCAGCAGTTCACCTCAACAACAAATGATGTTCAGGCAGATTCAGGGTCAACGGTAGCCACTTCGGGATCTTCTGTAAGTCCGATGGATGGGATAAATGTGCTTCTGCAGTCTGTAGATGGGAGCCTCAGAGAGCGCAAGTTTTACATTCGGTTTCCGTCTGTCATGAATAAGAAAAAATATCCTGTGGTTTTCTTTTTTCATGGCGCCGGGGGAACAGGTGGTCAGTGGTTTTCTGAGGGGCGTGGGGTAGTCAATTTAATTGATTCCGAGAAATTTATTGGGATATTCCCCGATGGTTATGATCGTCGTTGGAACGTTGGCACAGAGTCAAATGCCGATGACGTCGATTTTGTTAGGTCAATAGCAAATTTTATAGGCTCTTCCGAATTATTTGATCTAAGTCAGATGTATGGTATTGGGACGTCCAATGGTGCAGGGATGGTCAACAAAATAGGTAAAGAGACTTCACTGTTCAAGGGTATTGCTCCCATCATCAGTCAGCAGACGGAAAATATAGGGTTAATTGTACCCCCGCAGGCTATATCAATATTTCAAGTAAATGGAACGGAAGATAATCTGATACCGATTGATGGTGGGGCAGGCGTGGCAAATCATGTTTTTATGTCTGCGAAAGCGAGTGCTGAGAATTGGGCTTTGAACTTTTCATGTAATTCTGAGCCATCAATCCGATCTGTAGAGTGGGGTAACTATGGAGCTATCGAACATACCTACAACGCATGCATTGAAAACAGGCGCGTGAGGTATGTAACGGTTGACGGAGCGGGACATACTGCCAATTTTGGAGAAAATTTTGATTTGTATAATCGCATCTGGGATTTCTTTTTGAGAAATGACGAGGGCTATTATGAAGAATTTTTCTCTGACATTTACTTGACTCAGTCCAAAAAAAATCTTTTTATCAGAAACGCACAACGTTTTCAGGAAATCTGCCTAGATAATTTTACCGGGTTGAAAAATCCGTTATGGCAGGTATATCAGACAGGGGAATGGCCCATATATTTTCATATAGAGTCATGGGATGGTCCAGTGACCGCAACAGCAATTAACCGCATGAGAAGTGATTATCAAAGGATTGCAAATGAATGGATTGCTGGTTTAAGGATATATGATCCAACTTTTATCAGACAGGTAGACGTCAAACTATTCGGTTTTGTTTTTAACACTGGTGTTTCGAGTGACAAGACATTTACAGATATGTTCTCGAAGTATCCGCAAGTAAGGGATTATGCAGGGATAGATGAGCGCTCTCCATGGAAGCTAGTTTTTCGTGATGATGGAGCTCAATTTGATCAGAACTGGTATTCCCTTGATGACTTCAGTCGGGTAAAGGTCGTTGGCATTGGCGAAGACCTTAGTGCTGATGTGTCATATTATCCTAAAGATTGGGAATCATATCAGCATCCTGAAAATATAGATTACTTTTTGACCAAGTTTTGGCACAAAGTATCATGGGACGCTGTTGCCCAAAGGCAATATCTAAAGCTCGGTGGCAATGTTACTGACTACGAATTAGGTGAGACTCGATATAGTGTCTTTGCCCATGAAATGGGACACACACTTTTTCTTGATGACATATACAGTATCGACAAGTATCCAGATGGTACAGAGATTAGCTCGATTATGAACAACTCAGGGTCGATTACTGATTTTGATACTTTTACTATGCGAATTGTATGGAAACAGC
>DDII01000098.1:0-13964 GCA_002338445.1 Cellvibrionales bacterium UBA1854 | reverse complement strand
AAAAAGAAATGTACCACGTGAGTGTCGATCCCTAGGATTTGAGACATGACAAGAAGGGAATTTATGGTTAGAAGTGCTGTATTTGCCAGTTGTCTACTCCCCTTGAGCACATCTGAAGCGAGTGTGGCAAGAATAATGGAAAGACGTTTCGGCCAGTTAGCTGATGGATCGGAGATACGTGTGTTTAGGTTGTCGAACGGAACAGGAGCATGGATAGATATTACCCCTCTTGGAGGCACTATTTTAGGTGTGCATGTGCCTGACCGGATTGGTGAAATTTCTGATGTAATATTGGGATTTGATGGACCACAAAAATATGCCGAACCGGGTCCTTTTTTTGGGGGAATTATTGGCCGTTATGCCAATCGTATAGCCGCTGGAAAATTTTGTATTCAGGAGCTTTGCTATCAGCTGGATAAGAACGAGGGGGAGAACTCTTTGCATGGAGGCTTTTACGGTTTTGATAAACGTCTGTGGTCTGCACAGGTCCTCAACGATGAGGATGGCAATTTTTTACAACTTTTTTTACACAGCGTAGATGGCGATCAGGGTTACCCAGGGAACTTATCGGTGACGGCTGAATACCGTTTTGGAAAAGATAACAGACTTTCGATCGACTATTTTGCTGAGACCGATGAAGACACAATTATCAATCTCACGCAACATCCCTATTTTAATCTCGATGGGCATGGAAAGGGAGATATTTTAAACCATCAGCTTTTCATTAAGGCAGATAGTTATCTCCCCGTAGATGATGTTTTTATTCCAACTGGCGATTTATTAGCTGTTGATAAAGTAATGGATTTCCGCAAACCGAAATCCATTGGCGAACATATTTTTGCCGAACATGCGCAGCTAAAGATTGCTCAGGGTTATGATCATACATGGATTCTGTCGGGGCCCGACAGTGGTGGCTTACCCATTGCAGCGACTTTGTATTCAAAAGAGTCAGGACGGAAATTGTCGATATTTACCGACCAGCCCGGTATGCAATTCTATTCTGGTAACCACTTGGGTATCACTAGTGGGGGCAAAGCAGGAGTAAGTTACAACAGATATTCGGGTGTTGCTCTTGAGACACAACACTTTCCTAATAGCCCAAATAACAAACATTTTCCAAGCACGATTCTATATGCTGGTAAAAGTTATTCCAGCCGCACCGAGTGGGTGTTTTCAGTAGAGTGATTGATCGTGGATTTATCCGCTGACCGGTCAACATCCGGAGTAATGGCTCCATGACCAATTCATTTTTATTTGGATTTTAGCTTGGCTCTCGTCGGCAGGAAGTGGGTTTTTGATTAAGAGTCAGTGGCTAGTTTATGGAGTGCAAAGTATGCTCTTTTTGGTTGTTGTTTGGAGTTAAATAGGAGCGGATAATTTGTTCGCCCGACCACCGGTCGATAGTTCTTCCATGTCTCATCATCGGATGTGCCCCACAGAGATACTCTTGGGATTTTATCTCGATGCTTAATGAACAATCGAAATAGTTCTTCATACCTTTCGGCAAGAAGTATGCCTACCTTTTTAGGTAATCCGTCTTTGTATGGATTTAATTTATCCGCTTTTTCAGAGAGGTCGTTGATATGCTGATCTCTGTAAGTCCATGCATTTGGGAGCACATCCACATCTAACTCAGTGATGTGAACCTGCAAGCCCTCGTTATAAAAGTTTATGATAGTTTCTTCAAGCTGCTCGATTGATGGTTTACCCGAGTCTAGCTCTACATGGCACTGCAGTCCTATTCCATCTACCCTGACACCTTTCTTTTGTAATCTTTTTATTTGCTGTATCGCAAACACCTGCTTTTTTTTATTTTCGAGCTTAAAATCATTATAGATCAGGTGAGCTGTCGGATCAGCTTCTCTGGCAATTTCAAATGATTTACTCAAAAAGTTAGGGCCAAGGACATCATACCAACTGCTTTTACGCCAACCGACTTTCTCATCGAATGCTTCGTTAACCACGTCCCAAACAGCAATGTAGGCTTTGTAACGATCCACCACTGTACTAATGTGATTTCCCAAGCGTTTGTATAATTTTTTGGGAGAGATTAACTTTCCCCTGTCGATGAAGAGAGAGGAGGGAGTTTGTTTATGCCATACAAGAGTGTGTCCGACCATCAGCATAGAGTTTACTCTGCCGAAATTGACAAATTTATCGCATAGTCCCCAATTCCAGCGATCATGGCTAGGATGAATTGAGCTCCATTTCATTGCATTTTCTGCCGTGATTGCGTTAAACTCCCGTGCTATGAGGGGTAACATCGAAGGATTTTCTCCGCTCAAAGTTTTTGTTGAAATGGCGGTCCCTAATTTGAAGTAATCTTTATACACCTCGGCAAGACCGGTCTTTTTGATAGCCTCCGCCCGCAATCTTGCCAGTGGCAAAGATAACGATGCTCCGGCACACGCTCCACGATAAATGAGTTGTCGTCGATCCATTACTTCATGTTAACTCGCAGTGGATTATTGTGATTTAAGATTTCTTACAGCAAAATATGCATCTTTCGGGCTTCGGGAACGGTCAAATAGGAGAGGGTAATTTGTTCTTCCTTCGACCGGCCAGTCGTTCTTCCAAGATTCATCATCAGTTGTACCCCAAAATGAAACCCGAGTGATTTTGTCTCTGTGTTTCACAAAGAGTTCAAACAGTTCCCTATATCGTTCAGCCAACTTTGCAGAGACAATTCTGGGTAAAGCATTTTTAAATGGATTTATTTTTTCCGAGTAGTCGTAGTTCACATCGATTTCAGCTCCCTGATAGTCCCAAGCAGACGGGAGCACGTCAACGTCCAACTCGGAAATATGTACCTTTAACCCAGCTCTGGCAAAGTTGACGATAGCAGTTTCTATTTCATTTACTGGAGGCCCTTCATCTAACGTAGCGTGACATTCCATTCCCACACCGTCTACTGTTATACCCATTTTTTTACATTTGTTGACTTGAGAGATAACGAAGTTTTGTTTATCAGGATTGTGCATATTGTAGTCGTTGTAAATCAGATGCGCAGTCGGGTCAGCGTCCCGAGCAAATGCAAATGCTTTACCGAAATATTCTTCTCCAATAATTTTTAACCATTCACTACGTCTCCATTTGCCTTGCTCTATAGCTTCGTTGACCACATCCCAGACGGCTACAGAGTCTTTGTAGCGATCTATTACCGTCCCGATATGATGTTGCATTCGTTTAAGTAATATTTCCCGAGAGGCGGGGGATGCCTTATTTTTGAAGACATAATCTGGCGTCTGTGAATGCCAGACGAGGGTATGCCCTACTGTGAGCATATTATTTTTGCGTCCAAAATTCACAAAGTCATCCGCTAGCTTCCATGAAAATTGATTTACGCTTGGTTGTAATCCCTCCCACTTCATCGCATTTTCAGCCGTAATAGTGTTGAACTCTCTTGCGATCAGATTTAATAAAGTACTATCGTCACTTTTCAAGGTTGCGTCAGAGATAGCTGTGCCTAAATGGAAATCATCTTTGAACACCTCTGCTAGACCAGACGATATTACTGCAGATGCTCGAATTTTTGCTGCCAGGAATGGCATAGCGCCGATCCCCAGCGCGCTCTGAACTAAAAATTTTCGTCGGGTCTGTCTCAATCGATATCCTTATTGAGTAATGTATTATTCGGGGATTGCTAGTTCATCTTAATTTTGCTTTCAAGGCTCTCGGCCCATCCGTACTTCACAGCCTTGAAGGTCGCAGTCTTTCCAGCTCCAATTTGGGTTGGGCCAATATAGAGCTTCCAAGGGCCATTTTCTATTTTGTAGCCAATTGACGCAGCTTTAGTATTGTTTGTTGCAATAGCAGTTCCTTCTTTCTGAGACAGTGTAGGACGCTTCGTTAATGGCTGTATACCATTAGGCCAAAATATTTTTGCCATATCGATTTCAGTTTTCTCTGCCATATCGGGCATACCCTGCATCCAATGCGACAAGGTCGACCTCATGTCCTCGAGTACATGTAAATAATCTGGATTACTAACAAGATTATTGAGCTCGTGGGGGTCCTCGAGAACGTCATACAATGATTCCTCGGGCTGTGGACTAAACCAAGTACTTTGCTGGACATTAAGTTTGCCTTCAGCAAGGTGTTTCCATAAATCCTGCATGATCTCCTGATTGTCACGATAGATAAGATGTCGGCCACCGGGTAATCCGGGCAGATAATTACGGATATATTTGTACTGATGTGTCCTGACTGCTCTCTCATAGAAAAAGTGCTCATCAAATCTATCCTTGGCAGCATAGATGTGCGTTCGTTCTTTAGCTTTTTGGGTTCCAAAACGCGCAGAACCCTGCATGTACTCCGGCGCTCTTAACCCTGCGAGGGAGAGAATGCTTGGACCAAGATCGACAAAGCTTATTAAGCTGTCGCTTTGACCACCGGGTTGATTATCAATTGGACGGAAGCGTTCTGGCCAATAAATGATTAGTGGCACCTTGATTCCGCTGTCATATACCTCGCGCTTGGATCTGGGTAGTCCGTCTCCATGGTCTGTCGTCCAAATGATGATTGTTTTGTCGGCCTCTCCATCCGCCTCCAGTTTTGAAATAATTTCGCCTACCCTCTTGTCCATATAGTAAATATTGTTGTAGTGCTGTGCTATATCTTTTCTTACTACCTTGGAGTCGGGGTAATAGGGTGGGACAACCACATCCTCTGGCTTTACGATTACCGGAATGGCTCTGTTTTTGTTATTTTTGCGAACCTCTTTCGGAAAAATTTTACTCTCGTGGGTCTCAAATATTGTGATGAATCCGAAGAAGGGTTGGTCTGTTGATCTATCTTTCCACGATGCACCATCCCTCGCCGCATCCCAGATCGTAAAGGGACCACCGTTACCGTGTTGACGAGTACCAAACTGAAAGTCAAGCTTGTTATCGTTGAACGTGAAGTACCCGTGTCGACGAAGTAGTTCTGGATATGCCTTCATGTAACCGGGGGGAACGGTTCGGTAAGGTGACTCTTTAAACTGGTCGGTCCGCATGTGATGAGCACCAATAGATTGTTGGTATACACCTAGTATCTGCGCCGCTCGGCTGGGCGCACAAACACCCGATGTGGTAAAGGTGTTAGGGTAGCGAGTGCCTCGTGCCGCGAGCTTGTCAAGATTGGGGGTGACCGCAACCTTGTCACCGAATGCGCCAACACGGGAGCTCATATCTTCCGCCATTATAAGTAAAATGTTGGGTCGATCCTCTGCCACTCCAAGTGAGCTGAAACTTAAAATCAAATAAATAAAACTTTGCAGGACTATCTTGCGCAATGAGATTGAATGATGAAGCATCGAGTTACCTCTCAAGTGTCCGAATACTTTTCTCTGGTTTGAGTAGCACGAACGGATGTTTATTTCGCGCTGGGTCATGCTCTCTTATGTGCGCAACCAGCAGTTTCTGCAACCTCTCCACCGTGGCATGGTATGAGGGGTCATCAACAAGATTTCTCTCCTCTAGGGGATCCATCTCAAAATCATAAAGCATGTGACCTGTCATTCGGTTACGGTCTTTGGCCCCATTATTTCCAAAGTATGCAGAGTATGAGTAATTCTCAGTAGTAACATTGTCACCTCGAGTGTACCGAGGATACACTGCTGGCTTTGTCGGAAGCGAGGTGTCTTGGAGATTAGCCTTAAAGGATTTTCCATGAAGGTGAGTCGGTAGCTTCAAATCTGCTAACTCTACGATTGTTGGATAGATATCAACATACTCAGCTACGCCTGACACCTTTGCATTTTGTTCGACTTTGGGACCGCTAACTATAAGTGGTACCTTTGTAGCAACTTTAAATAAAGAATGCTTGTTCCAGAGAGTATGATCGCCAAGGCTGAAGCCATGGTCACTGGAGACTATGACGATCGTATTTTTCGAAAGTCCGTGTTTATCCAGGGCTACTAGCACTTTTCCGATCTGTGCGTCTGTATAACTCACTGCGGCATAATACCCGTGTGTGAGTGAGCGAGTCTCGGCTTCAGAAATGTTTTGAGTCCAAGGTTCCGGTACGCTAGGAATACCAGTGTACCAGTTTCTGATTTCTCCAGAGTTGTGCCATGCCCCAGGTGGGGCGTTGTCAGGTTTACGTTGCATTGGTGAGACTTTTACTTCAGCGCGTTCATACAGATCCCAATAGCGTTTCGGAGCGGTGAACGGCAGGTGTGGCTTGTAGAATCCAACAGCCATGTAGAACGGATCCTCCATCCCTGACCCTACAATGGTTTCAAGTGCGGTCACCGCTGCCGCAGCGACTTGGCCATCATGGTAGGCTGTGTCAGTGACATCTTCTATTTCATAAGCTGGAGCCCTTCCGTTATTTGCAGGATCACAGATGCCAGTTTTCTTACAGGTCTCTCGAAGTTTAGAGATCCTGTTTTGTGGATTTGCATAAAGTTGGGTACTCGGGGTCCAAGGAGTCGCGCTCCATGCATGGTCACTATCTCCTTTTGCGTGGATCACCTTTCCGTAGGAAAGCGTCAGGTATCCGTTATTTTTCAAGTAGCCCGGCAAAGTGATTGTATTTGGCACCTCTTTATCAAGTCGTGCTGTATATTCAACGAAGCGATCACGCTTTCCATAAAGACCTGAAAACATACTAGCGCGGGAGGCCCCGCACGTTGGAATGTTGACATAGGCTCGCTCAAAAACTGTGCCTTGATCTGATAATTTATCGAGGTTAGGTGTAATCATGGCTGAATCGCCATACATCGCCAATCCCTCGGCCCGAAGGTCGTCGACAATGATGTGTAAGAAATTTAATCTCCCGGGGGTAGTCCCCGGGGTAGCAGCATCGATTACACAGAGGGGCCATAGGGGGGACGAGCTATTTCTCGTGCTGAAGGAATAAACATCCTCGCCTGATGTATAATCTTTGGTGATGAATGCCTTGTGACTGTCTTCATTAACGGCATCTGCAGTCCAATATAATTGGTTTTGTTGCGGCCAATTTAATTCCGACTCCCAAACGCCATTGCCGTTGGAGCCGACCGTTGGGATGAGGTGTTCTGAAACCTCATCGATTGTCGCGAGGCGGCTGCCAATACTCTCGCACCATTCTCCTGCTTTTGCATGGGGCATCCTTCTAAAATACACTTGGCCTACTCTCGCTAGGTCTCTTCCAGCACCAGTTTTACCGCAGTCTGGACACCAGTCAGTTACCCTCGCCTCACGACCAGTAGGAGGGCGTAAAAAGGTGAGATTGCCTGACAAGTAGCTACCCTGAACCGAATATTTCCCTTTCACTGCCTCTGCAGACAAGTCCTCGGGCAACATGGTTGCCGCACAGATTTGCCCTACAAATAATGTGAGAAAAAATATTTTTATTATCGCTATCAGGTTTTGCTTCATAGATTTTTTGCTCGATCAGTTTCCAGTGGGTTGCTATTCTTATTTTGAGTTAAAAGTTAGGTTCGATACTTTGTAGTCGTCCACGCTCGCAACATTACAAGACCAAACGCTGAGTTCATTTCGCAGTGTGCTGCTCGTTTGATAAACCTAGTTTACAGAAAATCCTGCGCTCTTTCCTCCCTCTGCTTAACATGCGAGAGCAGCTCTTCGCGGAGCTTTGTAACCAAGGGGCTGTAATCTTCGTCGTCGGCTAGGTTCACCGTCTCTAATGGATCGACTCTTCTGTCATATAGCATGTGTGCAGTTATCCTATATTTCTCATCGAGCCATGCCGTGTAAGAAAAACGTTGATCCGATATGCTCTCACCAGCCTTGTAGCGTGCATGTACAAACTTTTTGGTGGGCAGTGTTGGATCAGACAGATTTTGAGTGAATGATTTTCCCTCTAGGTGTCTCGGGTTTTTAATTCCTGCCATTTCTAGAAGAGAAGGGAAGATATCAATATATTCGACCGGCCCCATAACTCGGGTTCCAATGGCGGTACTAGGTCCGCGAACTATTAATGGCGATTGTATAGCCACATTGAAAAGGGTGTGTTTGTTCCACAGAGTGTGATCTGCAAGATTATACCCATGGTCACTTATTAAAATTACCATTGTATTCTCGGCCAAACTAAGGCTTTTGAGCTTGTCAATGATTCGCCCTAGTTGTGCGTCAACATAGGTTGTCGCTGCATAATAACCATGGGTGAGAGTTCTCGTTAAATTTCGTGGCACATTTTGCACCCAAAGATTTGCGGCCTGCGGAATACCGCTAAATTTTCGAAGCTCGCCTGACCCGTGCCAAGGATTCCGAGGAGCATGTTTCGGTTTATCTGGAGCAGCTGACATCACTATGCTATCTCGGTTATACATCTTCCAGTATTTTTCAGGAGCATTGAATGGGAGATGAGGCTTGTAAAAACCAACGCTCAGGAAGAACGGTTTGGCAGGATTTTTTTTGAATGCCTCGAGTGCACTGATAGCTGTTTGTGCAACTCTACCATCAAAATATGCGTCATCTTCGACTAGGCCTACTTCGAATGCAGGTGCCGCTCCTGATTTTTTTGATTTTCCGACACAGGTTCCCTTCGCCTCACAATTCATTTGCGCTTCGATGTTTTCTGCCATCAGATAGTTTTTTGGATGTTTTTGCCCGATTCTAAAATCCACTCTCGGCGAACTCCAGGCCTGATCACTGTCATTGACTGAGTGAAATACCTTGCCGATTGAAGCAGTATGGTATCCGTGATCTTTTAAATATTCGGGGAGCGTTTTCACTGAAGGCGTATCTTCGTCAATTCGTGTGCCGGCGAAAGTGAATCTGTCTCGCGTGGGGCGTAAACCCGTGAAGATACTTGCCCTCGAGGCACCACATGCTGGAAAGTTGGCGATTGCATAGTCGAAGACAACTCCCTCAGCGGATAGTTCATCGATATTTGGTGTGATCATTGCTTTTTCGCCGTATATTGAGAGTCCTTGAGCCCGCAAGTCATCCATGATAATAAGGATAAAGTTAAGTCTACCTTGCTCTCCAATTGATGGCGGTGCAATGAGTATAAGGCAAAAAATACTGATTAATTTCTTCATCTCAAACCCAAAGAGCTCAGGGACAAGATTTAAACGGAGCAGCGTGATCGCAGGCAGAGAGCTCAGTCTGAATGCCCTTGTCTCCCTGGCTATCCATCCATGCAATTAGCTCAACTGTCAAGCGGTCAATCAGCGCTGCTTGATTTGGGTCATTAGCAAGATTTACCAATTCAAAGGGGTCCTTAGACAGATCATAAAATTCGACCATGGGCCTATTTCGATAGTTTTCAATCCGATTGATAGCCCAGGCGTCACCATTTTTTGCGAATGTGCGCCAGTCTTCTGGAAAGTCCCAAGGGGTAAACTTTTTTTTCGGCATCAGGTTGAGAATTAGCTTGTGTTGCCTACTTCTAATAGATCGAATCGGGTAGTCTTTGCTTCCACGAATATTCCTTGAGGTGTGTACCCCGAAAGCATAGTCGCGATGTTCTTTGACGCCTTGGTTGAGCACCTCCAAGAAGCTCTTTCCATCAAGTCCATCGGGGACCTTTCCGCCAGCAGCATCGATAAGCGTGGGCACTACGTCGACATACTGGACAATCGCATCATTCCTTTGTGCTGGTTTTAACCGCTCGGGCCATCGAATAATAAATGCAGTCTTTAGACCTGCATCATATAGCGAACCCTTTGCAAATCCAGTGTTGCTCCCTTGCTCACTGGTAAATATAAAAATCGTGTTGTCCTTGGTCATTGTAGTTTCGAGGATTTGGTCAACCGCGCCCACCTCATTATCCAAATCCATTACCTCTGCGAGGTAATTTTTTAGGTTTTTCCGAGTGGTCGGAGTGTCCACAAGAAATGCAGGCACTGTCAACGAATTGGCGTCGAAGGCAGACTGGTCGCCTCGGTTGTGCGGTCCGTGGGGATTGTGCGATGCAATTATGATTAAGAATGGCTGGGAGCGGTCTCTGGAAATGAATTGTTCCGTCTGCTCAAGGCTAAAAGTAGATTCGCCATCACTTCCCTTTGTACCCTCGCCAAGATGTTCAAATGGATATACAGAGCGGGGACCTATGTGGTCCTTCCCAACGAGTCCTACCCTGTAGCCGAGGTCTTTAAAATAATGGACGATGCTTTTTGTCCCCACATTGGTTACCGAGTGCTGAGGATAGGCACCGTTGCGTACCGGAAATAGCCCCGTGTAGAGTTGTTGTCGAGTAGGAGCGCAAAGTGCGGTGGCCGTAAACATCGAAGTGAGTATGGTACCCTCAAGGGCGATTTTGTCGATGTTCGGCGTGATAATATTTTGTGGTACGTAGTCATACAACCGATTGTAGGCGCTGACATCAAACCAGTTCATGTCATCAGCGAGCATGATGACAATATTTGGTGGAAGGGCTCTGTCTTTAGCGGCCTCGGATTGGACACCCGCGTAAATCATAACTGATGTCAAGTAGCTTAGCGAAATAAAAAGGAGGGTGCTTGACCGTTTGGATTTAAGTTTGTTCATGGGATTTGTCCGCAAGAATAACGAAAGGTTTGAGAATAATAAATTGTCCTCGAACCTTTCTGATACAAATTTTGCCTACAGTCGCCCGTTCAATGTCAAGGTCCAATGGGTATCGTTAAGAGTGTAATCGACTAGCCTTTCTTCTATTTCTTGATAGTATTCTTCTGGCGCGTTAACAAAGTTGACTGCAGAAATCCCTAGCGTCCACTTGTCTGTTATCTTATAAGACAGCTTAGCATCAACCTGGCCATAGGGCTTTTGAATTAACGCGGCATTCGCCTGAGTGAGCTCATCATAGTAATCATCACGATAATTATAGGCTATCCGGCCCTGTACACCATCATTTTCATAAGTTACGGCCACATTATAGCTATTCTCAGAAAAATCTTGAAGGCCGATATTAAAGCCCGTCCGAGTTGGCTGCTGAACATCAGTCTTTGTCAAAGTGTAGTTAGCTTGAAAACCTAGACCATTGAATGGATATGGCAGAGACTCAAAACTTGGCTTCACATATGCAACCTCTAGACCCTCGACCTTCGCGTCCCCTTTGTTGAGTTTGGTTGCTAAGTTGTAAAAAATCATGTTGCTGTCAAGGACTCTGGGCTCGTTGACCTCCTCGCCATCTACGAGGCTATAAAAATCGGTTAAAACATCCGCCTGAAACAATGTTTCGTCTCCACAATTTATGCCGCTGTCTCTGACCTCGCTACCGGTATTGCCATCGGCCACGTAGCATTGTGACCTGTACCCGTCCTGGATTACATTACTCTTACCAAAATAAAACGCCGCGAGCGAGAGACGTCCGTTATTTTCGGGGAGGTAATACTCTAGAGAGATGTCATAAGCATCCACCTCCTCTGGCACGAGGTCTTTGTTACCAGAATTCCCTGATTGCGTATAGCTGTAAAGGGTGGTTTGCGGCACATAATCTCGCATGGCGGGTCTAGCCATCTTCTTGGCTGCACCCACGCGCAGCAGTAGCTCATTCTCAACGAGGCTGAATGTTACAAGAAAATTAGGTAACAAGTTGTGATAATCCGTCTCTGCTTGATCTAGAAATGGCACATCATCAACTACCCTATACGCTGCGCCGATCTGTTGGGTTTGCACGTAACGCAGCCCTATATTTCCTTCGTAGCTCACCCCGTTGAAGCCATCATCAAGAAATCCCGAAAAGTTAGCCTTTAAGTATATAGCATTGGTTTTCTCTTCAGTGTCATATCCCCAAGTTTCTTCAGGTACTTGAACACTACCTCCTGTGTTCATCATCTCATCTCCCATATCCATCATCCAGTCCGCGTCTATAGCGATATAGTTTTTTGGAAAGTCTCCAGTGGCGTCGTCTAAAAGATCAGAATGGGGCATGGTAACAACGCGGCCGGGAAATACTTCTTCGAATTGAGCGAGCATGAGACCACCAAGTGTTCCGTCCTCGAGTGAGTTTCGGGTATCTTGGACCTTGTCTCGATCACGCCCTCCAAGTCTGATCGAAGATCGTAAGCCGAACTCGATCATGTCAATATTTCCTATAACGGTATCCCAGTCAGTTTCGTAATCTAAATCTACCCTGAGGGACTTATCGCTGTTACTCTCGTTCTGATTTTGATAAGAGACACCGTTTAGTAGGTGTTGGTTGTAATTTGTGAAGTCAATACGGTTTTCATCATTTAGTTCACCCGCCCTGCCGTACATAATAATGTTGGGTATATCTGTGCCGGCTCCAAAATCATAGGTTAATCGCGGTAGTTGGGCCCATGGTGTAACTACAGTCGCAAAAATTTGATCTTGAGTCTGCTCTCCCCAGCTACCGGCCAACTGGGTCTTCATAGTCAACCTATGGTTGAGCATGCGTTCGTTCTTCAGGAGAAAAGATTTAGTTTCTCCCTCATAGGGGTTCCGACTTGCCTGGAAATTGAGCCCTAAGCCGCGAACGAGCGAGCCATTAGCTCGCAACGCGCCTATCGTTGATGCGATTGCCGTCTGGTTTTCTGTAAAAACGGTATCGACAAAATCACCGGGATTATTGCCTCTTGGTGCAAATTGTCGCCCATTGATTGACGCTGTGTACTGGTAGCGAGAGTCTCGGCGTTCTCCCTTTGAGTAGTTAAAGTCAAGATTCCATTCTGAACCTGTCTCCGATACCCAGTCGAATGCCATCTTAACTGAGCTATCGGTGCGATATTGCTGGTTCGCGGCGATCTTAGTTTGTAGCGGCCTGAATGCAGCGTCATTAAGCTGAACAATCTGGCTCTTGTCTTCATTTTCGACCATGGCCTCATCAATAATCCCGTTACCATCTAGATCTAACCCATGACCATTCTGCGGAGACCACCCGTTGAGCCGGATATAGTCCTGCCTGGGGCTCCGGTCATGGTAGGAGACATTGATGGAGGCACCAAAGTCGCCATTACCGGTGTCCCTCCACTGGTTTGCGATGTAGATATTACCCTTCGGTGTGGATTTTCCACTGCGGTCAGTATACTTTGACTCTAGCGCGCCCCAAGCAGAGAGTCTGTTATGGCTGAGTGGACGACGGGTATTAAGGCGTATTATTGCACCGAGTGATCCCTCGACTTCATCTGCTCCGGGCGTCTTTATCACTTCAAGGCTTGAAAACATCTCAGACGGCAAGCTGGAGAATGTGCCCACTGAACGCGAGGCCCCGGTTCCCACCTGCGTCTGTCCGTTAAGTTCTATGCGGTTTTGGGACAGGCCACGGACAGAAATCTCTTGCCCCTCGCCAAAGTCCCTGCCGATTTGGACGCCGGTAATCCTTTGCAAGGCTTCCGCCACATTCTGGTCTGGGAGCTTTCCAACATCTTCTGCATTAATGATGTCACGAATATCTGCTGCATTTTTCTTCTTATTAATAGCATCCATCAGAGATGCCTTTATACCAGTAACGATGACCTCGTCGATGCTGTCAGTCTCGTTTTCATTCTCCTGCCCGAGAGCAATGGCTGAACAAAAAATTAGCGCAAATGCACTAAAAAAAATCCGAATCCTTTTCGTAAACCAGACATTTCCAAAGATATAAGGCATAGCTCCCCCTTTTGTTTAACTTTGTCCAACACTGCCATTATTTGAAGTTAGAGTTCATGTTGGAGTAATTATTCTCGCATAATCTTGCCGGCTATATGCTCATTCACGTTGGCATAGCGCACATACATTGTCAATAATTTTGTGCAGAAAGCTAGACAACTGGACGGGTGGGTATAGGCAGGAAATTCCAAGAATACAGCTGGTTAAGATAGTTGTTCTGACCACATTCTTGTATAATACGAACATGAGTCGCATTTAAATAGGTTTTGCCTTTCTGCTTGTCATTAGGATTTCACAAGATATCCTAGAAAAAATAAAAATTTTATATTTGTAATGGGGTGCGTGATGTCTGAGGGAATTCTGAGCGTCAGGGAAAAAATAGGCTATGGACTTGGCGATGCTGGGTGCAACGTTGTTTTTCAGGTGGTGATCAACTATCTGGCGATATTTTATACAGATGTTGTTGGAATATCCGCGGCATCTTTAGCGACGATGATG
>DDII01000034.1 GCA_002338445.1 Cellvibrionales bacterium UBA1854 | reverse complement strand
ATCAAAAAGTTGTGTGTAAAAGTATTCTTGTTTATTTTTTTTACACGCGTTAAAATCCGTTTTTTGGAGATATGGTTAAAACGAAGATAAAAAATATGGAGGAGTTCGCTCAAGCGAGCGGGATATCTAGACCTACCATTTCCAAGTTCTTTAATGATCCCTCCAGTGTTCGCGAAAGTTTAAAAACCAAAATCGAAGCTGCCTTAGAAAAGTATGATTACTATCCTAATTTTTATGCCATTAATCAAAACCGGCAGCTCACAAAGAATATTGGTATTGTTGTTCCTTATGTCTCTGACCCCTTCTTTGCGGAGATTGCTCGAAACTTAGAGCGTCGATGCATTGATGCTGGGTACACCCCCTTTTTATTTTCTTCACATGGAGAGCAAGCTCAAGAAAATGCAATCCTCGATACACTTCGCTCGCTAAAACCTGCGGGTGTTTTAATGGCGCCGCTGGGTCGTCGAAGTTCTGATAAAATTAAAATTGAAAAATTTTGTAAAAACGTACCAACGATCCTCTTTGATAGTAATATTGAAGGGTTGGGTGCTGCTTTTATCGGTTCTGATAATCATAGTTTTATTTCTCAAACTGTTGAATATTTGAATAGCACAGGGAGCGCTCCTAGTTTTTTTGAAATGCGCTACCCAGCCAACCCCAATGCTAATAAAAGACGAGAGGCCTATCTTAAAATTATGAATGATTTAAAACTCAAACCTCAGGTTATCAGCATTGAGGGGACGGGTTGGGAATTTGAGGAGATTGGCCGCCAGGGTGCCTTGAAATTATTAAGAAAAAACGAAATGAACTCCAATACGATCCTATGTAGTAACGACCGACTTGCCATTGGTTTTTTATCTGCCTGTAGTGAGATGGGTGTTAAAGTAGGAAAAACTAAAAGTTGTGATTTACGGGTCTCCGGATGCGATGACAACCCCTACTCTCGATTCACCTCACCGCCCCTAACAACTGCCGCACATGATTATCACACGGTGTCAGATAATGCCGCACTCGCCTTATTTGAACTTATCAACAATGGTGGTAAATCGAAAAAGCGCCCAGAAACCTTATATTCCGCAAAATTAATCCTTCGCGACTCAGCTTAAGTATTTTACGCGTGTAAATTTAATATTGACGCGAGTAAAAAACTGTTGTTGAATTCTTTATATCTATAATTAGGAGGATAACATGAGAATAACAAAATTAATCTCATCTGCAGTATTGGCATTATCGCTGACTGCAAGTGTTACCTATGCAGGAAGTCATGCTACGACTCTAACAATCGCGACTGTGAACAACGGCGATATGATCCGTATGCAAGGTTTAACTGACGACTTTACAGCTAAGACTGGCCATAAAGTTGAGTGGGTAACTTTAGAAGAAAACGTACTTCGTCAAAGAGTAACAACTGACATCACAACTAAGGGTGGTGCATTTGATATCATGACTATTGGTATGTACGAAACACCAATCTGGGGTTCTAACGGTTGGTTAGTTCCTTTAGACGATCTATCTGCTGATTACAATGTCGGTGACTTATTACCTGCAATGGCTGGTGGTTTATCACATGATGGTACTTTATATGCTGCGCCTTTCTACGGTGAGAGCTCAATGGTTATGTACAGAACTGACCTAATGGCAAAAGCTGGTTTAGAGATGCCTGCTGCTCCATCATGGAACTTTATTGCAAAAGCAGCTCGTGCAATGACTGATAGAGATAATGAGATCAACGGTATTTGCCTAAGAGGTAAAGCTGGTTGGGGTGAAGGCGGTGCGTTCATCACAGCAATGTCAAACTCTTTCGGTGCGAGATGGTTCGATGAAGACTGGAACGCTCAGTTCGATACACGTGAGTGGTCAGATACATTAAACTTCTACTACAACATGATGACAGATGCAGGTCCTGCTGGATTTGCAACTAACGGTTTCAATGAGAACCTTTCATTATTTCAACAGGGTAAATGTGGTATGTGGATTGACGCAACTGTGGCTGCATCTTTCGTAACTAACCCTAATGACTCTACTGTTGCTGACAGTGTTGGTTTTGCTTTAGCACCTGATAACGGTATGGGCGTCCGCTCAAACTGGCTATGGGCATGGGCTCTAGCGATCCCAGCTGGTACTCAAAAAGAAGATGCTGCAAAGCAATTCATTGAGTGGGCAACCTCTAACGGTTACATTGAGTTAGTGGCAGCAAACGAAGGATGGGCAAACGTTCCTCCAGGAGCTAGAACTTCACTTTACGAAAATCCAAACTATAAGGATATTCCTTTCGCAAAGATGACTTTAGACTCTATTTTGTCTGCAGATCCGCTAAATTCAACAGTTGATCCAAGCCCATATGTGGGTATTCAGTTCGCAGCGATCCCAGAATTTGCTGGTATTGCAACTGATGTCAGCCAAGAATTCTCAGCTGCATACGCTGGTCAACAGTCCATTGATGAAGCATTAGCAAAAGCTCAGGCGATTACTAATGACGCAATGGAAGCTGCTGGTTACAGATAAGCTTTAATTCATTTCCTAAGAGGGGTAGATTTTCTACCCCTCTTATTTTAAGGTTTAATCAAATTCATACAAAGGTAATAGCTAATGATCAGCCAGCTCAATTCCCGAGGAGTCGCTCGACTTATGATGGCGCCTGCTGTTATTCTTTTGTTGGGCTGGATGCTAGCCCCTCTGACAACTACTCTCTACTTCAGTTTTAAAAAATATCTCCCCCTTCGCGGTGGTGATCTTGGTTGGGTCGGTTTTGATAATTATGTTCGTTTTGTGACATCAAGTTCTTTTTGGCCAAGCGTCTATACTACATTAATTATTGTGGGTTTTGTTTTGGCTATCAC
>DDII01000024.1 GCA_002338445.1 Cellvibrionales bacterium UBA1854 | reverse complement strand
AACCTCATTCATGTGAAAAGCGATTCAAAATCTTATCGGAGATGCTGTTTGCTATAACCCCTATTCGATCCTCTCCGGTACCAGCTACAGGATGCGGTAGTTGCAACCTTGGTAGGTCCGGCATTCCAATGGATTCAGCCATAAACTGTCCCTGCTCCCAAAAGTCATCAGTTATAAGAGCAACAACAGGAAGTCCACGTTTGGCTATGCAGTATCCGTCACGCACGGTGCCGGTAGTACAACTGCCTCAGTGACCATAAGCTGTGACAACGACGTTGCAATGGTCAACAATCGTTCGCAATATCTGTTCTGGAACAGTAATGCCAGGATTACCCTTATTCCAAATCTTCGTCTCAATTTGTGGTAATCGCTTCTGGATAACCGAGCCTAACTTACGAAGAAATAACTCGGAATCTGGAAAACCATTCGCCAAAAGGCCAACAGTGATACCTGCTCCACCGTTTTTATGAACATCCAACGAATTACGGTAAGGCTCAATTGCCCGCTTCACCAGACCCCGAGGATCGACAAATGTCAACATTTAATACTCCATATTATTTATGTGAGAGTCTACGCTTCAACGATTAAGTATAGCTTACTATATCTAAATATCTATAAGAACATTTTTTAAGTTTTAACCTTATATTACTGATGTATGAGTCTCGATGAAGTTAATAAGTAAACTTGAGTACATCTTAGCTCCAAGCTAAGGACATCATAAACTTTTTACGAAAGCAGAAATAGAATCAAGCGAGGCCCTCGTCATTTCTGGAACTACATCTGGCATTGCGATATCAGGAACATGATGGGCGCCATTAATAATTGTGGAGTTTGCAGAAACTCCAGCTGTCCGCAATCGCTGGGCGAAAACCACACCATCATCTCTAATGAGATCTAACTCATAGTTAACTATGATGTGCGGCGGGAGGCCGCGCAAAACCGATTGACTGGCAAAAAAAGGCCACGCTCTTGGATCATCTTTGAAACTAGATTCTGGATCATATACTTTAGTCATCGCCCTATACATAGGCATAGTACCCTGGTAGCCCATGTTTTCTCTCCAAGAATTTAGGTTTGGCACTTTATCCTCATACACACCAATTACCATCGGAGCGATCGCATAGATACCATCAATTATATCAACCCAGCCCTCCATATTAGCTTTAATCCCTAGACCAATGGCCAGATTACCGCCACCAGATTCTCCAGAGACAACCAAGGAAGTGATTCCCAACTTTAATTTGTTTTTTTTCACCCACTTCACTGCGGTTGCGCAATCATTTAGCCCACTAGGGAAGGGATGATGTCCTGGACTTAATGCCTCGCTACGAAACTCAACACCAACAACCAAAATTCCCGTTTTAGCTATTTTGGTTCGCCAGTTTACAGTTTCGAAAGTTTCCGCCGACGAGAATGACATGCCTCCGCCGTGAAGATGCACAATACAAGGGATGGAGCCATCGTTAACTCTCGGACGTTCTATAAACAATTTAATTTTGGTTCCATCCTCCCTTGAAATGAACTCAGTAGATGCCACCACATCAGGATTACTTTCCCTTACCGACGCCGCATCATTCTCGCTATCCATTATCTGTTCGTGCATAAACTCAATGAACTTGATACATTCATCATACGATGATTCCATGGTTAGGGATGGCGGGAATACCCCGGGCCTTAGACCGGAGCTATTTACTAACTCAGCGCGAATAGCAGGATGCAGTCTAGGATCCTCTATCAAGGTTAATGCGGGATTCCCTAACTTTCCTGGTAGCTTGAGAAACACGTCGGGCGGACAATGAGCAGGAACACTGGTGTTTTGATTGGTCACGGAAGCCCTTAAAAAATCTGAAGCAGATAACCCTGCTGAAATTACTCCAAATCCAAAAGCCTTTAAAAACGTTCGGCGCCTCGAAAAGAGGCGCCTGATTTTGTTACTCATTTCAGTAATTTATCTACTTTAACAATCAGGGAACCAGCCCTTATTGTCCTCCAAAATGACGCGTAACTTCTATGCCCATTTGCCGAGGCATTCCCCAATGCGCGTGGCGACCATATTGAGTGTTACCAGTCGCCATGCCCGTTACATATGCTGCATTTGTGGCATTTCTTATAAAGAACCTTGCCCCATATAACCCGTCAGCACTAATGTAGTTTGCATCTGCATTGACTACCACATAACTTGCCTGAGAGTCTGCAAGCGCATTAAACTCCCTGAAGAAGGTTCTGGACCTATAACTGTTATTTAGACTTAAAGCCAAGCTTCCGCCACCGCTGAGCGCTATGTTGTAGGTTGCCCCTAGGTTCAAACTATGTTCCGGTGCGTTGTTCAACCTATTTCCCTTCACATTAATGGCCCCAGCATTTGGCTGGAGTGAATCTTGGTTTAAAAAGTCTCCATATGAGCTGTCTAAGTAGGTGTAGCCAGCTGACACATTAAGACTATCATTAATGTTCGAAACCAACTCAACTTCCACTCCGTCAATCGAAGTATCCCCAGCGTTAGCTATAATACCGCTTATTCCAATAACCTGCGCCACCTGGAAATCATCGTAGGCATAATGAAAGAGTGCGGCAGAGATACTAGTCGTACCATCACCAAGTATTGATTTATATCCGAGCTCATATGCAGATACAGTTTCAGGCTTCCAAGGAGGCTGGCAATCGATATTGATTCCCCCTGCTTTAAAGCCCTCTGAATATGAACCGTAAATCATACTATCGTCAGATGTATCCACTTCCATAGAGGCTCTGAGAGTCGTATCAGACTCTGTCCAGCTAGTTTCTTTGTATCCACCGCAGAAGTCGAGAAACGGATCGGCAGCGGGCACTCCCTCGGTCGTTTGGAAGATCTTCCGGGAATGCTTCTCGTCAATGTCTTCACTGCTGCTTCGGACCCCCATGCCAACCCTCCAACTGTCAGACAAGGCATAAGTCGCATCAACAAAAAAAGCGGTTGCCTTTGTGTCCCATTGAGGTTGGAGATGTTCAAATTGGATGGGGAACGGAAAAAAAGCAGGTATTGGTAAAAATATTAAAAAGGTTCGGTCTCTTTGATCATCCATGTAATAAGCACCAGCCACCCAATCCCAATTACCCGTTTTACCCGAAAGATTGAACTCTTGAGTGAAGGTTTTCGCACCTCTGTGATCAGATCGGGAAAAAAGGCCTATGCTTGAAGCATCCGCCGGACCGCCAAACAAATCATCCCAATCCTGATAGGCTGTGATTGATTTTAGAGAGAAGCCATCAAAACTTTTATCTATTGTGAGGCTCATAAGGTCATATTGACGCTCCGAGTCGGATATACCATTGTTGTATATTTTCCATGGAGCATCAGTAACCAAAACTGGAGTTCCCTGATACTCTAACGGAAGTCCACCGCCTCCCTCGGCTGGAGAGCCCCCCGCGATTTCCATATGTTTTGTGGAAATCGCCCAGTGGTCCCATGCACCATTCATTTCACTCCTTGCAAACACTACGTCAGCGGTTAACGAATCGCTTATCTCGGCTGAAACTGTCAACCTTACATTTGTCTTCTCGCCCATTTGATGATCATTAGAGCCTTCCACAAGATTCTCTACCCATCCCTCTCCGGCATCTAAGTGGTTAAAAGCCAACCTAACGCCAATATTGTCGGAAATAGGCGCACTGTAAACTCCTTCCAACGAAATATGATCATATTCTGCATAACCCATTTTCACACGTCCAATAACCTCGTCTGTCGGCTTTGCGGGTATAAAATTTACTGCGCCTCCGTTGGAGTTCCGTCCGTAGAGTGTACCCTGAGGACCTCTCATCACCTCTACCCGATCAAGGTCCAACTGGGAAAGTTGCGAGCTTGTTCCACTTGACTGAACAACTCCACCCACACTCACCATCACACCGGGTTGATTATTAAATTCTCCAACACCTCTGATAGTGATCCTTTTATTTCCAAGCACCTCACCAAAATGAAGACTTGGCACAGCAAATTGTAACTCCGATACCTCATCAATACCCCTTGCACTAAGCTCTTCCGATGAAACCGCAGTGATTGCACCAGGAGTAGTCATTACTGTTCCAACTCTTTTTGATCCCGTTACCACTATTTCCTCTAACTCCGCAGTCACAGCCGAGATCGGAGACAGGATAAAAAACGCCATGACGGATAAACGCAAATAATTAAAATTTATCATTACCTAACACCCCTAAAATAATTGATTTTTTTTTGTATTTGGACTAAATAAATTGACGCATTATGGTGCATTTTTAATTTTATTGATATTAGTATATATAGCGAACTATACTTATTGAAGAAAACCCAAGGAAACTATTGGTTATCGGATAGTTGATTTATTCAACTATGCTTAATAGTCTTATCGAAGAAAACCTTATTTCGCTCTTGCGCAAATGCAAGTCCTGCAAATACAAACATCGGTATGGCAATAAAAGAAACACAGGTATATGCAGTCAAAACTATTGTGTAGGGATTGTTGTAACCCTGTGATGAAAACCAGTCAATAAAAATTCCACCAGAGGTGACGCCAATCGCGACACCCGCAACCTGGATCATCAAG
>DDII01000084.1:15204-17250 GCA_002338445.1 Cellvibrionales bacterium UBA1854 | reverse complement strand
TTGGTATATTTAATTATGCGTTCGATTCTGAGTCCTAAAATTTTGGGAGAGTTTTTGGGGACCTGCTTTCTGGTGATGGTTGTTATTGGTTCAGGCATAATGGCGAGCAAACTTTCCGATGACGAGCTTACTGTACTGCTAGCGAATACCATCGCAACTGGAGCTGGCTTAACAGCTCTGATCTGGGTTTTCATATCTATTTCGGGCGCGCATTTCAATCCGGCCGTCACGCTCGTAATGTTTATGAAAAATGAAATTCAAGTCTTGTTGATGTTATTATTCATTGGTGCACAAATATCTGGAGGCCTGTTGGGTGTGCTCCTTGCTCATGCCATGTTTGGGCTTGATGTTTTTCAAATCTCAGAAAACTACAGGGGCGACATACATACCTATCTAGCCGAGTTTATTGCAACCTTCGGCTTATTAATGGTCATACTTGGCGTTCGACAGTTCAGTATTTTTGCGGTCGCTCCTGCCGTAGGCCTATATATTTCTGCAGGGTATTGGTTTACATCATCCACCTCTTTTGCCAATCCTGCCGTTACGATCGCCAGAGCATTTACCGATACATTTACAGGAATTGATCCTGAATTCGTTGGTCCGTTCTTGGTTGCGCAGTTTTCAGGAGCCGTTGTAGCTTCTCTCATTATGGGAAAAATTCAAAGTGAGACTTCGCAATAAGCCAGTAATAGTATTTTTGTGCGTTGAGAACTCTTGCAGAAGTCAGATAGCAGAGGCTTTTGGACGAGCGTTTTTTGCAGATCAATATGAGGTGGCCAGCGCGGGCTCTGAGCCATCTGGCAGTGTTAATGCCACCGCTATCGAATTGATGCAGGAATTAGGTTACGACATGACATGTCATAGGTCGAAAGGAGTAGATGAGCTAGAGACTAAAGAAATTTTGGCGCTGATAACCATGGGATGCGGTGATGCATGCCCCAAAATAGCGGCAAAGCAAAGGCTGGACTGGCAAATTCCCGATCCAAAAACTATGTCGCGATGCGACTTTAGAGCGGTAATAAATTTAATTAAAAAACAGGTGTTAGGCCTGGTTAACGAGTTATCCTCCCCAATTTAGATAACCCGTCAATCCTAATGCTATTCCTAGCGATGAAAACATTGAAATGACACCGCACATGTTTCTAACATCGCAAAAATTCGACTTATTTCCGCAACATAATGGTCATAAAAACACCATATTTTTGACGCATTATTCTCGTGTACATTTTTGTAAAAGGTGATCTGTGAGCTCCGAAAATGCGCACAAAGACGTCGATATTCAGAAATCAGAGGAAACTGGGCGTCATGCCCATCCAACTTTCTATCAAAGCATTTGGATATCAGATGCTCATCTGGGGACTTCTGGTTGTAAAGCTGAATTCTTGCTCGATTTTTTAAAGAATCACGAATCCAAAAACCTTTATTTAGTCGGGGATATCATCGATGGATGGCAATTGACTAAAAAGTGGTATTGGAACCAACTTCACAATGACGTGATACAAAAAGTGCTGCGTAAAGCTCGCAAAGGCACTCGGGTTGTCTACATTGTGGGCAACCACGACGAGGGACTCCGAAATTTCCTTGGAATATCATTGGGCAATATTCAAATTGTCAACGAAGCGGAGCACACGCTGCTGGATGGCCGAAGGTTTTTAATTCTTCATGGCGATCTCTTCGATGGCATTATAAGAAATGTGAAATGGATTGCACATCTTGGAGACTTTCTTTATGTAAGGATGATTACAATTAATAACACTTTCAACCGTGTTAGGAGGAAACTCGGATTCCCCTACTGGTCGTTATCACAATACCTCAAGCAGCGTGTGAAGAAAGCCGTAAACTTTGTGACTGACTTCGAAAATGCTATTGCCAATGAAGCAAAACGAAGGGGTTTTGATGGGGTGGTTTGCGGACACATTCACAAAGCGGAAATTCGGGACATTGGTGGTGTCCTTTACTGCAACGACGGAGATTGGGTCGAAAGTCTGAGTGCGCTTGTAGAGACCAAAGCCGGCGAATTAAAGCTTATCCATTGGCCGTTCTATG
>DDII01000084.1:14208-14819 GCA_002338445.1 Cellvibrionales bacterium UBA1854 | reverse complement strand
ATTGTAACAGATGCTTGGGAGCCACAGATTAACGGTGTTGTAAACACTTTGCGGAACACAAAAATCGAGCTCGAACGGATGGGAATTGAGGTGAGAATGATTACACCTCAAGGATTCAAAACTATGCCGCTTCCAACCTATCCAGAGATTAAAATCGCTTTAGTGAGGACCCGGACAATCCGTGGACTTATTGAGGGCATTAAACCTGATGCCCTCCACATAGCGACGGAAGGTCCCTTGGGATGGGCCGCCCGAGCAGCGGCAATAAAAAATAATTGGCCTTATACCACTGCTTACCACACGCGTTTTCCTGAGTACTTTTCATCCAGAACTAGAATCCCGGCCTCCTGGATATATCCTCTGATTCGGTTCTTCCATCGGTCGTCATCAGCTATATTTGTGCCAACACCAAAAATGATTAAGTTTCTTGAAGGGAAACAACTTGTAAATCTTAAACTTTGGACTCGAGGGGTTGATCACAGTATTTTTAAAGTTAGGGTTAACCAACCAAAATCTGAGGAACCAATCTTTATTTTTGTGGGCAGAGTTTCATTGGAAAAAAACATTGAAGCTTTCCTAGAATTGGACTTGCCGGGCAAAAAGATTGTCGT
>DDII01000084.1:0-13817 GCA_002338445.1 Cellvibrionales bacterium UBA1854 | reverse complement strand
GCCGCATTACTTAATCAGGCAGATGTTTTCGTATTCCCAAGCCGCACTGACACTTTCGGGTTGGTGATGGTTGAAGCCATGGCATGCGGCCTGCCCGTTGCGGCTTTCCCCGTGGAGGGGCCAATTGATGTTATTGGCGATAGCGGTGCGGGTGTGCTTGACGAAGATCTCGGGAGAGCTTGTATCAGAGCACTGAAAATACCAAAGCATCTGCCCGTCGAGCGGGCTCACGATTTTACTTGGGAGAAAGCTACCAAACAGTTTTATGAATGTCTTACACCAATTGAGTATTCTCGGGATTAAACTGGTGGGTCCGATTGAACCCGCTAACGGCTCATTAATAGCGACCGGATACCCAGGTTTCCCGAGGCTATATTTGGAATAATCCACGACAGAATCTGGAGCAATGTAGTCATCCACTATTACGCATATCTCTGGTCTTTGCAAAGTTTTATCCAACACATACTGTAAAACGGTATCACCATACCCTGGTCTAGAATCTTGGTCATGCGCCGAACACGCGTTCATCAAAGCATCGTATTCAACCCTTTCCAAACGTCTGTTGCGTCTATGACTAAACGTAATGACTTTTGCTACAGTAAAACGCCGTCAGTCGTCAAATCCGCTTGATCTTTTGAGATCAGCCAACTTATCAAGCTCTGAAATTACAGTTTGAAACAAAACGATATCATCTTCAGTGTCGTTGGACTCTTCATAGCAAGCAGAAGACAAAGAATTAAGCTTTGAAAAGATTTTGACTTTTACATTAGCATTACCACTAATGTCGTTAATGTAATTGAGTGCCCAACTCAAGCTGGCAATTGAAAGCTCATCAAGAAGCTTACTGATTAACACCGACCGATTGTTATTTAATCGAGTTATCTCTGCATTAAATTCGGGATTCTTCTTCCAGCGACGTATGGTTCTTTCTGTAACCTTAAACCGACCAGCAACGTCCCTTGTGGTAAAACCAGCGGACATTAATTGTGCTGCTTTGTATAAATTGTTGGCTTCCATAAATGTCCACATCTTTACGAAAACGGGAACTATTTCGGGAATTTTATCAGCAAATATTTAATTTTTCTATATAAATCAATATTTTATGTAGTAATAGTGGCGGAAGAGGTAGGAGTCGAACCCACCAGGCGCAGTTAAACGCCTCACTGGTTTTGAAGACCAGGCGCTCCACCAGGAACGTTGCTCTTCCGATATTTAAATAAGAATCCTACAATAATCTATCTACATATCTTGGTCTTAAAACAGAACGGCGATCTTTAGACCGCCGAGTGAAGCCAATCGAATCAAAATACTCCATCAAGTCGATACATGAGTTTCGTCCCAAACCTAATTGCTCTTTTATTTGCGTAATCGAAAAGGTGGGCTCTCGCTCTGCAAAATCTCGAGTCGCTGCCATCAGTGCGCGTAGCCTTTCTCTCAGAATATAACGCTGTCCTCCTAGTTGGTAGACCCTTTTCTCCTTTACCGCCTTTCCGAGGACATCCGAAATAGTATCATTAGCAATGTTAATTTCTAAACATAAATCATGAAACGCCAAAATCTGAGAGGAAGACACAGACAACGCGTTCTCGATTAATGACCAGTTGCTATTTCGCGATGTGTCTAACTTAAAACGAAATGATTGTAGATTCATATATCCATCAGATCGTTCGATAAGGTTTGTTTTTACAAGCTGCGATACGACTGACTCAAACAAAGCGTTATCAAATCTGTCTTGAAATTGTCCTCGAAGATCACACTCCTTTATTCCAGGACCTACGTGATTGTTTTTATGCCAAAGATAGAGCGAATCTTGAATAAACTTCTCAAAACATTCCCATTGCCTTTTTAGAACTATATATTCCTCATCAATCCAGCTGAATTGGAAAAGGCGCTTTTTTTTCGAAAACGAATGCAAAATTCTCTCGAACTCCTCAGTCTGTAAATTAAACATATTTTTAAACCATTTGACAGAAACGACTTGCTTATAATTTAAAATCAAAACTGAGAACAATGTCTCAGGAGGGTGATCATCTTTTTCAGACAAAAAAGCTCGATGAGATTCGGTTAAATTTTTTGTCGAATCAACCGCCGGATCCAGCACAACGCCACCTCCCAAAGTAAACGACTCACTGTCATCTCGGACAATAAATTTATCTCCCCTGCAACATGCCAGATCCGATTGAGTAATAATTTCAACAAGCGCAGTGCTTCCTGGAGACAACTTAAGCCCATGCTTTTCCCTATCGTGAAAGATTAACAGAGCACGTTGTTGTTTCGCACCAATGTATAGTTTTATGTGGGTGCGATGCTTCAAAGAAAAGGGTGCCGAAGACAATAGTGTAAATCGGGCATCGAATCGAGGAGTACCTTTTGCAAATAATTTGCTTACAAGCCAGTCCCCGCGAGTAATCTGAGATTTTTTTATTCCCGAAATATTCAAAGCGCAGCGTTGACCGACGTGAGCGCAATTGACTTTTTTGTCAAATGCATGAATTTGCTTGACTCTGACTCGGTGGCTACCAGGCAAAATCCGCAACTCCTCACCGACAGTGACAATACCAGAAGTTACCGTGCCAGTGACAATAAGACCAATTCCTTTAATCAAAAATGAGCGATCAATCGACAAACGAAAGTGCCCTTGCTTTGATTTGTCAGGTAGTGTTTTTGCCTTAGCACTCAAATATTTCCATAGATTTAAACCGGAATTCGGTTTCAAACTATTTATCAAGAATAAATCTGCGAAATTTGGTATGGTTGATTTAATCAGGCGCAAGACGTCCCGTCGATGAAAATCATCCGCTTTATCAATCTTGGTAAGCACAATTACAAAATCCTTCACACCAAGCAGCTTGAGAATATCAAAGTGCTCAATAGTTTGGGGCATAGGTCCGTCATCTACTGCTATCACGATTAGTGCTAGATCAATACTGCTGACTCCGGCAATCATCGTATTTATAAAGCTTTTATGACCTGGCACATCAACGAACCCAACACTCACATCTGCACACAGTTCTCGGTGTGCAAACCCGAGCGATATCGACAACCCTCGACGCTTTTCTTCTTCTAATCTGTCGGTATCAACTCCGGTCAACTGTTTAACCAGCATTGTTTTTCCGTGATCGACATGTCCTGCAATTGCCACGATCACTTGAGGAGATCCGCCAATTCGCTTAACTGGGTCGAAAACTGTGTCTCCAACTCCATACATCTGATGTCTAAAATTAATTTCCCCTTGCTCAAACGACCTACCACCGGGTAAGGCAATTTGCGAAACGCATTTAACAACTGGATTAACCGAGCATCATTCACGGCAGAGACAATCAACCCATAACTGGGAATATTTTCAACGGGCAGCGCACCACTCCCGATTTGACTATTGCAGATATCCGCACTCACAGAATAATCGTTTGGCAAAACAGCAGAGAGTTCCGGTACCAATCTTTTCGCTTGAGCCTCGATCTCCACCACGCTCCGCTTGAGAAAACGTATGGTAGGCAGCTCTTTCTCGAGTTCACAGGGGTTTCGGTATAGTTTTAACACTTCCGCAAGAGCAGCATAGATCATCTTGTCAGGTCTTAGTGCTCGTTTAAGAGGATTCTTTCGAATGCGATTAATTAAATCCCTTCGACCAGAGATAATGCCACACTGAGGACCACCAAGAAGTTTATCGCCGCTAAAAGTGATGATATCAGCACCATCAGTTACAGCTTTTGAAACGATTGGCTCCCTCGGCAGACCAAGTTTGTCCATATCAATCAGATTTCCGCTCCCAAGATCTACAACTAATGGGATTCCATTTTGTTTCGCTAAAACCGATAGCTTATTTTCCTCCACAGCCGAAGTAAAACCCTCCACACGGAAATTGCATGTATGAACCTTTAAAAGAAGTGCAGTTCGATGATTTATCGCACACTCATAGTCACGGAGATGAGTCCTATTGGTAGTGCCAATTTCTACCAACTTACATCCAGAGCGTATCATTATATCCGGTATTCGAAAGGCTCCCCCTATTTCTACTAATTCTCCACGAGAAACGGGCACCTCCTTCTGATCTGCCAAGGTATTCAAAACTAAAAGTAAAGCAGCAGCATTATTATTTACGACCGTTGCAGCCTCCACTCCAGTTAACTCACAAATTAACTGTTCTACATGATGATCCCGCTCTCCTCTTCCCCCCGATTTCAAATCATATTCAAGATTGGTTGGGCACGAGGCAACGCTAACAACTGCCTCGATCGCTTTTTTTGGCAGTAAAGCGCGGCCCAAATTTGTATGCAGGACGATCCCTGATAGATTAATAATACGGCGAAAACTCGATTCATCCGACATAAGCAAACGATTTTCCACAATCTTAATTATTTCGTCGAGTGTCACCTCCTGCCTAAAGTCATTAATAGGCAAGGCTCTTAAACGGATTAATTCACTCCTAAGACAATCAGTGACCCTAATACGCCCCCATTTCTGGATTAACAAACCGGAATGTCTAAGCACCTTATCGACTGAGGGAAGCAATCGACGTCTGTCAAAATCCTTTTCTTTTATTGTCATTCAATTACTCATTAGACACAGTTTACACAGATAAAAAATAATAGAACGACTAAGTGAGAAAAACTAGCCACCAAGGTCCTGGCTAATTTGATTAACTTTAGCAGAGAAATATCAATACTTATCTGTAACAGCGCAAAAATAAGAAGCAAAACCTAGTGAATGCTTGCATTGAGAGTCCCGCCAATGACTTTGATCTCGAGCAAAAAATAACTAGTTACAGCTCCCCTTTAACATCTGAACTATTCCAAAATTAACGGCAATTCCAAAGTATTTCCATATTACTAATATAAGATTAAATAATCATGCTGAGTTCCTTCGATTTAAGATAGAAAGATTTTCAGCTGATTGCTTCTTCTAATTAATGATTTCAACCCTAATCACCATGGGTCCATATGAGGATATTTCCTTGATGTCCTCTTTTGCACCACCGGAATCCGTTTTAAACCCGCTACAATCCATCCCCGAGTCTCTGCTGGATCAATAACGTCGTCCACACCGCCCCCAACGGCCGATGTTACTGCCTTTGCAGCTTGATATTCCCTTGCAACCCATTCATCAAAAGTTCTTGACCTTTCTTCAGTATCTTCTATTGCCGCCAATTCTGATCTATAACCAAGCTTTACTGCTCCTTCTATATTCATTGCTGCAAACTCTGCAGTAGGCCAGGCAACGGAGAAAAAGCCGACCATAGAGCCCCCACCATGCATCGCCTGGATGCCTAAACCATAGGCTTTGCGCACAACTACACCAAACAGCGGCACCGTTAAATTTGCACCAACATTAAATAATCGCGCAGCATGCCTGACGAGGCCAGTTGCCTCTACCTCCGGTCCAACCATCAAGCCAGGACAATCCATAAGACTCAGTACCGGAAGATCAAATGCATCACAAAGCTTTAAGAACCGAGCGCCTTTATCAGCACCATCAGAGTCGATGGCACCTGAAAGATGATGTGGATTATTGGCAATTACCCCTATCGGTCTGCCCTCGATCCTAACAAGGGCTGTTATTATCCCAATGCCAAACTTTTCTCTGATCTCTAGGACAGAGTGCTCATCAGCCAATACTTCAATAACTTTACGCATGTCATACAATCGTAATCGATTTTCAGGGATAATATGTCTCAATATAAGCTGCTCATGCGATGTCCAATCAGATTTGTTTCCTTGGAAATATGATATGTATCGTTTTGCTTTTTCAACAGCCTCTTTTTCATCCTCAACGAGAATATCAACCACACCGTTAGGCACTTGAAAGGACATCGGACCTACTTCTTCAGGAGTGTAAACGCCCAACCCACCGCCCTCGATCATTGCAGGTCCACCCATTCCAATCGTGGAATTTTTTGTTGCAATAATCACATCACAGCAAGCAAGTAAAACGGTATTACCAGCAAAACAACGCCCGTGATTTATACCAACCAAAGGAACAGCACCGGAGAGTTTTGAAAATTGTGTGAAGGTTGGCGTGTCATAAGCAACCCATGGGCCAATATTATCCTCACCAGGCCGGCCGCCGCCGCCCTCCGAAAATAAGACTACAGGCAAACTAAACCGGAGTGCCAGCTCAAAAATACGATCTTGTTTGTAATGCCCTCTCCCCCCTTGCGTTCCAGCGAGCACAGTGTAGTCATAATGAACAATTACCGCTGCTGACGCCTCATCACCAAAGTCATTGGCATTTATTGTTCCTGTGCCCACGACTACCCCATCAGCTGGAGTACGTGTTCGCAATGTCTCCATATCATGTCTTTGGTGCTGACGCGCGACTACAAGCGGCCAATATTCTTTGAATGAACCCTCATCTAAAAGATGAGCAATGTTTTCTCGAGGCATCCTCCCACCGCGACTACGCCTTTTTTCGACTGCAGAATGCCGGTGCTCATCAAGAGTATAGGCATGCAAGTCAAAGTTTTCCTGCAGATCTTGCCTAACAATATTAAGATCAAGTTCCTCCACAACTGATTCTTTATCGATTGAAACTTCCGACTTCTCCAAAAGAATTATTGGAGATCCCTCACCAATAATTTGACCTACACTTGCTCTTACCTGATAGATGATCCCATCACTGTCAGAAACAAGCTCATGCTCCATCTTCATTGCTTCCATCACGGCAAGCACCTGTCCTGCGCAAATTTCTTGATTTACTTGGACATTTATAGAAACAATTGTCCCTTGCATTGGCGCGGAAATTGGTATCATATCGTTTGGCACATCGGCCTCAGCAAATACCTCCTTTTGATCCGTTTTGGCTTTGCCGACGGCCATTTTTTTGTCATAACGAAATAATGCCAAGGGATCAGAAGTTGTAGCCATCATCACTGGCGAATCAGTTTCTTCAAAAGTTTCTTCAGCATTGATAAATCTTAGTTTTCCATCCCATTCCTTGGCAAGTTCATTACTTTTTTCTTCGATCCACCGCGTGTGGATACCACCATGCATAAAATCCTGATGAGATATTATATTTTTAAGAAGCGGAATATTATTTTTCACACCCGCAAATCGAAACTCTGAAAGCGCCCTCACTGCCTTTTTTGCCAATTCCTCTAGTTTGGTAGTATTTGAATGAACAATAACCTTTGCGATTAGCGAGTCATAATTTGTATTAGTAGTGTAACCTGCATAACCAAATCCATCTGTCCGTATTCCCGGGCCACTGGGTGGCTCATAAGTTTTAATGACACCCGATGAGGGTGCAATCGACCCATTTGGGAGTATACGCTCCATATTTACCCTCGCTTGCAAGGAAAATCCCCGAGGGGCATATTTATCCTCAATAATATTAAGATCGTTGAGAGATTTCCCGGAGGCCACCTCAATCTGGCTTACGACTAAATCAACACCGGTAACCTCTTCGGTAACAGTGTGTTCAACTTGAAGACGCGCATTTGCTTCAATAAATACAAAATGGTTCTCTTCACTGTCCAGATCTAAAAGATACTCGAATGTTCCAAGACTTGAGTATTTTTGACTTCGGGCAAACTTTAAAGCTGATTCAAGAATTTCATCTCTAAGTTGATCTGGCAGATGAGGCGCAGGAGCGATCTCCACGAGTTTTTGATTTCTGCGTTGAACCGAGCACTCTCGATCACCTAAATGCGCCACATTGCCATACTTATCACCAATAATCTGAACTTCAATATGTCTGGCATGCTCTACAAACTTTTCCAAATAAACATCTGAAATACCAAACGCCTTTCTAGCCTCCGACTGACAGGCTCTGAATGCTTCTTTCAGATCCTCTTTGTGACTCACCAAACGCGTTCCTCGACCTCCACCGCCCGAAAGCGCTTTTATTATCACCGATCCATTGGCAGAATCGAAAAACTCTTCCGCTTGCTCAAGACATACCGCTCCAAAAGTTCCCTTTGAAACCGGAACGCCAGCATAATGTGCGGCAGAGCGAGCGGCCGCCTTGTCCCCAAAAAGTCGCAAATGATGGCTCTCAGGCCCAATAAACGTAATACCTTTGGCATTACACTGTTCCGCGAAGTCTGCCCGCTCAGATAGAAATCCATATCCTGGATGTATAGCATCACAGCCAGTATCCTTTGCAACTTGCAACAAAGCATCAATGTCAAGATATGACGATGCTCCTACTCCTGAGATCGCAACTGCATCATCTGCCATCTTGACATGCAAACTATTTTTATCATCCTCTGAGAAAATTGCCACAGAAGGTACCCCTAAATCGGCACAAGCCCTCGAGATTCGAATAGCAACCTCTCCACGATTAGCAATTAAGATCCCACGAAAACGCATAAAATTTCCTCTTATAAAGACTAAGCCAACTGCGGCTTGGTGCCAATAATCCCATCTCGCTCTAAAGAAGATAAATCTGCTGCAGAAAGACCAAGCATCTCTTTAAAAACGAAATCGTTGTGCTGACCCATAGTGGGCGCAGAATGACGAACTGGTATTGGCGATTCGCCCACACGCCATGGAGGGCTCGGATGAATTTGTGTCCCAACAAAAGGTCTCTCTAGGAGCTGCATATAACCCCTGGCTACTAAATGCGGGTCATTCAACAATCCATCGCCGTCGTTCAAAACGGCTGC
The DNA here is from genome assembly GCA_002338445.1 of Cellvibrionales bacterium UBA1854. Classification (GTDB taxonomy): domain Bacteria; phylum Pseudomonadota; class Gammaproteobacteria; order Pseudomonadales; family Porticoccaceae; genus TMED48. The sequence continues at coordinate 5,212 of DDII01000084.1, read as the reverse complement.
AGTGACGCCCAAATCCTGAAGCTCATTCATCAGTAATTTGGCATCTTTACACTTTGTCCACTCCCCGATACAGGTATTGATTTCATTGTGCAACCCCGAAAATAATTTAGCTGAATACTTATCATAAAGCTTCCTCAGGGGAGGAACATTGTTAATGACACTCTCTTCAACATCGTTAACAATTTGAATAAGTATCCAACTTTCGCCACCCTTACATGGAAAAACACCAAAAACCAGATAATCTGGATCAATATTCCCCGATCGTTTGAAAACAATACCGTCCACGCTGTAGGGGAGAATGCCATGAAGTGAATGTGGCAAAATACACTCTGCGTGACTCAAGTCAACGAACTGACCCTTACCGGTATGAGATTTGTGGTAAAGGGCTGTCAACAGCGCTGCGGTGCCATTTACCGCGGCAATTGCATCACCAAAGGCGACATGCTGCATTGTAGGAGATTGATGCTTGTCTCCGAGCAGGTGCGGTAATCCTGCAGCCTGTTCCGCGGTCGAACCATAAGCTCGGAATTTAGCCCAAGGTCCCGTGCTCCCAAATGCGGGTAGGGATACAACCACAAGCTCGGGGTTAATTTCCACTAACTGATGATATCCAAGATTTAACTTGGACATCACTCCTCCCGAATAGTTTTCGAGCACGGCATCTGCCTCTTTCAAGAGACGCACCAGAAGTTCGTAACCAGCCTTCTTTTCATACTCGATGGTAACGCCCAGTTTGTTTCGGTTAAAGTGGACGAAATTCAAAGCTTTTTCTGCTCCATTATTATCAATCCATTCTTGCGTAGCTTCCCAACTACGGAACCAGTCAAATCTGACGCACCCCTCAACTTTTATAACTGTGGCTCCAAGATCTGCTGCGTTTTTTGTCGCTACTGGGCCTGCCCAACCCATGGATAGGTCAATGATTATAATACCCTCGAGAGGTGTTTTTGATATCTCTTCACAAGAAAGTATTTTGTCTTCATTGCGCTCAGAGGAATCCTTGACCTCCCCATTTCCATCAGACGGACTAGTCCACATATCATCACTTCCACCCAGCATGGTCACTTGCCCACCCAAATTAGGCGGCGTCTCAAACAAGCGAAAAGGCGTGGAGGGTGCCCTAAAAGTCTCAGTTCCATCTGATATATCGCAAAAAGCTTGCCTAAACTCGAATTGATCGACTAAAAATAATTCATCCATCGTCGGAACTCTGGCCAGGGGAATACGCATCGCCTGTCCTTTTTGGAATATATCCTCCGCGTTATGCTTTGCTAAGCTCTCCAAGATCAGTGGCTCTAAAATATCAATTGCATTTAAACGACTAATACTGCTTTGGTATGAGGGCTCGTCTGCAATATCACCAAGATCCAATAACTTACAAAAAGCTTTCCACTGACCCGGACTAAGCACTGTTACGCCAATCCACCCGTCCTTGCATGGCCATATACCAAGAGGGTAAGTGGGAGAAAATCGATTTATCCCTAAGCGTAACGGGGTTGACTCACCGTTATAACTTCCCAAAGCTCCCATGTCGGTAAGGTATAAATTCGCTTCAAAAATACTGGCGTCTAGTTTAAAACGAGGTGCACTGCGATCTGTTTTACCTTCAGATAACCTGTGCGTTAAAAAACCTACACATCCATTAAACGCGCTCAATCCGCCTAATATTTGCGCTTGATATCCTTTTGGTACCAACGGTGGTCCCTCAGGCTCACCGATGCCTATCATGAGACCCGTGAGCGCATGAATCACCGCATCTGAACCATTGAATTTAGCATATGGGCCAGTCAAACCGAACCAACTTATTGCACACACATTAGTGTCAAAATCTTCTATTGATAGTTCACTGGGAAGCTGATGGGGATCTACTAAAACTAAGTCAGCCATTAGCACTGATGCATGTTTATGAGGACAAGAGGTGACTACGCTCTCTTTATTTACATTAAGGTATCCATGGAGGGCGCTGGACCCATTTTTTAATAATGGCGCCACATTTCTAGTCGGAAATCCATCTGGTGACTCTACATTTACAACCCTTGCACCATAGTCAGAAAACAATTTTCCCGTGTATGCCGTGGCAACGGTACCACTAACATCAGCAATCAATAAGCCATCGAAAGGCCTGACTATTTTTTCTAAGTTCTTTTCCATAATATCCGAGGCTTCTCCATTAAATAGTGATCGTCTGACCTGTCATACCATCAGATTCAGAGCTGGCTAAAAAGACGGCAATGTGCGCTATCTCAGACGGCTGCAGCATCCTCCCCATGGGATTTTGATTTTCTACTGATGTCCAAAATTGCTCAGAACTCACACCGGTACTTACCACTTTTTTTTCAAAATTTCGGATGATATCTGTTTCTACAATACCCGGACACACTGCATTAACCTGAATGTTTTTTTTTGCTATTTCCAATGCGATACACTTTGTTAGGCCAATCAAGGCATGTTTCGAAGTATTGTATGCTGACGAATTCACACTACCCTTAAGTCCTGCCACCGATGAAATATTGACAATCTTTCCCCGGCCTAATCGAATCATATGGCAGACTGCTAACTGACTCAGACGAAACACGGACGATACATTAATACGCATTACTCGGTTAAAATCTTCCATGGAATGTTCTGTAAAAGATTTGCCAACATGAATACCTGCATTATTTACTAGGATATCTAATTCCGGCTCTTCGCCTAACGTAAATGAAAATAGGCTAACAATTTCCTTATCTGACGCTAGATCAGCTGCAAAGGTTTTTACCCCGACACCATAACGCTTCAACCTATCCTTAACTTTCGATAGCCCATTCACTGACGAACCTGTCAATACCAAATCTGCTCCATGGCGAGCATATTCCTCGGCTATAGCTAGCCCTATACCCCTCGTAGCTCCTGTGATAAGAGCTTTGCGTCCTCTAAGTCGATGCGTCTGCCCCTTAAAATTCTCAACAATCACAACCATACTTCCAAGTTATTCGCACGGCCAATATTTCTTGATAATTTAAAATCTAAAATCTCCTCCATATCGCAATCTATCAGCAGTTTTCTTATCGAAAGTTTTGAATCATCGGTTAGCGAATCAAATTCATTTTGTAATCGTTTTAACACATAAAAGCGAAACGGTTGTGCCTCTGCGGACACATTGACTCCCCTTACTTCAAAGGTGGCCATTCCGACGCCTCTGGGTACCTGCGTACCCGGAGGGATATCATCATTTTCTGCAAGCCAAGTGTTTATGCAATCACATGCACTACGAGTTTCGGGAACAAAATCGACAGCAAAATGTTTAAGCACATTCACCAATGATTGGGGAATCAAATCATTTGCAAGATAATCCTCGCTCCTGTCGACGAACTCTCCAATATCCGGTTCTGGCCTGTTCATTCTCTCAACCCACCTAAAAACGCGCACGGCATGCTTATGCATCAAAGCAAGAGGCTTCGGATCTCGTCCCAAATGCCCATAGAGAGGGCAAATCATGCCAAAATCACCTATGCAGGGCCTGCCACCTAGGAAATATGGGTAACTCGAAAAATGCGTATTAAGTATCTTTAACATCTCTAAGTGAAGATTTTCTATCAACTCATGAGTTTCTGGGACTACTCCCCATGCTGGTAAGACAAACTCCTTAATCTCTGAAATGCGCTCTAAAGCCATTTGCTCACGATTCTGTCCCTCATAAATCATTGAGAAATGAAATGGCAAAAATTGTCCATGCTCTTCACCGAAGTTAAATCGATAGTGCATACAGGGTCTATTTAACCCTTCACTTCCGATTACTTGGAGTAAAAGGCTAATCATGCGCTGTGCGGGAGTGCAAGGAGAAAAAACATGTCCGTTTAATTTCTCAAAGTGATCGACAATGGCAACTCCGTCGCGGATAACTCGGCCATCGGGAAATTCAATTGTGGGAATACCCCGCCGTCCGCCGGCCTTTGGCAATACACTTTTATAGAAATGCGCAGACGCGTGAGGCTCCTCACGGTAATCAATTCCAGACTTAATGAGGTAACTTCTTGCCCTGCCCGTCCACAAAGAGAAAGGAACACCATAAAGGGTTATCGGTTCCATAATTTAATTCCAAACAATCACAAAGCGCATTGCAATTCGGTCTAGTAGCTTTTTAAGCTCAGGATTTACTGAGTCCCGGAATCTCACAGAAAAAGTTTTCCTCTATCTTCACGCTGACAGCCCGATTTTGATGGCCGGCTCCACCCCAATTAGGCATCACCATAGAGTAAAGTCCTACACCACCAGATACCATTACCAATATATCCTCTGGTTTCTCGAAAGCGCAATAAGTATCTCCATCAAAGCGCGACCCAAATTCGTTCCCATAATAGTCATGATCAGCAGTCGGAAAGTGAGTTAATTCCCAAAGTTTGAGCGCGATCTTTTCACGGGAATAGCTTGATCTTGACAAAACATTTGCATGCTTGGGTCCCAGAACTACAAGGGCAACGCCACTACAAAATATGGCGTTATTCGTGGCGATATTCGCTAGCCCAACTGATAAGACATATAAAAGTTTCTCTGCGTCTTCCGGATCATCCGCATTATCCGCATAAAGAACTGAATGAGGCGCCTCACAGCCTAATAATGTGACCACACTATCAGACGCCTCAAAACCCAAGCTAGTATGAAGGGGGGGGAACGGCGAGGCTTCCTCTGCCTCCGAAAGGCAATATGTAAACTTACCCGGGTGTCCCAGTAACGCCATATCGGATATCCCTGGCCGACCGCCACCTATATTAATCATACACAGACGAAGCGCTCTTCCGATACTCGCGTTCGCTCGATGACCAGGACCGAGCGCCCCGTAGCTTGAAGATATTGGCCCACAAGTCATGCGTGCGGGTCCATTCACGATAATCAATGGTGCGGTGCAGTGCGTTGTTGCCTGAAGCTCCGCCAGATCGAATTCTGGCCTCGCAGCAGCCTTTACAGCGGCAATCACCACCGGCACATAATCTGGAAGACACCCTGCCATCACGGCAGCTGTGGCTACTTTTTCAACTGACGCCACACCGCCTGCAGGACCCAACTCACCGAGGACCAGCTCGGGGTCAAGGCCACTTGCCAGTACCATCCGCGCAACTCGCTCACGCGTGGGAATCACGACAGGTAACCCATCGGTGCACTGCAACTCATGCAGCAATTCCAATGCGGATTCTTCGTTTTCTGCCTTTAAAACCTCATTCATGTGAAAAGCGAT
>DDII01000028.1:20260-21341 GCA_002338445.1 Cellvibrionales bacterium UBA1854 | reverse complement strand
GGTATGACATTCCTCCAAAGGAAAGATGAGGTCGGATTACCATGGATCAGCACGATTGGATCGCCTTTACCCTCGTCAATATATGCGATTTGCTTCCCTTTTACCTCAGCAAACTTTTTAGTGAAGGGCATGTCCTCTGAGATCAACACTTGCCACCAGCCAATTTTTATCAACTATTAATTTGTCCCTTATTTTAAACTATTTGGCGATACTCCTCGATAAATACTTACTTGTTTTATTGGGTGTTGACTGAGCTTATTTAATTAATTAACATCCAACCCTCTTTACTTAAAGACCATTTTTTTGTTGGGTGCCAATGCGGTTTCGGTTTCTATACAGCCTGTTCTTACCAGCTGCGATTGCTGTAAATTTTATCGCGCATAGTCATGAGCATCTCGGACATCTTCTAGGATCCCATGATGAAACCTATGCCATTAATTTTGTCTCTCGCCACATTCACCATGTTGAGCATGATCACCAACACTCCGACATTGAAGTTGATGCATATTGCGATCTTTGCCAAGGCTGTGAAGACCAAAGTGGGCAACAAACTTTAATACTACAACCATTTTTATATAATGATCATCTGTCCGATTTTGCGCAAAGCAAATTTAAGACAATTCGGAAAAGCTACCTATTCATTCGGGCACCGCCTAAAGTTACGTTTTCTTAAAACATAACTTTTTTCTTTTTTCTTTTAAAAGGTAGCAACCATGAGAAATACAATTTTTTATGGCCTATGCATTGGCGTGGGCCTATTTGGCATAAATTCTTCTTATTCGGATAGCCAAATGATTGAAGAGGTAGTGATAACCTCTTCAATCCTAGGTGAAACGTTTTCAGAGGCAAACAGCGTTGTGCAAGTGATAGAAAAAGACGTCTTGACTGTAAGTGCTTCTGAGAGCATTGGTAGTACTTTGGACTCATATCCGGGGATATCGTCAAGAGACTTTGGAGCGGCTGTGGGTCAGCCTGTTATCCGCGGTATGTCTGGCGATCGTGTCAAGATCCTCTCGGACGGGCTTGTGACCCGAGATGTATCTGGTATTGGTGAGGACCATGTCAGCGATGTTGATTTAAC
>DDII01000028.1:19461-19899 GCA_002338445.1 Cellvibrionales bacterium UBA1854 | reverse complement strand
TAATGGATCGATAGGCGGAATCGTGAACGTTGTGACTAACACAATTCCTAAAAAAGATCTGACTAATCGTGAGATTCGTTTGGCAATTGAAAGCCAGTCGGCCAGTGACGGGAGTGCCGTAAAATTCGGTTACGAAGAAAACATAGGTGGACTTAATGTCACCATGGATGTGGCAGATTCTGATCACGAAAACTTTTATGTTCCAGTCGGTGCGATTATTCATGATGAAGATGAGGAGCATCATGGAGATGAAGAGTCCGGATTTTTGCCCAATTCCGATCTCGAGACTTTGTCTTATAGACTGGGCGTTTCCAAAGTCGGTGATTGGGGGCACTTTGGTCTCTCAGTCGGAAAAATAGAAAACATGTATGGCGTACCTTTCCACGTCGATGCACACTCAGAGGACGGTCATGATGATCATGCTGGAATGGACCACGA
>DDII01000028.1:18667-19046 GCA_002338445.1 Cellvibrionales bacterium UBA1854 | reverse complement strand
CACTGATTCGGAAGTTTTTAATCTGAGCGGATCATTAAATCTCGATGCCGGCATTCTTAATACAGTGGACTACTTCTTCAGGGATTCCTCCTATAGTCACACTGAGGCTCATGCTGAAGAAGATGATCATGGAGACGGGCATGCTGGTGAGGATCACGTAGATGAGCACGCTGGTGAGGATCACGGAGATGAGGGTGGACATGACGCACACGGGCACGGGGAGCCTACAACGTTTTCTAATGATGCGAGGGAGTATGGAGCGGTTATTGATTTCAGTGGGGAGGAAACCACTCAAAAAATTACGATCGGTGCCGTTACAGAAGATATTGCCATAATCGGCTCCGAGGCTTTCATGATGCCCTCAAGTGTGGATGAATTT
>DDII01000028.1:18113-18283 GCA_002338445.1 Cellvibrionales bacterium UBA1854 | reverse complement strand
TTGATAAGTTGGGTTCTGTAGCCGAGGCTCATCATGATGACGACCATGCGAACGAGGAGCATGCGGGTGAGGATCACGCAGAAGAGGATCACGCGGGAGAGGAACATGCAGGGGAGGAGCACGTAGACGAGCATGAAGTCGAGATTACTGATTATGCTAGAGACTTCAAT
>DDII01000028.1:0-17701 GCA_002338445.1 Cellvibrionales bacterium UBA1854 | reverse complement strand
GGAGCTCTTCATGAACGGACCGCACCTTGCTGTGGGCAGATATGAGGAAGGGAACCCTAGTATGCAGGCTGAGCAAGCAAGTAACATCGATCTTGCGCTAAATTATGAAAAAGATGGCCTCTTTGCCTCTCTTTCTTTTTTCCAAAACGATATAGATAATTATATTTACTTGGAGGATGATCCCCTTGGCACAATGGAGGAGGGACTTTTAAAGGCCGCTTATAAGCAGCAGGATGCCGAGTTTGATGGATATGAGTTTGAATTTGGAAAAGGATTTTCCATGGCAAAGGGATATTTAGTTTTATCTTTTGCCAGGGATTCCGTATCAGGAAACTTTGATGATGGGTCCAATGTTCCTAGGATGGTTCCGGAAAGAAATATGTTTAAGCTCAACTACACTGGCGAGGAATTCAGTGCTGGTATTTTATTTAAAGACGTAGAAGAGCAAAATAGTATTGCTGTTGGAGAGACCACCACTGAAGGCTTTCAGATGTTAGATATTAACGTGTCCAAGACAGTCGAGTTAGCCTCTGGTTCAAATGTTCAGTTCGTGGTATTTGGAAAAAACCTGTTAGATGAGGCAGCTCGTAATCATTCATCATTTGTGAAAAATGAGGTACCAATGCCAGGGCGTAATATAGGTGTCAAACTTAATTTAACTTTTTAAGAACTTTTAAAATGTTTTTCGTAGTTTTGTATCTAGTAAAACAAAAGGTTCCCCAATAGTAAGTTCCCTTGGACACGCCGCCGCGCTGGTCTTTTAGAGCGGCGGCTTTCCAAGGTGGAGTGTTCCATTACAACCTATTAAGGGGTACTCGATTCCCTGTTTCAGGCGCCGCTACTGAATTTTCCGCTGTCCTCAATTTCTGTAGCTTCAAATTATTAGTGACCCATTAAATCCAGAGGCCTCAACTAATCTGGTAACGGAGAATCAATTTCCGTTATTCCTTGACCCGATGCAATTGAGGATACTGTTTATGTTGTTTGGAGTAGCCATGTGCTAAAAAGATTGGGTCTCGGTTGCTTTTGATAACATGGTTTATACTGATCATTATCATAGCTGAAATTGTGACGAAGAAGAGGGCTAGGGATTGACTTTTTAGGGATTATTCTCTGTATGCTGGGAAAAAGTGCGTCGTTAGATTTGACGCGATTTTCGAATCTTTTAAGAGAATATTTTCCGTATATCATCTACTTAGTATTAGACCTACATTCCACAGGAAAATTATATGGATCACGTTCCGCAAAGCCACGATTTGTTAATCATATTGGGCAACCAGCTTTTTCCAATTGAAGAAATACGCAAGACTGAGTGTCGACGTATTTTTATGGCGGAGGATTTGGGAATTTGCACAGAACACCGGCATCATCGGCTTAAGATTTATATGTTTTTTTCGGCCATGCGGTCCTTCAGAGATAGCTTGAGGGAAGAGGGTTTTGAGGTTTTGTATCGATCCATTGAGGACCCTGATTTTCAAAGCCCATACCTTAAAAAAATAGAAAACGTAATCTCTCGATTAAAAATAAAAAAGGTTAAGTATTTCGAGATTGAGGATCATTTTTTCGAATCGCAAATAGAAAATTTTTTGGCGAGTTCTGACTTTGTCTCTGAAAAATTTGAGAGTCCGATGTTTCTGTGTTCTCGGGAGAAATTTGGTGATTTCGCTGCTGACAAAAAAAAATTGAGGATGGCGAGTTTTTACCAATTGATGCGTACCGATTTATCAATACTTTTGGACGCAGAAAATAAACCGGTCGGAGGCAGGTGGTCCTTCGACGAGGACAATAGAAAAAAACTCCCAAAGGATATCAAATTACCGGAGAGGCCGGCTGTAAAAAGGAAGGAAAACCTTTCTCTAAAAGAGCTTATAATAAAAACTTTTCCAGATCATCCAGGGTCGATAGAAAACGCTTGGATGCCAACGTCCCGTCCGGAAGCACTGGCATGGTTGGATAGTTTCCTTACTGAAAGGTTTAGACTATTTGGCACGTATGAGGATGCAATTCACACTGAAAACCACTTTCTCTTCCACAGTGCACTTAGCCCGATCATGAACATGGGAATTCTCACACCTCGCGAGGTGATTGATCGGGCATTGGCTTATGGGGATGAAAACAATATCCCCATTAATTCATTAGAGGGTTTCATTCGTCAAATAATTGGATGGAGGGAATTCATAAGGGGCGTTTATCATGAAAAGGGTGATGATCAGAGTTCGTCGAACTTCTGGAATCATAAGTTTCGGTTAACTGAACATTGGTATGATGGCTCCACTGGGATTCCGCCACTTGATGATGCAATATTTTCGTGTATTCGTTACGGATACACTCACCATATTCCAAGGTTGATGGTGATTTCTAATTTGATGACTTTGTGTCGAATTCATCCTGATGAGATTTACCGTTGGTTTATGGAGATGTTCGTTGATTCCTCAGATTGGGTGATGGTGCCTAATGTTTATGGGATGGGCACTTTTGCTGATGCCGGGATTTTTGCAACCAAGCCCTATCTATGCGGTTCGAATTATCTGTTGAAGATGAGCAACTATAAACGAGGCCAATGGTGTGACATCGTTGATGGTCTGTATTGGAAATTCATGCACGATCACCTTGAATTTTTTAAAAGCAACCCCCGGCTTGCGGTTATGCCTCGAGCCTTGAATAAACTCAATCCGGAACGTCGCCATTATATATTTAGTCAGGCAGAGATGTTTATCGAAAATTTTACCCAAGTATAAGCTGTACTCACAAAACTTATGAATCAATGCATGCGTAACGAAATATAATGGCAGGCGATTCTTTCCGTAATACATATGGAGCGTCGATGAGTTTTGTAGTATTCTGTCGACTGTCACGGCGTTCATAGAAACCAATAATAAACAGGCATTGTCGGAAAGAATCACTTTAAGCAATCATCCAAAAAAGGTAGTTTATGCTCACTTTCAAATGGCTCGCTCAAACGATGATGTTTGCGCTGGCTGTCGTTTGTTTAGATGTTTTGGGTGCCGAGGATCAAAGATTTAAAGTAATTACAACGTTCACTGTGATCGCTGATATTGCTCAAAATATTGCTGGGGACGTTGCAGTTGTAGAATCAATAACAAAACCGAATGCAGAAATTCATAACTACCAGACCACCCCAGGAGATATCCGGCGCGCGCAGGGCGCGAATCTCATTATCTATAACGGATTTAACCTGGAACTCTGGTTTGATCGGTTTTTTCGCAATCTCAATGATATCCCAAAGGTGGTAGTGACTGAGGGTATTGAACCAATCGGTATAAGGAGCGGTCCCTACACCGGCAAACCCAACCCACATGCGTGGATGTCGGCGCCCAATGCTATTATCTATATCGAAAATATCCGTCGGGCGATGGTGCGGTATGATACTGCGAATGCGGCCACCTACACAGCCAATGCGAAGCGATATACCAAGAGACTTTTGGATACGCTTGAGCCTTACAAAGCTATTTTATCGTCTATACCTGACGACAAAAGATGGTTGGTCAGTAGCGAGGGGGCTTTCAGTTACCTCGCGAGAGATTATGGGCTAAAAGAACTATATCTGTGGCCCATGAATTCGGACGGGCAGGGAACGCCGCAACAGGTTCGACAAGTTATTGATAGCATACGAAAATATAATATTCGAGTAATTTTTAGCGAGAGCACGGTTCCCTCCAAACCAGCAATACAGGTAGCCCGAGAAACTGATGCAAGGTATGGGGGGGTGCTGTTCGTTGACTCTCTTAGTGATGAAGACGGTCCCGTACCCACTTACCTTAGTTTGTTGACCACGACCTTATCAACCATCGCAGAGGGTTTAGCTGAATGAGTGGTTTGGAGATCAAAGATATCACTGTTACATACAAAAATGGGCACACAGCGATTGTTGATACGAGCTTTAACCTTCCCACTGGATCTATTACAGCTTTGGTTGGCGTCAATGGGAGCGGTAAATCAACCCTTTTTAAATCCATAATGGGTTTTGTAAAACTTGCACGGGGATCCGTAAAAATTCTCGGTTTAGATGTGGCTGATGCTTTAAAGAGTAATTGCGTAGCTTATGTCCCGCAATCAGAAGATATCGACTGGGATTTCCCTGTCCTAGTTGAAGATGTCGTTATGATGGGTCGCTACGGTCATATGAACATGTTTCGGATAGCTAGAGATATAGATCGGAAAAAAGTAGATTTTGCACTTGAGCGTGTAGGCTTAGCCTATCTAAAAAAACGGCAGATAGGAGAGCTATCTGGAGGTCAGAAAAAAAGGGTCTTTCTGGCCCGAGCACTGGCTCAAGAAAGTGAGGTTATTCTTCTGGATGAACCATTTACAGGAGTAGATGTGCAAACTGAGGAGCAAATTATGGCTTTGCTTCGAGACCTTCGGGACGTAGGCAAAATAATCTTGGTATCTACGCATAACTTAGGCAGTGTTCCGGAGTATTGCGATAGAGCTGTACTAATAGATCGAACAGTTTTAGCACAGGGAAAGACAGATGAGGTGTTTACTCAAGATAATTTACAACGCGCATTTGGGGGAGTACTAAGGCGCTTCGTACTGACCGGAAAACAATTACATGACGACGATGATAGTCGTCAGGTAACAGTATTGTCTGATGATGAACGCCCCGTTGTGCTTTATGGTAACGATTATTCATCGATTCGTATTGAGGAAAACTCATGAGTTTACTGTTGCCCTTTGAATACAGTTACATGATTAACGCGATGCTAATATGCTCTTTGGTAGGCGGAGTTTGTGGATTTCTCAGTGCTTATTTAATGTTAAAGGGATGGTCTTTGATAGGAGATGCTCTTTCACACTCGATCGTACCTGGCGTAGCCGGTGCATATATGCTTGGGTTACCGTTTTCTCTCGGGGCCTTTTTCGCAGGCGGATTAGCGGCGGCGACTATGCTTTTTCTGAGCCGACGCTCGAAGCTAAAAGAAGATGTAATCATAGGACTTATTTTTAGTTCTTTTTTTGGTATCGGACTATTTATGGTTTCGCTCTCTCCCACGTCGGTCGATGTCCAGACGATTGTGCTTGGCAACATTCTTGCCATCACTCCGAGTGATACTTTCCAGCTCCTGATAATCTCTTTTTTTTCGCTTCTTGTGTTAGTCTCAAAGTGGCGAGATTTGTTAGTCGTATTTTTCGATGAAAATCATGCTCGCAGCATAGGCCTTGATCCTTTTTTATTAAAGGTGGTGTTCTTCGCGCTGCTGAGCGCGTCGGCTGTTGCTGCACTTCAAGCGGTTGGGGCATTTTTAGTAATTGCTATGGTTGTGACTCCAGGCGCAACTGCATACCTCATGTCAGATCGATTTGGTGTTGTGATTTTGCTTGGCACGGGACTTGGTGCAGCAACGTCATTGCTTGGCTCTTATATAAGTTTTTTCTTAGATGGATCGCCCGGAGGCATTATTGTTCTTTTGCAAGCAATTATATTCGTTTGCGTATTTTTAGTGGCACCGAAGCACGGCTTTATAGCAGGACGAAAACGTGCGTCTGAGAGGAGGGCTTTAGACCCCGCTTTTGACATGTGTCCTCTTTTGTTTGAGCAACAGGGCGGGTCGGAGCAATGAGCTGATGCTCTCTTATTTTTCGGAAACATTGATGGAGCCATTTGCATACACTTTTATGCAGCAGGCATTCCTTATGGTTGCTTTGGTTTCCATACCCACTGCTATACTTTCATGCTTTCTTGTTTTAAAGGGTTGGTCGCTCATGGGAGATGCAATTTCGCACTCAGTTTTGCCCGGCGTAATACTGGCTTATATCGGTGGGTTTTCGTTTGCGATTGGGGCTTTTGGAGCAGGCATGTTGTGTGCTGTATTTACCGGATTTTTGAAAGAAAATAGCAGGCTAAAAGAAGATACCATAATGGGCGTCGTGTTCTCTGGGATGTTCGCGGTTGGATTGGTAATGATGACTAAGGTAGATTCTAACATTCATCTTGATCATATTTTGTTTGGCGACGTTCTAGGGCTTAGTTGGCATAATATACTTGAAACTGCAGGAGTCACGGCACTGGTTTTATCGTGTATTTTTTTTAAAGGAAAGGATCTACTTGTTTTCGTTTTTGACCAACAACACGCAAAAGCGCTCGGCCTGCCAGTAACATTGCTTCACTATGGTTTACTCAGTCTGTTATCTCTAACAATTGTTGCCGCCTTGAAGGCAGTCGGTATGATTTTAGTAATTGCCATGCTAATCACTCCCGGAGCTGTCGCACACTTGCTAACCAAAAAGTTTCGACGCATGATTCTTCTCTCGATAATCATCTCAATTAGTACTGCTTTTTTGGGAGTGTACATCAGTTTTTACATAGATAGCGCTCCGGCTCCCACCATTATTGTGCTTTTGACACTGTTATTCGTCATTGTGTTTATTTATCAGGACCTTCGGTCGGTCAGATGGCAGGGCAATTCTGATACAAGAAAACCCTCCAGAATGGTTCGAATATTCCAATCGGATTAATTGAGGATTTTTAGTTGTAAAAAAATCTGGACGCTTTAGTTTTTTGTCTCAGATCTGCTATGGAGCGTGCTTTAATGAAGAAATTTTTAAAAGGGTCTTCAATTAAGACTTCTCCAATCATTATCAATCATGCGATGCTCGCCTAGGATATTTTTAAGTATCGTTATTTTGCTTTCTGCCACCTCATGTGGCAACAAAGTTTATTACACAAACAGTGATGGATCTCAAATAAACAAGCCGCTCTCATCGCTTTTACAATGGAGGCTTCAGCGTGATCCGCCGGAGCCAAAACGCCTGGTCGTATCATCCGAATGGAAGCAATTGAGCCAATCGGACAACCGTTACGCAATTTGGATAGGGCATTCTACATTTCTGATTAATAATGGTGATTTACAGATCTTAACTGACCCCATATTTGCAGACCGTGCTTCCCCATTGAGCTGGATTGGACCCAGAAGGCTGGTTCCACCAGCGATGCGATTAGATGAGATATCAGAAGTTGACGTGGTAACTATTAGTCACAACCATTATGATCATTTGGATATTTCAAGTTTAGTCTCTCTTCAGAAGTCTAATCCTACTTGTTTGGTTCTTGTTCCGATGGGGGATAAACAACTACTGGACACTGTGGGAATCAAAAATGTTGTGGAGTTTGATTGGTGGGACAGTATCAAAGTCGACAACACAATATTTTTTTTTACGCCAGCTCACCACTGGTCTGCTAGAGGATTAATTGATCGGAATCTCAGTCATTGGGGAGGGTGGTACATTCAAACTCCAGAGATGTCTCTGTATCACGTTGGTGATTCGGGATATTCGGCAGATTTTCGAGAGGTTCGGAAACGTTTGGGCAGTCCTAAATATGCTTTCATTCCGATCGGCGCCTACGCTCCGCGTTGGTTCATGAAGGCGGGTCATGTTGACCCTGCTGAGGCATTACAGATAGCTGTGGATGTTGGCGCGAAATATTCATTTGCGATGCACTGGGGAACATTTAGTCTCAGTGATGAACCGATTTTAGAACCAATTCATGAACTCCAACAGCTTAGAATAGACAGGGGCTTCCCCGAAAATTTTTTTTCCGCTCCGGAAATGGGAGAAATAATTTACTTAGAATAGCAATAACGCTGTAAGGTATAATCAAAGCAAATCTTTCGTACTGATCAGATTCTTGGATGACATTAAACAACACTTCATAGGAAGGTAATGACAATATGGGACGAGATGAATCTAGGGACTTAAATGCCATGGATATATTAAATCAAGAAAATCAACGGGAAGTTAGGAAAACAATTGTCCCGATTTTTCTGTTTATTTTAGTCGCCGTAAGTGCAACTACTTTAGTTAGTATTTCTGAAATAACCGCGAGTGTTTCTGGTCAAAATGCGCCATGGGAAGAATTTTATTCAGTTTTTGGGATGATTTACGCTATTGTCTCCGGCTTTTTGTTAGTTGAGGTGTTGAATCGCTTCAACAAATTGTCTGAAGTGGTCGAAGCTGAATTAAACGCTATCAGCGATGTACGTGATTTTTTGATATATGTGGATGGACAACCTAAGAATAAGGAGGCGGTGAAAAAAGAGTTGCAAGAGTATGTCTATTCCGTTGCCAAAGTAGAATGGCGCACAATGAACGACGACTATGCAGTGCTTAACTCCGACACCTCCAAAGAATTATATGACATTATGTATGCGGTAAATGAATTGGAAATGAGTAATGAGAGTGATCGCGCTGCACTACATTTCCTTATGGAAAAGATGTCGTCTATTACTACACTTCGGACTGAGCGAATCAGTATCGCTAATCAACAATTACCTCCGCGCCTAAAACATCTTTTGGTTTATATGTCCGCAGTCTTAGTAGCTGCCTTTATTATAAATGCTGGGATGGACCCATGGATACATTGTTTCATGGTTGGATCGATCACAGCGTGTGTACACTTGTTATATATTGTAATTACTGATTTAAATACGCCTTTCACGGGTTTATGGACAATAAGTGTGAAGCCCCTTATTGAGTTATATCTGAGCTTTAATGACGACGAGAATTTGGTGGAGCCAGCGATAAACGATTTGAAAAAATTTAAGCAGGATAGTCTGTAACAGTGTTATGAAAGACAGTGCAAGAAGACTAATGTATGCTAAAAGTAGCGTAAAAACACCACTAGGGTCTTAATACAATGGAGTTTTTGAACCCCTCATTAATGATTTTATATGCATTGCTAGCATTTCTTTCACTAATGTTATTGGAGTTTTTGTATGGCATTTCCCAAAAGAATAACACCTATCGTTTTAATGATACATTTTGTAGTCTTACACTCGGAGTTTTGAGCAGAATTCCGCCAGCTTTACATCTAGGCATCAGTGGCTTGGTATATGGTATCGCTGCAGATCATTTTAGTATCAAATTATTGGCTTATCAAAATTGGATAACATGGGTCATGGCATTTTTTTTATATGACTTTCTCTATTACTGGAAACATCGCCTCTCACATGAACGTTCGATATTTTGGGCAAGTCATGTGGTGCATCATCAAAGTGAGGATTTCAATTTGGGGACCGCGCTCAGGCAGACTGGAAGTGGGTTTTTGTTGACTTGGATTTTTTTCACCCCAATGTTCGCTATAGGTATACCTGTCGAAGTATTCATATCAGTTGCGTCGGCGAATCTTGTCTACCAATTTTGGGTGCATACAGAACACGTGGGTTCTCTTGGCGTGCTGGACCGTCTTCTCGTTACACCCTCTAACCATCGTGTTCACCACGCGAGAAACACTCATTACATAGACGCTAATTATGGTGGTGTTTTAATCGTTTGGGATAGGATATTTGGCACCTTCCGACCTGAAGAAGATTCTATTACACCGATCTATGGTACTTCAAAGCCGCTACGGAGTTGGAATCCAATCTGGGCGAATATAGAGATTTACAGTCAGCTTTTACGCGACTTCTGGGTCACTGAGCTTTGGAGAAATAAATTACGGGTTCTTTATTCTCGAACTGGATGGCGTCCAGAGGATGTTGCGACGCGGTTTCCGAATGTGCACTGTCAAGATTGTGATGATCAGAAATATGAGAGTGATTCCGATATTTCCACTATAATATTCGTCATTGTCCAGTTTTTAATATGGTTAGTTTTAGTGATATTTTTAATGAGCGATATTAGAGACTTATATTTTAATGATCGTTTGATCGCTCTGTTTTTACTATTTTCAGTCGGTATAACCGCATGGCATCTCAAAGGAAAATTACTATCGTGGATCTTTGAGGGTGTTAGATCTGTTTTAGTAATTCTTCTGATCTTTTTGGTTGGTGTTTGGGATGTAGGATCACAAATTGTGCAGGTCTTGGCCCTCCAAGCATCATTTAATCTTGTGTTTTTGAGTATTTTAGGGGTTCGACCGTTTATATCCCTCCTTCACAGAAGATCTGGCAAAATATTTCCTTAATCATTCAGAGAAACTATGGTTTTTGAGAGTTCTCCGGGTATTTCCTTGACGAGCCTAGGTAATAAAAAACCGGGCAGGGCTGTTTGCATTTCCGAGTAAACTGTTTTAATACGTGCTTTATCAACATGGAAATGAGTTGCACCCTCCACTGGGTCGAGTATGTGCAGATAATAGGGGGTTACCTCACAGTTATATAGATGTTCGCTGAGCGATATTAAGACATCACTGCGATCGTTGACATTTTTCAGAAGTACTGATTGATTCAGTAAGCAAATTCCAATTTTACGCAATTGGCGCAATGACATTTTTACGGAATTATCGATCTCATTGGGATGGTTAATATGCAGAACGATAATTGGTTTTAGACGAGTGCTTTGCATCCAAAGTAACAGTTCGTCATCAATCCGAGATGGAATAACGACTGGTAGCCGTGTGTGAATCCTTAGGCGTTTAACATGAGGAATTTTAGCGATCCTTCCAGTAAGCCACGATAGAAAACTGTCTTTTGCTGCCAAGGGGTCTCCACCGCTAAAAATAACTTCATTAATTTCTGGTCTATTAGTTATGTAGTCTAACGCTGAGAACCACTTCTCTCGATTTTGGTGTTGCTGACTATACGGAAAATGTCTCCGAAAACAATATCTGCAGTTTATGGCGCAAAAAGAACCTACGATTAATAGCACCCGATTTTGATATTTATGTATGACACAGGATTTTGGGTTATGGTTCAGTTCGTTTAGAGGATCTTTCAAGTAATTTTTGTTTTTCTTCAATTCCTCCCTGACTGGCAAGACTTGAAGCAGGAGGGGATCTTTTGGGTCACCAAGGCGGATACGTTTGATATATGATGGAGGTACTCTAACCTGAAATTTTAACGCCGCTTTTTGTCCTTGGCTTAGTAATTTAGGACTTAAATTGAGTCGCATAATTAGCTCCTCAACGCTTGTCACTGACTCAATAAGTTCGGTTTGCCACCGATTCTTAATTTGTACTAAATTGGTTTGCTCGTGCATTTGTTGGTGCCCTTGTTTAGGGAAAATAGTATAAATCATTTTGTCGAGGGGATTTGGTTGGATGCAAGGAAAAAATAAGAGTAACGATGAGACGTTTATGGACATAGCTCTCGAAAACGCCAGATTAGCAATGAGTGCGGGAGAAGTTCCAATAGGCGCAGTGTTGGTGAGAGATGGAAAAATTATTGCACAAGGCCATAATCAACCGATTCAGAAATGTGATCCTACAGCCCATGCAGAAATTGTTGTTTTGAGAAAAGCGGCGAGTTTGGAGGGAAATTACCGTCTTGTTGGCTGTGAGATGTTTGTTACTATTGAACCGTGTATTATGTGTGTCGGAGCCATGTTACACGCCCGTATTAGACGGATTACCTTTGGCGCGAAAGAGCCTAGATTCGGTGCTCTCACAAGCCACATGCGGATCCTAGATAGTGAGACATTAAACCACAAAATTGAGTGGCACGGTGGAGTGCTTGCGGAGCAAAGTAGTGTGTTAATGCGCAATTTTTTTAAGTTAAAGCGTGGTAAGAAACAATATGCCTCCAATAAGAGCTGGCCCAGGTAAAACCGGCCAGTTGTCCGAGTTGTAATCACGCAATTTTCAAGCAACGTTTTGTAGAGGGCTCTTCTTTACCGTTTAATAACGAGCGTAACCGAAGATAATTTAAATAGTACTTAATACTGTCAACATACTTAACAGCAATCTTGCCATTTGTATATGCGGCGTCACCGGTATGGGGATTACTTTTTTTATTAAGGTGAAGTAGGAGAGACCTCACATCCACCCACAGGTCAGGGTCCTTATTTGCGGTCTGAGTCTGTGCTCTCGCCTCTTCAATGTTTCTGAGGCCAAAATTGTATGCAGCTAGTGCAAGCCAAATACGTTCACTATAATCGAGCCTTTTTGGAAGACGCGTGATTAGTTTTTCCAAATACTTTGCACCGCCCAAAACGCTTTGTAGTGGATCTAGGCGATTTTGTATTTCCATTTCGATCGCAGTGTCTTGTGTCAACATCATCAACCCTCGGACGCCGGTCGGTGATGTGGCAAGAGCATCCCAATGAGATTCTTGATAGGCAATTGCCGCCAAAAGTTCCCATTCAAAATTTCGTTGATTGGCAATTTTTTTAAATATATGCCTATATTTGGGAAGGCGTTGATCTTCCATCTTTTCTAGCAGCTGAGAATTAGAGGTTGAGAATTGATCTGGATTAAGAAACATTTTTTGTTTAATGGCGTCTATTTTGTTTTGAGTTATAAAATCACGAATAAAAAGGTTTGCGGCAGATAACAAACTTTTGTCTCCATCTTTTAAGAATCCCCAGGATAGAGGCTTTTTTTCTGATATTTCGATTCCAACAGCAAGCCTATGAAAAATGTGTCGGTTCATGTTTACGCTAAGTGAGTCAACGATAGAGTAATCATAATAATTAGTATGTACCATCTGCATCTTGTCGGTGTTTGACAGAGACGGATTATCGATTAGAAATAATCTTGGATTATCTTGCAGAGTTTCTTTTATTTGGGTAACAAGAAAAGAGGGCTGACTTGACAGTACCATAGTTCCACTGAGATCCTCAATCTTGCTTGGCTTTGGGTTTCCGCGTCGATAAATCAGTTGCTCAGATACGAAGTGGTAGGGTTTAGAAAAATTCAGAAAATTTTGAGCTAGGGCAGTTTGAGTTACATTGGCTGCTATTAGATCTCCCTCGCCGGCATGTAGGGCTAAATTGAGTTCTTCAAAATTCATTTTTGTTTTTATTTCAAGTTCAACTCCTAACTTTTTTGCAAAGTCGTTTGCGATTAAAAATTCAAATCCATTGCAAACACCAGATTTCTCATAGAACGTGGTTGCACTCTCTGTAGTTAGAATTGTCAAAACGCCGCGCTTGAGGACCCGTTGCAGATTATTTGTATGAGTACTACTCTCTAAAACTGCTATAAAAATAATGATCATTACTACCGTAACTAAACCACGAGTTCGCCGCGATGTGCTCAGAAAATTGATTTGATTTAGATTGGTAAGATCCAACGTTGACTCCAGTGGGCGCGAATAGTCCAGAGTATAAACTTGTAATTTGATGATGGTTAAGAGCAAAATGAAACTGCGTTTAATTGGATTGTAGTATAAACTAACGCTAGTTAATTTGTTGTGTTCGGACTTTCATTGAATGATCATTTTTGACGGTGGCCCTTGTTTTTCAGATTTCAGAAAGCACAAGTTATTGTCTAAATTACAGGCCGCTCAGCCCAGTGTCCTCTCATTAAGAGCAAATTATAAATATTTCGTTGATACCGTTGTTACTCTCTCAGAGAGACAGACTAATGTGCTCGAATCATTATTGAATTGCCGAAATCAAACTATTGCAGCTGATTTTGCCACGCATCTTTTTTGGGTTGTACCTCGTCTTGGAACTATTTCGGCGTGGTCGAGCAAAGCGACTGATATAGCCCGAAATTGTGGCTTGGATTGTGTCCTTCGAGTCGAGCGTGGCATCGCTTTTTCTATCGCCACCTCAATTACACTCGATCGATCCGAAGAGATAACTCTTGCTGAATTATTACATGACAGGATGATTGAAACTGTTCTTTTCGATATTGGCGAATCTACCAAACTATTCATGCATGAGGATCCTGTTCCTCTCAAAACTATGGATATATTAGATGGAAATTTTGAAATGTTTAGACAGGTAAATCTAGATTTAGGATTGGCATTAAGTGATTTCGAAATGATTTTCCTTCACGACGAGTTTTCTAAGTTACGACGGAATCCAACCGATGTTGAGTTGATGATGTTTGCTCAGGCGAATTCAGAACACTGCAGGCATAAAATATTTAATTCTCGATGGATAGTTGATGGCAGTATGCAGGATAAGACTCTCTTTGAGATGATCCAAAATACTTATATTAAGAATAATGAGGGTATTTTGTCAGCTTATTCTGATAATGCAGCTGTGGTGGAAGGATCCTTTGGAGGACGTTTTTTCCCCGATCCAAAAACGCGGGAGTATACATATTCGTTTGAGGATATACATTTTTTGATGAAGGTGGAGACGCATAATCATCCAACCGCAATATTCCCTTACGCCGGCTCTGGGACTGGCGCGGGCGGTGAGATACGTGATGAAGGTGCTGTGGGTCAAGGCTCAAAACCCAAAGCTGGCATTACTGGATTTAGTGTGTCTAATTTGAATATTCCAGATTATACACAACCGTGGGAAGTGAACTACGGAAAGCCAGATCGGATTGCATCCGCTCTAGATATTATGCTCGATGCTCCTGTAGGAGCGGCTGCATATAATAACGAATTTGGCCGACCTAACATCTGCGGGTACTTCCGATGTTTTGAGTTAGAAATGAATGGCCAATGTCTTGGATACCACAAGCCAATTA
Source organism: Cellvibrionales bacterium UBA1854 (assembly GCA_002338445.1). Classification (GTDB taxonomy): domain Bacteria; phylum Pseudomonadota; class Gammaproteobacteria; order Pseudomonadales; family Porticoccaceae; genus TMED48. The sequence goes on along the minus strand of DDII01000028.1, from coordinate 3,366 downwards.
TGATATCTGGAGGATATGGCAATATAAGGTCGCAGCATGTGCTCAAAAAATCGTTTCAAGCGGGCACTAAATTGGTTGTTTTAGGAGGTCCAGCAATGCTAATTGGACTTGGAGGAGGCGCAGCATCCTCCGTAACTGCTGGCCAGAGTTTGGCAGAATTAGATTTTGGTTCAGTTCAACGACAAAACCCTGAAATGGAGAGACGGTGTCAAGAGGTCATAGACCGGTGCTGGCAATTAGGAGATCAAAATCCAATTTCGTTTATCCATGATGTTGGTGCAGGTGGTTTATCAAATGCGCTGCCAGAGTTAATAAAAGACGGAGGAGTTGGAGGGCATTTTAAACTTCGTGGCATCCCAAATGCCGAGCCGCAGATGTCTCCAAAGGAGATTTGGTGTAATGAGGCCCAAGAGCGATATGTCCTGGCAATCAAGACGGAACACATCGATGTTTTCGCTGGATTTTGTGCCAAAGAGCGGTGCCCTTTTGCAATTGTAGGGGAAGCAATTGAAGACAAAAAGGTGGTAGTTGAGGACGAGCATTTTAAAAATACACCCATAGATGTACCGTTAGCTTTATTATTCCCACTATCATCTCTTACAACTCGAATCGCAATCGGCGCAGATACATCATTTCCCCCACTTTCAGTAAAAAAAATGAAACTGGATGAAGTCATCGACTCGGTTATTAGACATCCGACCGTGGCAAGCAAAAATTTTTTGATTACTATCGGAGATCGCTCAGTGGGCGGCATGGTAACCAGGGATCAGATGGTTGGTCCGTGGCAAGTGCCCGTTTCTGATTGTGCAGCGACAGCACTGAGTTTTGAAAGTTACAGAGGTGAGGTAGTTGCGATGGGGGAACGTTCTCCATTGGCCGTGGTGAATGCACCGGCATCTGGTCGTATGGCAATCGGGGAGGCGATTACCAACATTGCTGCATCTTTAATTACTTCACTGTCTGATGTGCGATTATCTGCTAACTGGATGTGTGCGGCGGGGTGCTCTTTTGAAGAGGAAAAACTTTTTCGAACTGTAGAGGCAGTAGGTATGGAGCTTTGTCCGGCTTTGGGAATTAGTATTCCGGTTGGAAAAGATTCTATGTCTATGCGGACTAATTGGGATGATGGTGACAAGAGTAAATCAGTCGTATCGCCACTTTCTTTAATTGTAAGCGCATTTGCGCCAGCAGTTGATGTCAGAAAAATCTTAACGCCGCAGTTGAGAACCGATTGCGGAAATACTCGATTGATTTTGCTTGATTTGGGAGCAGGCTTGAATCGACTGGGAGGATCTATATTAGCTCAAGTGAATGGTCAATTTGGAGATAGAGTTCCTGACTTAGATGATCCAGACGTTATTAAAAAGTTTTTTGATGTTTTGCAGATGCTGAATAAAGAGGGTGAATTACTTGCTTATCACGATCGTTCGGATGGTGGTCTTGTGGTGACTCTTCTAGAGATGTCGTTTGCCGGTCGTGTTGGAATTGATATTAACATTGAAACCGATCATGATTATGACGGTTGTCTATCTGGATTATTCAGTGAGGAATTAGGTGCAGTTATTCAGGTGAAGGCAGATAGTGCCAATGGAATTATTAAGCGCTGTAAAGCTTTAAATTTATGTTGCCGTGAAATTGGAAGGCTGAACAATCAGCAAGTTATTCGAGTTAGTTGTTCAGGCGTTGAGTTATTTTGCAAGCCAAGAGCTGAATTATACAAGGCATGGAGCGAACTTTCTTATCAAATGTCTGTTCTGCGTGATAACAGTAATTGCGCAAAAAGTGAATTTGATTGCTTAATATTAGAAGACCCTGGGCTTTCGGTGAAGTTAAATTTTCAAATTGAGGTTCCGGTATTGATTGGCACTGTCCGTCCCAGAATAGCAGTCTTGCGAGAACAAGGAGTCAACGGACAATTAGAAATGGCAGCGGCATTTGATAGAGCGAAATTCACTGCCGTTGATGTGCACATGAGTGAACTATTAAGTGGTGAAGTCCAGTTGTCAAATTTTGTGGGTCTTGTTGCGTGTGGAGGTTTTTCTTATGGAGATGTGCTAGGTGCCGGTCAAGGGTGGGCAAAAACTATCCTCTATAATTCGAGTTTGAGAGATGAGTTCAGTGATTTTTTTCATCGATCAGAAACGTTCACGCTGGGTGTATGTAATGGGTGTCAAATGCTTTCTCATCTTAGAGAACTGATTCCTGGTTCGGAGCCTTGGCCTTTTTTCGTAAGAAATCTGTCAGAGCAGTTCGAAGCACGTTTTTCTCTTGTCAGGATAGAAAAGAGTCCATCAATTTTTTTACATAACATGAGTGACTCACACATGCCCATCGTAGTTTCCCACGGTGAGGGGATGGTTAAATTTGATAATGAAGATATGCATATTGATCTTCAAACTTCAAATATGGTTACCATGCGTTTTTTGGGTAATGATTTGGCGGAGGCCAAGTCTTATCCTGCAAATCCGAACGGCTCGGTGAGCGGTATCACCGGCATCTGTAGCAGAGACGGGCGTGTTACTTTAATGATGCCTCATCCGGAACGTGTATTCAGAACAGTATTGAACTCTTGGCATCCACTGAATTGGGGGGAAGACTCCCCTTGGATGCAGTTATTTTATAATGCTCGTAGATTTGTGGGATAGCTTTAATTTTGGGAGAAGTAAATTTGAGCAAGTTGGAGGATGAAGCGGAGCTGGTCAAAAAAGCAATTCGAGTGGGATCACATTATGCCGATAAAAGAGGATATGGATATCCGGAAAAACATGACAGTGCCAAATTGAAAGTTGAGTTTGTATACCGAGTACTTGTTGAGGACAAATTAATACAACCGTTGGCAAAGGATAAGATTTCTGATCCAAACATGCGTCGGAAGCTGGCGCTTTGGATTACAAAACATCTCGTAAAGGGATCAATTTGAGCAAAATTAAAATTGCCGATCAGTATTAAAAACTTAAATAATTTGATATTCATGGTATGATTTCAATAGAGTCGACTAGGCAGTCGCTGCGAAGTTTTTGAGTTCAATCGGGAACGCATTTGAAATTCCGTAGAGGAAAGTCCGGGCTCCACAGGGCAGAGTGCCAGGTAATACCTGGGGGGCGTGAGTCCACGGAAAGTGCCGCAGAGAGAAGACCGCCAATGATCTATTTCCGATCAGGTAAGGGTGAAAGGGTGCGGTAAGAGCGCACCGCGCTGTTGGTAACAACAGTGGCAGGGTAAACCCCACTTGGAGCAAGACCAAATAGGTCTCCTTTGACGTTGCCCGCGTTGGAGACGGGTAGGTCGCTAGAGGTATGCGGTGACGTTTGCCCCAGATGAATGACTGTCCACGACAGAACCCGGCTTATCGGTTGACTCTTTTTT
>DDII01000003.1 GCA_002338445.1 Cellvibrionales bacterium UBA1854 | reverse complement strand
ATGAGGAAGAGTATGAAGACTTGGAGGATGATGAAGAGTATGGAGACTTAAAAGATGACGAGGAGTATGAAGCCTCACAGTACGATGGAGAGCACGAGGACTTGGAGGATAAGGGAGAGTATGAAGACTCAGGAAATGAGGACGAGTATGAGGATACGGAGGATGATTTTGAAAATCGTGTAGAGGTTAATAAATCTGCGGCGAAAGATAACAGACGAGGATCATATGACGATCTTAACGCTGTCGCTACTAGAGTAGACATTCCTGAAGACAATATAGATACTCTGGAATCTCTTGATGATTCTCTGGTAAATGTTTCATCAAATGTTAAGTTGGTAACAAACGAGATGGGTGACATCAGTATGTCACCGGCAACTGATGATACTCTTGAGGATTTCACTAAAAACGAGGCCCAAGCCGGTTCTTATCCAGACAAGGAAGACGAAGGTTCGGTGTCACCTGTAACAAAAAAAACTAACGTATTTGGTAGACTATTTGAGCGGCTCAGACCGACAGTAGGAAGTGCGAGGGAGGCAGCTGTTAAAAAATTACCGAGTGATCTGGATGACTCCATTCAAACTTCTTCTGGTCTCCATAGCCCCAATAACAATCAGCATAAAGGAGACAAAATTCATGAATCGTCCAAAAATAGTGACGTAACTACATCAGCCCTGACCGGTCAAGAAAAACCAGTCGATATTTCTCTTGATTCTGATGATTTTGATCACCTTTTTGAGGGCCATATTCCAAACAAAAATTTATCACCAAAGGATGAAAAATCTTCAAAAGATATTTTAAATGAAGCCTCCTCAATATCGGATACAACGCTGTTTGAGAGTGAGAATCTGAAAAGTCAAGAACCACCTCCTCTTGTGAATCCGGAAGATTTGGGTTTATTGCAGTTATATGATGAGCAAGAAGCGTCTGAAAATGACGTTTCTCTGAGAACAGTAGAGCCTGAGGATGATTCTACTGATTTAGTAGAAGAATTGGAGGATTTAGAGAACTTTCTTGAAATTCAATCAAAATTAGTCGGCCATACAGATGTCCACGAAAAGACTAATCTGGGATTAGTTAACATAGATAGCGTACAGGTTAAATTTGCTATCGTGGAGGCGTATATTGTAGACAATAATAAGGCCGCAGCGACTGATTTGCTTAAAGATATCATAAGTCAAAAAGACGAATATCAGGAAAGAGCAAAGTTGATGCTTGAAAAGTTGTAGGACGTATTGACCTGTGTCTGACCGTCATTGGAGGCAAAATGTTCGAGTATTTGAGGGAGCAACTATTCCCAGTGACATTAAAAGATATGCAGCTATTGTCAGTTATGATGGCAGCGGGTATTGCGGTTTCCAACGACAAAAGCATAGTCATACGGTTCAGGCGGAGCTTGAACGTGCTTTGAGCTATGTGGCGGGAGAACCGGTCTCTGTGTCATCGGCGGGGAGAACAGATAAAGGTGTGCATGGTGACTACCAAGTGATACATTTTGATTCACAGGCGGTTCGATCAAATCAAAATTGGATCAGAGGCGGTAATAGTAAACTTCCAGACAATGTGAATATAAGATGGGCAGGCCAGGTATCCTCTAAATTTCATTCTCGATTTAGTGCTCTATCTAGAACTTATCGCTACGTTATTGCTAATACGCCCACTAGACCCGCAATACTAGCTAATTTTGTTACTTGGGTCAGAGGCGAGCTCGATATTAGGTCAATGGCAAAATCCTGCCACTACATCTTAGGTGAACGTGACTTTTCCTGTTTTCGTGGCTCAGCATGCCAATCTCAATCAACTTATCGACGAGTTATATCAGCTAACATATTTGATTATGATGATTTGCTTGTTTTCGAAATTAAAGCAAATGCTTTTTTACTTCACATGGTCAGAAACATAATGGGAGCTTTGTTGGAAGTGGGTTTTGGCAAACGGTCTGCAAATTGGATTTCTCAGCTTATAGAAGGTGGAGATCGCTCGCAGGCAGCCGCAACTGCGGCGCCGAACGGACTCTTTTTGGTCGGTGTTGACTATCCAACGATTTTCGGTCTTCCTGTATTTCGCGCTGGACCCATCTTTCTCAATGCGCGATTGGGTGTACCAGTCTATTAATTGCTAATGTACACATCATAATGGGCGTAAAAGTAAAGATTTGTGGTATTACCACTCCGCTACAGGCTGAGCAGGCGCAGAATTTTGGTGCTGATGCGATTGGAGTTGTTTTACATGAATCGAGTATGCGGCATGTAAAGGTTCAACTCGCAAAAGATATTATATCAACGGTCAATCCAGGAGTTATGTCCATTGTTTTAGTCGTAAATGCTTCCTCAAATTATATAAATAGGATTATTGAGTATTTGAATCCAAATTTCATTCAATTCCATGGTGACGAATCTCCTGAGTTCTGTAATCAGTTTAACTTTCCATTTATTCGAGCTATCCGGATGCAAATAGGCTTGAACGTAATATCTGCAATTAAAAATTATGACGCAACAGGAGGCTTTTTGTTTGACTCATGGGATAATAAATTATACGGCGGGACCGGAATTACATTTGATTGGTCGAGATTACCTCGACAGCGGGATTTTCCTCTAACTATTGCGGGAGGACTTACCTGTGATAATGTGCAGCAAGCTATTACAATGGTGCAACCTGATATGGTTGATGTGAGTGGTGGTGTCGAAACTTCACCCGGTATAAAAGATCCTCATTTGTTAAAGCTGTTTATCGAAAAAGCTAAGCGATGAGATAGTTAAAATTACTTAGCATAATTATTTAGTATTGCATGCTAAACTATACCCTTGTCATTGAGTGGGACTAATTATGAACTGGTTGAGTCGAATGCGGCCAAGGGGTCCAATTTTTACGAGTCGCAATAGCACTGTTCCTGAAGGCTTATGGAAAAAGTGCCCAAAATGTAATGCTCCACTTTATCGCCCTGAATTAGAAAAAAATCTGGATGTGTGTCTAAAGTGTGGTCATCATATGAGGATTGGTGCTCGACGACGAATGGATATTTTTCTTGATGCTGAAGCAAGAAAGGAGATCGGAGCAGACATAGAAACTACTGATCTTCTTAAGTTTAAGGATGTAAAAAGATACAAGGATCGGATTGTTGAGGCCCAAAAAGTCACCGGCGAAAAAGATGCACTGGTTGCAATGGAGGGTAAACTTAAAAATATTGATGTAATTGTATGTGCTTTTGAATTTGCTTTTCATGGTGGCTCCATGGGCGCAGCGGTGGGAGAAAAGTTTACGTTAGCGGTAAAAATGGCACTAAAAAATAATTTCCCACTGATCTGTTTCTCTGCAACTGGTGGAGCTCGCATGCAAGAAGCGCTGATTTCATTAATGCAGATGGCAAAGACAAGTGCTGTTTTGGAACGTTTGCGGATCTCGGGAAATCCATATATTTCGATAATGACAGATCCTGTTTATGGCGGTGTGTCAGCCAGCCTTGCCATGCTAGGTGACGTTAACGTTGCCGAACCAGGTGCTCGAGCGGGTTTTGCGGGTCCCAATATCATTGAGCAAACAATTCGACAAAAATTACCTCCTGGGTTTCAACGGAGTGAATTCTTATTATCTAATGGCCATATTGATATGATTGTGGAGCGCACGCATATGCGCTCTCGCATTGCAAATCTCTTAGCTAAATTGTTACATAAGTCTGAGATTTATGGATCATAGAAGCACTTCTCTTGAGCATTGGCTCATAAAACTCCAAAGTATGCATACAAGAGAAATAGATTTATCCCTGCAGCGTGTTGCCACTGTGTGGAATAGGGTAAATAACAAACTCCTAGCTAATAGCGCCCGAGAATCAGACTCTGCGTTAACTTTTTCTATTGCAGGTACTAATGGTAAAGGATCTTGCGTCATGGCAATGGAGTCGATTTTACAATCACATGGTTATCTTGTGGGTACTTATACATCACCGCATCTATTCGATTATAACGAGCGTATCCGTGTTTCAGGAGCTCCTGTTAGTGATGCAATTATTGTTGAAGCCTTTGAATTTATTGAAAGCGAATGCAAGTCAACAGCGTTAACATATTTTGAATACTCCACGTTGGCGGCATTATGGATTTTCGAGACTTTAGCGGTGCAAGTTCGTCTTTTGGAAGTAGGCTTGGGGGGGCGTTTAGATGCAGTGAATATCGTATCACCGGATGTTGCTGTTATTACAAGCATCGCATTGGATCATCAATACTGGCTGGGATCAACTAAGGCGGATATCGCAGTTGAAAAGCTAGGAATCACCCGCACTGAGAAGCCACTTATTTGGGGAGAGAGGAGCTCTAGCGGGCTAGATGAGCTTCTAATACCAACCGGAGCAGTTCTTTACAGGTTAGGTATTGAATTTGATATTTCTTTGGAAAACGATAGCTTTACGGCAAAATTTTTGTCGGGCAGCAAAAACTTTTCTGTTTCAGGATTACGTGGCGACTCTGTGTCAGCAGAAAATAAGGCAATTGCGGTCCAATCTCTCCTTGCGGGAGGCCTATCTCTTGATTCAAAAAAATGTAGACTAGCTTTATCCAAGGTAGAGCTCACAGGTCGTTTTCAGCATATCTCGGTTGGAGATGTTGCTGTAATTTTAGATATTGCTCATAATCCGGCCGCAGCGACGTTGTTAGCGAAGCGCTTGTCCTTACTCAGCGGTAATATTCATGCAGTTGCATCAGTGCTTGCAGACAAAGACTGGATGGGAATCATTGCTCCACTCTCAAAAATTGTTTACTCGTGGCATGTTGCAAAAATTCATAATTCCTCAAGAGCCACAGATGCCCAAAAGTTGGTGAGTGATCTTAAAGTCCGAGGGTTAAGATCAGCCTGTTTCTCCTCGTTAGAGAGCGCGTTTCTCGCAGCCTACGGAAAATGTGGTTTAGGCGATACCATAGTAGTTTTTGGTTCTTTTTATGTGGTTGCTAGTGTCCTAAAGACTATATCTGTTTTGCAGGAAAGGTAAAATGTATCGAAAACGGAATATGATTAGGTTCATATTTATCACAACGTTACTTTTCGGATTATGGAGATTAGTTGATAACTTGTCAGTCATGCCGGATTTAGACTCTAAACCAGATATTCCCCCAGACTTAAGATTAGAGAAGTATCAGAATGAGATATTTGATGAATTCTCTTATTCTGATCTAACCACACAGGCAAAGGAATTATTTACTAGTGAACATCTACACCTAATTGAGGAAATGGGAGGGGTTACACTACAGGCGGATGACGGCATTACGCCAAACCTCTGGTTTCTTTTAGTAAAGAACGTCAAGGCTAAAGATGCGGCTAAAAATATAATTGATGAATTAAAAAAATTAGGTGAAAAAGCATTTATTCAGAAGGAATATGACAGTGGCTCATACTTCATTTATGTTGGACCAATACTTGACTTCCAGCTTGCAGAGAAAAAAAAATCGATGGTTGACGATAGTTTGGGAGTAGAGTCAAGGCTTTACCGATATGCACGTGAGTTTCCCTTATAAAGGACTATGCTGATGACATTTGTTGCCTTGGATTATGCTATTATTTTTATCATCTTGTTTACGTCAATGATAAGCGTGTTTAGAGGTTTTGTCGTCGAAGCGCTCTCCCTGATTACTTGGATCTGTGCTTTTATGGTAACCATGTCTTTTAACGAAATAGTAGCTGAGTTTCTGGTAAATATTGTGCCACTTCCAACGATTAGGTCCGGCATCTCAAACGTCTCGGTGTTTATTATCACTTTGATTATTGGCTCGTTGCTGAGTTCTTTAGTAAAAAAACTAGTTATAAATATAGGGTTGGGAAGTACTGATTCATTACTTGGATTTGGTTTTGGTTTTTGTAAGGGTGCATTGATTATCCTAGCACTTGTGATTGTTCTTCCAATTTTTTTGCCGGTTACTCAAGAGGACTGGTGGCGCTCTTCAGCACTTATTCCGGTGTTTCAAGAATTCGAGCAGTGGGGTGTAGCTACTTTTCTTGACCTATCGAAGTATTTGTCCTCCTGGAGCAAATAGATGTGCGGAGTTATCGGGATTTTCGGAGTAGACGATGTTAATTTGTTGCTATATGACGCGCTCACCGTTTTGCAACACAGAGGACAAGATGCCGCAGGAATAGTAACGGAAAAAAATGGTCAATTTTATCAGTGTAAGTCCGACGGTCTCGCGAGAGATGTCTTTCACAGACGAGATATGATGCAGTTGGTAGGAAACTTGGGGATAGGACACGTGCGGTATCCGACAGCTGGGAGTAGCGGCCCAGCATTGGCCCAACCACTCTATGTCAATTCGCCCTATGGTATATGTATTGCTCATAATGGCAATCTAACTAACGCTGACAATTTGCGGCGTGACATCAAGGGAATGAATCTGCGCCATTTGAATACTGATTCCGACACGGAAATATTGCTCAATGTGTTTGCGCATGAGCTGCAAGTAAGGGGGAAATTGCTCCCTGATAGTGGCGATATTTTTAGTTCAGTTGAGCATGTTCATGCTCGTTGTAGGGGTGCATTTGCAGTGGTGGGTTTAATAGCCAATCAAGGATTATTTGCTTTTCGGGATCGCTTTGGTATTAGGCCCTTATGTTACGGGCGAAGGAAAAGCTCCAAGGGAACTGAGTATGCAGTTGTTTCAGAGAGTGTTGCTCTAGACAGCTTAGGCTTTGATTTTGTGAATGACCTCAAACCAGGCGAAGCCCTATTCATTGATAAAACGGGAAATCTGCACCTCAGACAGTGCTCAGATAATGCGATTCTTTCACCATGTATTTTTGAGCATGTATATTTCGCACGTCCGGATTCTATGATGGACAACATTTCAGTTTATAAATGTAGGCTCAGAATGGGTGAACGGTTGGCAGACAAAATTTTAAAGACATGGCCCGATCATGATATTGATGTTGTTATTCCTATCCCCGATACCAGTCGCGTTTCCGCTCAAGCATTGGCAGAGCGGTTGGGTGTGAAGCTCCGTGAGGGGTACATGAAGAATCGTTATATTGGTCGAACTTTCATAATGCCGGGACAGAAAGAGCGTAAAAAGTCGGTAAGACAAAAACTAAATGCAGTTCGTTTGGAATTTACAGATAAAAATGTTCTTTTAGTGGATGATTCGATCGTTCGTGGTACTACGTCGAGAGAAATCATTCAAATGGCGAGAGATGCCGGAGCCAACAAAGTTTATATAGCTTCAGCGGCGCCGGGTGTTCGCTTTCCCAACGTTTATGGTATCGACATGCCAGTGGCCTCAGAGCTTATTGCTCATGGTCGTACAGACGACGCGGTATGCGAAGCCATAGGAGCAGATTGGCTCATTTATCAAGATTTAGAGGACCTTGTTGCGGCTGCATCAGAGGGAAACCCGGACATATGTCGGTTCGAATGCTCAGTATTCGATGGAAATTACATCACTGGAGATATTGATGAAGAGTATTTGCATAATTTGGAGCGCCTTCGCAATGATGATATTAAAAGTGCGAAGCAGTTAGCAATGGATTTAGGAAAACCACAGACGATTGGTATTTTTAATGCCGGTCTTGAGTTTAAAGGTTGAAATTGTGGATTTCATAGGGGAACCGAGTGGTTGTAGTTCCGGGCGTTCACATAGGATGTCAAAATAAAACCATTGTCTATCAATCGTGATTAAACTCAGATTTGGTTGCTGGATAGTCAAAGAGGAAGCTAGCGTAAAACTTAGTTTGGCTTGGAGAGATCTTTTTGGGCTACAATTACACATAGAACCTTAGTTCAAACGAATCGATTGCCGTGAACTTTGAGAAAGTAATGGTTGGTTGCAACACATTAAAAAACTATTGATAATTAAGTGTGTATTGGTGGCTCCTGGAGGTCCCCTTGCAAGTGCTTACTGCAAATCCCGCCAGGCCCGGAAGGGAGCAACGGTAGTGGAAAAGCACTGTGCCGAGATTAGGCTTTCGGGGGCCACCTCCAGTTGTTCTGCAGGTCATAATGTTTAATTTGATCACCGCTGCTTCTTTGGGTTTGCGCTTTCTCGGTATTACTCCTTTGGTTTTGATGATATTTACACACATGTTCGGAGAATTTTAATGAGCTATCAGGTGCTTGCAAGAAAATGGCGACCGAGAAATTTTTCGGAAATGGCTGGTCAAGAGCATGTGTTGCGTGTTTTGAGTAATTCACTTAATAATAATCGTTTGCATCACGCCTATTTATTCGCAGGAACGCGTGGCGTAGGTAAGACAACCATCGCCAGAGTATTGTCTAAGTGTCTTAATTGCGAAACTGGAATTAGCTCTACGCCGTGCGGTATTTGTTCGTCCTGCTCAGAAATGGATGAGGGTAGGAGTATTGATTTTATTGAGGTTGATGCCGCATCTAAAACAAAGGTTGAAGACACCAGAGATTTGCTTGATAGAGTACACTTCGCCCCTAGCAAGTCTCGTTTTACAATTTATTTAATTGATGAAGCGCATATGCTATCTGAAAAAAGTTTCAATGCTCTTCTGAAGACTTTAGAGGAGCCTCCATCTCACGTAAAGTTTTTACTAGCAACTACTGATCCCAAGAAGCTCCCCATCACAATTTTGTCGCGATGTCTGCAATTTAATTTAAAAAATCTTGCTGTAGATAAGATATGTGAACATCTTAAGCTAATCCTGACAGATGAAAAAATTCCATTTGAAAATGAAGCGGTTGGAAGGCTGGCGCGGGCAGCCAATGGGAGTATGCGTGATGCGCTTACATTAACCGATCAAGCCGTCGGTTATGGTGATGGTCGCGTTATTGATGATTTTGTCAGTGTTATGTTAGGGTCTATTACTAAAAACTTCACTATTGATATTTGTTCAGCTTTGGCTGGGAGAAATGGCAAAGAATTACTCGAACATATAGACAAAATGGCGGAGCATGCCCCAAATTATGACTGTGCTCTAGGAGATATGTTGAGCCTGCTACATCAGATTTCAATTTGTCAAATCGTACCAGAGAGCCGTAAAGGTGATAGCGATGATCAAATAATTGAGAATTTAGCCAAACAAATCAGCAAGGAGGACACTCAACTTTTTTATCAAATATGTTTACTAGGGCGTAATGATCTCCAAATGGCTCCAGATCCTAAAATAGGCTTTGAGATGATTATGCTCAGGGCGCTTGCCTTTCGGCCGGAGGATGGATTAGGTGAAAATCAACATAAAAAACAGTACTCATTTGACGGACAAAAACGTGCTGGAAATGAAATTATAATTAAAAATGATGGAAATTATAACTCCTCGAAGAATTCTCGATTATCCAGTCAGATAACTGTTAATGAGTCAAAGGCAGTTCAAGATAATAAAAAAACATACCCAGATTTATCATTGGAGATCAACCCTCAAGAGAAAATTGACGTTACACTTCTTGATAAATTCGAAGCTCAGCACTGGTCGTCACTTTCTGAGCAGCTTAATGTCGGAGGGGCACTCGGTGAAATAGTCAATAATTGTGTGTTCTCAAGGTTTGAGAATGACAAGTTATTCTTTATGCTAGATTCATGTTATGCCAACTTACTTTCTCAAAGGCATGAGTTGGCACTGGCTCGAGTGTTGAGTGATTATTTTGGAAAGACTCTCCAAGTTTCGATAGATGTTGGAATACTTGAAACAGATACTCCTAGGGTACAGGCCTCTCGTAGTTTTGAGGCCAACAAAAATCGTGTAATTGTTGCATTGAATGAAGATGCCCAGATTAAAAAATTTAAGCAGTTGTTTGACGGTTGCATTGATATAAATAGTGTTGTTCCCAAGGAGGTCCAATAAAATGAATATGGAAGAACTACTTCGACAGGCTAAAGAAATGCAGAAAAAAATGACTCTCATTCAAGAAGAAGCATCCGAAAGAGAGGTTGTGGGTGAATCTGGGGGAGGCTTGGTTAAAGTTACTATGACGGGTCGTTTTGATACTCGTAAGGTGGAGTTAGATTCTGAACTGATGATGGAGGATAAATCTATATTAGAAGATCTACTAACGGCTGCTATAAATGATGCTGTTCAGAAAGCCGAGAATGGTCAAAGTGATTCACTGTCTAGGTTAGCGGGAGGGATGCACTTGCCGCCTGGATTTAAAATGCCGTTTTAAAAATCTTGGAATTATAAAAACCGATGCAGAGCCCACTTTTTAGTCAACTTATACAAAGTTTATGTTGCCTACCCGGAGTAGGAAAGAAGTCGGCGCAGCGGATGGCTTTGTTTCTGATTGAGAGGGACAAAATATCGGCAAGACGATTGGTAAAGGTTCTTGCTGAGTCAATCGAAAAGATTGATAGATGCATCCGCTGCAGAAATTTAACAGAGGACCGGTTATGCGCTGTCTGCAGAAGCGAGCGATCAAAGAGAGGTTTGTTGTGCGTTGTTGAGACGCCAGCTGATCTTTTGGCGATTGAGCAGGCAAACTGCTTTTTCGGGACATATTTCGTCCTTCACGGACATCTCTCTCCAATCGATGGTATTGGACCAGAGGAGCTCGGTTTTGACGAGCTCTTTAAACAACTTCATGATCATGATCTTAAAGAGGTGATCCTAGCAACAAATTTGACCCTTGAGGGGGAAACAACGGCTCAATTTATCGCTGACAAGTCTCGGGTCTTAGGAAAGAAGGTATCGAGAATTGCTTATGGTGTGCCTATGGGTGGAGAATTAGAGTATGTGGATGGCGGAACTTTAAGTCTTGCCTTAGATCGTCGTAAAATTATCTAGAATGGTTTTTTGGATAGATAATTACAGTTCGTTGAAAAATTGTACGCAGAGATTAGCTGACAATAAAACATTGTGTCTTGACACTGAGTTTATAAGGTCGCATACCTTTTACCCGCAGTTGGCGCTTGTACAAATTTATAACGGTGAGCACTGCTGGCTGATCGATACGCCGAATATCGATGATTTAACGCCGCTGAAGCGACTATTCGAAAATCCAGAATGTACACTAATCATGCATGCATGTGCTGAAGACCTTGAGGTTTTGAGATACACCGCTCAGATTCATCCAAAGAAGATTTTTGATACACAAATCGCAGCGAGCTTAGTAAATATCGGATATTCAATTAGTTATGCGGGACTCCTAGAATCCTTGACAGGTATAAAGCTGACCAAATCGGTCACTCGTTCTAATTGGTTGGCTAGGCCTCTTTCAGAGGAGCAAATAAAATATGCGGAAGATGATGTTGCACATCTAGAGCGACTATATAAACTACTTTGTTTTAAGTTAAGTGCTTATGGGCGCTGGTCGTGGTTTGAGGACGAAATTAGCATAACGCTCGAGAACGTTGAAGCGCGTGACAGTATAGAGTTTTATTTTGAGCGCTTAAAAGGTAAACATCGTTTAGACTCAAGGTCGTTGACTGTGTTAAAGCGTCTCAGTTGTTGGCGTGAGAAAACGGCGAGAGCCAAGAACATGCCGCGGCAGCGTATCATATCTGATGCAATATTGTTCAAGCTTGCGGCTAATCTTCCAAAAAGTTACTCCGATTTATTTGCAATTGAAGATCTGAATCCAAGAGAAATTCGAGTTTTTGGTAACAATGTGATCTCCGAAATTCAAAAAAGTTATGACGATCCGGAGGTTGCATCGATACCAAGCCTTTTAAATAACTCTGGTAATACTCTTGTAAAGAGAATTCACCAGTGCCTCACTGATTTTGGAGAATTACGAGAAATTCCGGTTGAGATATTAGTATCAAAGAAAGAACTAGAAGTTATTGTAAGGAGTGCATCAAGTGGCAATATAAGATGGCCCCCCCGATTATTAAAGGGTTGGCGAGTAGATATCGTAAAGCCTATAATTTCTGGGTTTTTCTCAAATAGTTAATAACATTGTCTGAGGCTTAAGGGATTTGCTTAAATGGCTAGCGGTATGTGTGAGGAGAGATTTTGGCATAAAAAATGTCTAGACGAGATGACAGAAACTGAGTGGGAGCTACTTTGTGATCGTTGTGGCAAGTGCTGTTTAGTAAAACTTGAAGATATAGGTACTGAGCAAATTTATTTTACGGATGTGGCTTGCAAATTTATGGATCAGACAACATGTCAGTGTTCTGATTATAATAATCGCAGTAAAGTGAGGGACTGCGTTAAACTAGATGCTGGAAATATAATGGAGTTAAGCTGGCTGCCATCTAGTTGTTCATATAAGTTGGTTGCGAATGGTATGGACCTGCCGAGTTGGCATCATCTCATCAGTGGTTCTGAGTATATTATTCATTCAAGTGGTGCCTCTATAAAGGGCAGAGTTATTTCTGAGCAGTGGGTTAAAGACTACGATTTGGAAGATCACATTATTCGTTGGGTGGATTAGCAGTGTACTCAGCCGAAAATTATTTCTGGGGATGGGTTTCTTATTCATTCGGTGTGCTTTGTTTGCTATTCTGCGTCTGGTATATGGTAAGCGGGTTTAGGAGTCCAGCTCTGCGACAGAGTATCTTGCTTGTCGCTATTGTATTTTTTATGACTCCAGTCACTGCATATTACGATGATTTTCATTTGGCTCCCGCTTTTTTTGTGAGTTTATATGAAGGTTTATTACTAGAGTCAGGGTTTCAAAGAGGCCTTGCTCCAATTTTAGCGATGGTATTAATAACTTTAACTTTTTATGGCTCGGCAAGATTTTTGTGGGGCAAAATGAAAAGACCGCCTCCAGTCAGAGTGCGACCTGCATTTTCCTCAGATAAACGTCGTCGATCAAATATGTAAATTGCTGGATTTTTCTTAAAAGCTTTTGTGCAGGGTAAGCAGTTGTAGTTGATCGACTTCTCATTTAAGTGCTAAAAAAATTTTATTATAATGCTGAATTAAAGTATGGAAATTAAAGAATATGAAATTCACTGGTACAGAAAACTATGTTGCTACGGAAGAACTTCAACTTGCGGTAAATGCCGCGGTTAGCCTTGAACGCCCTTTACTAATAAAGGGGGAGCCGGGAACTGGAAAGACAATGCTTGCAGAAGAGGTGTCAAAGGCTTTAGGGAAGGAAATGCTATCGTGGCACATAAAATCAACAACCAAAGCACAACAGGGACTATATGAGTATGATGCTGTTTCAAGGTTGCGAGACTCACAGCTTGGAGACGAAAAGGTGCGTGATATCGCTAACTATATTGACAAAGGAAAGCTTTGGGAAGCGTTTACGTCGCAAGAGCAAGTTGTTTTATTGATTGACGAAATAGACAAGGCAGATATAGAGTTCCCGAATGACCTACTATTAGAGCTGGATAGAATGGAATTCTATGTTTATGAGACTGGGCAGACGATCCGGGCATTAAAAAGGCCCATTGTGATTATTACCAGCAATAATGAAAAAGAATTGCCCGATGCTTTTCTGAGGCGATGCTTTTTTCATTTTATAAATTTTCCTGACAGGTCCACAATGAAACGGATTGTCGACGTACATTTTCCCAATATAAAAAAGACACTTGTCGATACGGCGCTTGAAATATTTTTTGATATAAGAAAAGTGCCTGGTCTGAAAAAGAAGCCTTCTACCTCAGAGCTTGTTGACTGGTTAAAACTTGTTATGTCTGACGATATCCCAGAGGATATTCTAACAAATCGAGATCCAACGAAAGCAATACCGCCACTTTATGGTGCTCTTTTGAAAAATGAACAAGATGTGCATCTATTAGAAAGATTGGCATTTATGACAAGGCGAGAGATGAGATGATATAAATTATGCTCATCAATTTTTTCAATTTAGTAAAGCGCTCTGGGATACCAGTCTCAATTAAAGAGTATTTAGATCTGATTAATGCAATGGATAAAAATCTCTCGATGGGATCGACCGATGACTTTTACCTACTCGCAAGGCTTTGTATGGTGAAGGATGAACGATACTTTGACCGTTTTGACAAAGTTTTTGGGGCTTATTTTAAGAATTTGCAAAATATAGATCAGATCTTAGAACTTATTATTCCCGAGGAATGGTTGAGAAAAAAATTTGAAAAACACTTTACAGACGAAGAGAAAGCTAAAATTGAGAGTCTCGGGGGTCTAGAAAAGCTTATAGATGAATTTAAAAAACGTTTAGAAGAGCAGTCAGAACGGCACCAAGGGGGTAGCAAATGGATTGGGACTGGCGGGACTTCGCCATTCGGACATGGAGGATATAATCCTGAGGGGATTCGTATTGGAGGGCCCGGGGGATCAGGTAGTGCAATAAAGGTTTGGGATGAGCGCCAGTATCGGGATTTAGACGATTCTGTAGAGATTGGTACCAGAAATATTAAGATTGCACTGCGGAGGCTACGAAAATTTGCCCGTGAGGGAGCAGCTGACTTTTTGGACCTAGGAGACACCATTCGAAGCACCGCTCGAAACGCCGGATTGCTCGATTTGAAGATGGTCCCTGAACGACGTAATTCAGTCAAAGTTCTTATTTTTTTTGATATTGGGGGGTCAATGGATCCCTTTGTGACGCTCTGTGAGGAACTGTTTTCCGCTGCAAAGACCGAATTTAAACACATGGAATACTTTTATTTTCATAATTGTCTATATGATTATGTTTGGAAGGAAAATCGAAGGCGAAGAGATCAACAAATAAAGACGCATGATGTTTTGAACAAGTACGCTTCTGATTATAAAGTAATCTTTGTAGGAGATGCTTCCATGGCTCCTTATGAGATAAGCAGTCCCGGTGGCAGTGTTGAGTATCAAAATGAAGAGTCCGGGAGGGTATGGATGCAAAGAGTTGTAAGTTCATTTAATAAACTCATATGGATTAACCCCGTAGAGGAATGCTACTGGAGTTATACGCCGTCAATATCCATGGTACGCGGATTAGTTGAAGATAGAATGTATCCTTTAACATTAGATGGACTTGAACGTGGAATGGAGGAACTATCTCGCTAATTCCAGTAGCCAGTGTGTTCGTGAATCAGAACTTCTAAAGTTGTTATGCAAGGCAAGATTAGTTCACGCTGTCATTTGTTTAGATAAGATAAATTACTGCTGTAAATCCCACTGCCGTGAGAACTATAGTGTAGGGCAGTGCCATTACGACCATTCTCATATATGAGAGTTGTATTAATGGAGCTAGCGCCGACGTTAACAAAAATAAGAATGCAGCCTGCCCGTTTGGAGTTGCGACACTTGGAAGATTAGTTCCAGTGTTTATTGCGACGGTGAGCTTGTCGAAATGTTCTCTAGTTATTCCTCCAGAATCAAGCACGGCCCTCACCTCGTTGATATAAACCGTAGCTACAAACACGTTATCACTTATCATAGATAAAATCCCATTTGCCAAGAAAAACATGCCTGGCTGAATACTCTCATCCATCGAAAGAACAACTGATATTACCGGTGAAAAAAGATGTTGCTCATGAATGACCGCGACGATCGCGAAAAATACAACTAGGAGCGCGGTAAATGGAAGTGCTTCCTCAAATGCATGGCCAATCTTATGCTCATCTATGACACCATTAAATGCAGTAAGGAGAACAATAATCATCAGTCCAATAAGCCCTACAGGAGCAATATGAAATGCCAAAGAAAATACCAGTATGACAGCAACTATGAATTGAACTATAAGTGCAGCAATATCTTTTTGGGTACGGTTTGCTTGGTCCTGCGCGTTAAAGTTTTGCAGTACTAACCTAACTTCTTGCGGCAGTTGTGCGCCATATCCCAAAATACCGATTTTTTCAATTACCACGCATGTTATTAAACCGCAAACCAAAACAGGCATTGTTACTGGAGACATAATCCAGAAAAATGTCATAAAATCCCACCCAGCCTTCTCAGCAATCAAAAGGTTTTGTGGTTCACCCACCACCGTACAAACTCCGCCCAAGGCGGTGCCCACTGCACCGTGCATTATTAAACTTCTCAAAAACGCGCTAAATTGCTCTAGCGTCTCTCGGTTTTTAGCAAGCACTTGTTCATCATCGGTGTGGTCGTGGTCAAAGGAATTAATGCCTTTGCCACTGGCAACACGATGATATACGCTGTAAAAGCCTACTGCGACGGAAATTAGAACTGCCGTGACTGTAAGGGCATCAAGGAATGCGGAGAGAAAGGCACCGGCAAAACTAAAAAGAAGTGACAAGAAAATTTTTGACTTGATCGTAAGTAAAATCTTTGTAAATACGAACAGCAACATATCCCTCATAAAGTATATTCCTGCTACCATAAACATTAAGAGCAGGATTACTTGGAAATTTGAGACTGCTTCCTTATAGACGCTGTCGGGGGACGCCAGCCCGAGGACTATTGCTTCAATTGCCAGAAGCCCACCTGGCTGAAGCGGATAGCATTTTAATGCCATGGCAAGAGTAAATATAAACTCGCCGATTAAAAGCCACCCTGTGACAAAAGGGCCCAAAAGGTATAACGCAATGGGGTTTATTAATAGAAAACCGATTATTGCTTTTTGATACCATTCAGGAGAGTGGCCTAAAAAATTATGGGCAAACGCAGATGAGAGAGAGGAGTTCATTTCTTTACCTTGAATACTTTGTATTTTTTTTACAGGAAATAGCAATTCAAACAGCCTAAACTGTATCTATTGATATTTAAATTTGCAAGGTACCAACAAATGTTTTTATTCTCGGAGCTTTATTTTGTTAAAAAAGCCAATAAATGACCGTTTCAAAATAACCTTCGCAGAACGAAAGGGTGCTGAAAAAGTAGTCATTGGTGCCGTTAATCGTTCGATTCTGGCTAGGAAGCATGAGGTTATTTTATCAGATGATGACCTTGAGTTAGTAAAGAGTTTCTGTATTTCAACCATATTTCTCGGTGCTTGGGGAGACTTTGATTGTGAGGTTTGGGAGCTAGAAAGGGATGTATGTTTTTTGGATGGGTACTCTACGATTAATTTAAGAACATTACTCATATCAATAGATGAAGTACAATTTGCGATAGTTTGTCGGGCGGTCCAGCTTCTAGAGTGGAAAAAAAGCCACATATACTGTGGTTTGTGTGGTAATCCAACCGAGATTCAGGGTCATGAAAACACTGTGGCCTGCATCAGGTGCTCAAAACCTTATTATCCTAGAATTTCTCCATGTGTCATTGTTGTTGTGACCAAGGGCGATTATTGCCTGTTGGCGCGGCAACTAAACTGGGCGGATGGTCTTTTCAGCGCGGTTGCTGGTTTTATTGAGGTCGGTGAAAGTGCTGAAGATGCTATACACCGAGAGGTGTACGAAGAGGTTGGAATCCATGTTAGAAAGCCAGTATATGTTGGCAGTCAGACTTGGCCTTTTCCTAGTCAGTTAATGTTGGGTTTTATGGCAGAGGCGACCTCAGAAATCATCACTGTGGACGGAAAAGAAATAAGTGAGGCGCGATGGTGGCACTGTGATAACATGCCTCCCTCGGTTCCGCCTCCTTCAGTACTTTCGGGACTGTTAATCGAGAGATTTCTGACTAATGCCAAGGGCACAGCGAACAGAAAAAGTGGGTAATATCATTTAAGTCGCATTTGGGCTAAAAACAACAGGAGACAGCTTTGGAATTTGTATACGATTATGGGTTATTTTTTGCCAAGTTAGCCACCTTTGTCGCAATACTTTTGCTCGTGGTTGCATTGATTTCGTCACTCCGTCATAAGACAGAGAGATCCGCCAAGGGAGAGCTCATGGTCATTCGACTTAACGATCAGTATGAGAACACCAGCAATGTAATGCATTTGGCGGTGTTAAATGATGCAGAGAAAAAAATAAAGGAAAAGAATCTTCTGGATAAAAAAAAGCGTGAGAGAAAAGAAGAAAAAAAAGTAGCAAAAGGTCATCTTTCTTCAGATTATGCCACACGAAAACGCGTCTATGTGTTGAGCTTTGAGGGTAATATTAATGCATCTGCTGTCGCTAATCTAAGAGAGGAGATAACTGCAGTGCTCACAACTGCCACTAATGCGGATGAGGTATTACTTCGTTTAGAAAGTGCGGGAGGGATGGTGCATAGCTACGGATTAGCGGCCAGTCAATTGGATAGACTGCGTAAGAGAAATATTCCCATTACCGTTAGTGTGGATAAAGTCGCGGCTAGCGGGGGTTACATGATGGCGTGCGTAGGTGATTACATTATAGCAGCTCCTTTTGCTGTCTTGGGCTCGATTGGAGTGGTTGCCCAATTACCGAATTTTAATCGTGTGTTAAAACACAATAAGATTGATTTTGAATTACTGACAGCGGGAGAATATAAGCGCACGTTAACGCTGTTTGGAGAAAATACTGAGAAAGGGAGAGAAAAATTTGTTAACGAGCTTGAGGAAACACATCAACTTTTCAAACAGTATGTTAATGAGCGGCGAGAGGGGATTGACATTGACCAAATCGCCACTGGTGAAGTTTGGTATGGAAGTAGGGCCCTAGAATTGGGGTTAGTCGACGATTTAAAAACGAGTGATGAGTATATAGTCTCAGTAATGGAAAAAGCTGATGTTCTTGACGTCAGATATATCCTCAATAAAACAATAATGGAGCGATTTTTTATATCTGCGGAAAGCGCAATTGATGCTCTTTTTGTAAAATGGTGGCAAAGACTAACTGGCAATTCGCGTACCCTGCAGTGAATGAGCACAGAATAACTCAGTCTCGCCGGAGTCTCTCATCTGTGGCGATCGGGGTCGGAAATTTTAATACTACAATATAACTCGAGAAGACGAAGGTCATGATCGCCACTGCTTGAATGAGGTGCGATGCTTCGGTTCCAATAAGGTTGTTATTAAACGCCATGTAGGCGATTAATAATGAAAATTCACTGTTTTGACCTAATCTAAACCCAATATCCCAAGCCAAAGATGGAGATTCGCTCTGGGATCGTAAAAGATAGAAATAGGTCAGTGGCTTGATTGCGAGCACGATGCAAGTAAAAAATAAAACCGCTAAACCTATTTTCGGAATTAGGTTTATGTTGAATCCGCTTCCCAGAGAGAAAAAAAACAAAACCAAAAAGAAGTCGCGCAAGGGTTTTAGGCTGAGAGCAATATGTTTTGAAAGGGGGCATGTGGCGATGGAGATACCGGCGATAAATGCTCCTATTTCTCTCGATAAACCAAATTGAGCGGCAGCTTCAGAGGTTCCCAGGCACCACCCTATTGCGATCAGAAAAATATACTCGCCGATTTGCTCAAACCTTGTGAATAGAGGTAGCAGTAAAAAGCGAACAATTGCAAATGCTCCAAAAATTAGCAGAGGCAAGGCTAAAAAGGTAAGCGTAAGCTCTCTTACATTTACATTGCCTGACATTAACAGAAGCAACACAATAATCGCCAGAAAGTCTTGCATTAGCAACATTCCCACCATTAACTCTCCAGAATGCTTGTGGTGAAGCACCGTGGTGGGTAGTAGTTTTATTCCAATGATCGTACTTGAAAAGATCATTGAAACTCCAATAATCAGGTTCTCCAGTCGTGAGAAACCAAAAATATGTCCCAAAGAATATCCGGTAATGCCAAAAAGAATTGAGCTGATTATTGTCGATTGAGTAGCTTGGCGTAACACTTTAACAAGTGCTTTTGGCTGCATATCAAGACCCAAGAGAAATAAAAGGAAGATTATTCCGATTTCAGAAATTGAAGATATAGTCTCGATATCGGTTACCCATTGAAGTGAGTAAGGCCCGATTAAAACTCCGAGCAGTATGTACGCGATGATAAGTGGTTGGCGACCAAAGAGCGCAAGGGTTGCGAGTATCGCGGCACCGCTAAAGATAAAAAAGAACAGTTGATTTAGACTTTCATGCATCAATACTTATTTCTCGAACCTTATTTCACTAAAGTATAAATTAACAAAGGATCACTAAAAGTGCGGTCGAATATCTTTAATACAAAGTAATAGCTGAATTTTTGAAAGACACTGATCTAAACGTGTTCGCTTTCAAGTACACTAAAAGTGTAAGTTTTGGTCAAATCGGCGCGACACTAGTAATCTTGATTGCTAGTATACACAATCTGATCAGAAGAGAAAAAGTGCAATGGCAGAACATGAATCAAAATCCAGTGATGTCAGGGATACAGACGACAGCCGCGTCGACGCTATTGCAGCGGTAGTGGTGCTAATTATCGTTGTCAGTGCATTTGTATATATACTTTCTACGCTATAGTATCCCATCACGAGTATACTAAGTCGAAAACTATACAATTCACAAAATGAAAATGAACATAGCCCAGGCGGGTTTGGACGGATACGTGGGAGTCGACTATGGCCCTTGATTCCGAAAAATTATTGAAAAATGCAAGTCCTCGAGAACAGGTGCGACGGTACTTGAACAAGATCCCTATTCGATCACAAAATCCAAAGTCTGATGAAGCAGATACTTTGAAGCAGCTCAGAGATTTGCTAGAGGATAAAAACGTAAGTCTAATTGCTCATTATTACACTAATCCCGCTATACAATCACTTGCTGAGGAAACTGGGGGAATTGTTTCTGACTCACTCGAGATGGCGCGTTTTGGTCAACGGGCAGAATCGCAGGTCCTCATCATTGCTGGGGTCGCTTTCATGGGTGAAACAGCCAAGATCATCTCCCCGTGTAAGCGAATTTTGATGCCTTCTGCTTATGCAACATGCTCTCTGGATATTGGTTGTCCAGCAAATCAATTCGAAGCATTTTGCGACGACAATCCCGATAGAACCGTAGTCGTTTATGCAAATACTTCCGCAGCTGTTAAAGCTCGAGCGGATTGGGTAGTGACCTCCAGGATTGCTGTAGAAGTGATCGACTTCTTGGATTCTCGAGGAGAAAAAATTCTCTGGGCGCCTGATAGATATCTTGGTAGCTATGTTCAGAGAGAAACGGGTGCAGATATGCTTCTTTGGGATGGAAGTTGTGTAGTTCATGAGGAATTCAAGGTCCAAGGAGTCTTGAATATGCTTAACATATATCCTGATGCTGCTATTCTTGTTCACCCAGAATCGCCAAAAGGAGTTGTCGATTTGGCAGATTTTGTTGGGTCCACCTCACAGCTAATTTCAGCCGCTCGGGAAATGCCAAACCCTCAGCTAATAGTAGCAACAGACCGTGGAATCCTGTATAAAATGCAGCAAGCTGTGCCAGATAAGCAGCTCTTAATGGCTCCCACTGCAGGTAACGGAGCTACTTGTATTAGCTGCGGGGATTGTCCTTGGATGGCGATGAATACAATGGAGGGTCTGCTAGATTGTCTTACTTCTGAAAAAAATGAGGTACACGTGGACCCCCTTATTGCTGACAAGGCAATGGTTGCGCTTAACAGAATGTTAGATTTCAAAAAGTGACAGGCAATCGTCTACTATTTGGCTAAAAGTAATTATTCACAGGCTAGAGACTCTCTTCGCAATTACTACCAAATCTTGTAGTCGTTGCTGTATAATGGCGTTTTGTTTAAAATCTTCTTTTAGAAGTTTCGCTGCAATCGAGAGCTGATGTTCCGCTCTCTTGAAAGCGCCCACTAATATAAAGTATTCTGCACGGGCAAGGTGCACCCCCGAGATGTCACCTGCCAAGCCTCTAACTTCGGCAAGTTGAAACCATAAATTTGGATCATAGGGACGCTCTCGAGATAAATCTTTCAAGATTTTTATAGCTTTTTCATAACGTTTATCTTTCCAAAGAACCATTGAATTAAGAAATCTCAAAGGAAAGCTTTTAGGACGAATTTTTAATAACTCCCTAATCTTTTGTTTGGCTTTATGGAGATGTTGAGCGGCGATGTCTAACTCTATGCTAGTATATTTGAAAATAAATTGATCAGGCTCCTTAGTGATGAGTTCATTAATTATTTTCCTCGCCTCCAAATAATCCCTATTTTGGATCAAGGCCAAAGTGAGACCATATTTTATTGGATCCAGATTAAAATACGTGTTTTGAAGCTGATGACGGAAATGTTTAATCTTTTCCTTAGGGCTACTGATATTTTGTGTCATTGTTCTGACACGAATAAAATTATAGGTCTCGCTTAATGGATAATACTTTTTTGGGAGCCGTAGCATACGATTTTTAGCATCGGATATGCGTTTTTCAGTGATCGGGTGAGTGAGCAAGAATTCTGGTGGCTGATTGCCGGCGTGTCTTTTAGCCGCAAGCATCTGTTCAAACATCTGGCCCACTGCTCTCGGGTCTCTGCCAGAATTTTGGATAGTCTGAAAACCGATTCTGTCTGCCTCCTTCTCATTGCTGCGACTGTACCTTAACCTATTCTCAAGGGAGGCGGCCTGTGATGCGGAGATTAATGCGGTTCCCGCATCCGAATTACCTGTTGCGGCAATAATTAAACCAGCAAGTAAGCCGCCCATACCCAGAGAGGCATTTTTTCGTCTTTCTTCGATGCCTCTCGCAAAATGTCTCTGGCTTAGATGCGCAAGTTCATGTGCGAGGACAGAGGCCAGTTGATCCTCAGACTTAGCATAATTAAAAATTCCGATATGAACCCCGATTACCCCGCCTGGGACAGCGAAAGCATTCATGGTTTGATTGTCAATTATAATAAGTTCCAGTTGTGTGTCTTTTAGTTCACTATAAGTCGCAAGATTTAGGAGTAAATTTTCAAGATACTCTGTTACAAGGGGGTCATTATACTCGGGAACTCTGGAGCGGAAGGCCTTCAGCCAGCTTCGCCCGATAAGGTATTCTTGCTGGGGGGAGACGATTGAGGAGCTAGTGTCCCCCAATACTGGAAGGTTGATCTCTGCATTCACACTTTGGACAGTGTAAAATATCGTGTAGCACACGTAGAGGGCTATTCTCCAGCAAAATCTTTTTTTAGACGAGCTCATGTAGTTGTTTCACTGTTGTATTTTGCACTTATATCCATAATCTTATACATTTCTTCTGCTGGACTTTTTTTAACAAGAAAAATAGTAAACTTGTCACAACTTTTGGGTATATTAGATGGCAGGAGAATAGTGCTTTATTCAAACGTGAGCAAATTTTGATGATTAAAGAGACGGTATTAAATTGGCTAGATAAATACTTCGGCACCAGTGAGGCGGTGCTGCTTAGTATTATTCTTGTCACCTCGGTGCTTATTTTGATGACTTTTGGTGGTGTGCTTGGTCCATTGTTGGTATCTATAATAATTGCTTTTCTTCTACAAGGAATGGTGAACAAAATATGCAGTTTGGGTGTCTCACGATCTGTGGCTATGAGTTTGTCTTACATAATATTCATCGTTGGCATGCTTTCACTGATTATTGGATTCATACCCGTGGTCGGACGTCAAATGAAAGTGTTGGTTGGCGAAACTCCCATTATTTTGGCCAACATACAAGATATTGTCGCGAGTGTTCCTGAAAAATATGCAGACTACGTCACGGCAGATCAGTTTAATGCTATTGGCTTACGTGTCACAGAAGAATTAGGTGAAATCGCTGAGCAACTTTTCAGTTTATCCATAAGTAGTTTTCCTGGGCTCCTTTCAATTGCTATTTATTTAATCCTGGTTCCTTTGTTAGTCTTTTTTATGCTAAAGGATAAAGACTTGCTTGTATCATTTGTTTCAGAGCTCTTGCCCTCCAAACGTCCCGTGTTGAATTCAATTTGGTTTGAAATGGAATCGCAATGTTCAAATTACATCCGTGGAAAATTTATTGAAATAATACTCGTTGGGTTCACTTCTTTGATAGCTTTCGTATATTTAGATCTCAAATATGCTGCGTTACTTGCGATGCTTGTTGGTCTTTCTGTGCTAGTACCATATATAGGAGCTACTTTGGTTACGATACCGGTTCTCATGGTTGGGTATGCGCAGTGGGGTTGGGGTTCCGAATTCCTCTGGCTACTCACTGTATATTTGGTTATACAATTTTTGGACGGAAATCTATTAGTTCCCCTTCTATTTTCTGAGGTTGTTAACTTGCATCCGGTTGCAATAATATCTGCCGTTTTAATTTTTGGGGGTATTTGGGGATTTTGGGGAGTTTTTTTTGCTATACCTTTAGCTACCCTGGTTAATGCAGTATACAAGGCATGGCCAATATCAGAATCAAATATAGTTGTCCAAGATTAAACTACCCATTTTGTTACAGTGGTTCCACAGGTATTCGACATTGTTTGTGGAAAGGTGAGTGGGAACTGCTCAAAAAGGTGTAAATATTCTACAAGTCGAGATTTTAATTTTAACGAATTGTTTTATATCGACTTTCTAGCTATTGAAACGGCAGTACTGATCGAAGTACAATCGGCATACGAAGAGTGACCTGCTCTGCTGTAGTTTCAGTACATATTCATAGTTGCAAGTTTATAAAAAATATCGGACTAGGCTTTAAAGAATCGCCTCTGGAGTGCGGAATCCCATGCCTGAAGACTTTGATCCATTAGAAACTCAAGAGTGGCTTGACGCGTTCGATTCAGTAAATCGTTTTTCCGGGAGCGAAAGAGCAGCGTTTATCTTAGAAAAACTCCGCGCTCATGCTCAAACACAATCTGTTCCGGTACCAAGTGTCTCTACTACTAATTTCTGCAATACTATTTCTCCTAAAGATGAAAAACCATTGCCTGGCGACCTTTTCATGGAGCGAAAAATTCGCTCGCTGATTCGCTGGAATGCTTTGGCTATGGTCATGCGTGCAAATGAGAGATCTCCAGGTATAGGCGGGCATATTGCGAGTTTCGCCTCGGCTGCTACGCTTTATGAAATCGGCTTCAACCACTTTTTTCGTGCTTCAACTGAGGAGCAGTTGGGAGACCTTATTTTTTATCAGGGGCACAGCGCTCCTGGAATTTATGCTCGTTCATTTCTTGAAAAGAGAATATCAGCGGAGCAATTAGATAATTTCCGAAGAGAAGTCGACGGTAATGGCCTTTCTTCTTACCCACATCCCTGGCTCATGCCAGACTATTGGCAGTTTCCTACTGTGTCAATGGGTCTTGGACCAATTCAGGCTATTTATCAGGCGCACGTGATGAGATATTTGTCTGCGCGGGGGCTTCTGCCCCGAAAAGATAGAAAAGTATGGGCCTTTTTGGGTGATGGAGAATGTGACGAGCCAGAGACTCTGGGCGCAATATCACTTGCAGGTCGGGAACAACTAGAAAATTTAATCTTTGTAGTAAATTGTAATCTACAAAGATTGGACGGTCCTGTTCGAGGTAATGGAAAGATTATCCAAGAATTGGAGGGAGTGTTTCGAGGGGCGGGGTGGAACGTTATTAAAGTGGTTTGGGGCCGACATTGGGATGTACTTCTAGATAGAGATAAGAGTGGGCTACTATTGCAGCGTATGAATGAGGTTTATGACGGAGAGCTACAAAATTACAAATTTAATGGCGGTGCCTATACCAGAGAGCATTTCTTCGGAAAATATCCGGAACTTTTAGAGCTGGTCGCTGATATGACTGATGATCAAATCATGGGATTAAATAGAGGAGGACATGACCCTTACAAGGTTTTTGCGGCTTACCATGCGGCCTCTCAATTTAGAGGAAAGCCCTCAGTGATATTGGCCCATACAGTAAAAGGTTATGGATTAGGTGGCGCTGGCGAGGCTGCTAATGATACTCATTCGGTTAAAAAATTAGATATAAAAGCGCTTAAGTCCTTCAGAGATCGTTTTGGTCTTCCAATTAGTGATGACGCACTAAATAGCGTCCCATACTATCGCCCTCCTGATGATAGCCCAGAGATGATTTACATGGAACAACAGCGCAGAAAATTGGGCGGCACAATACCCAATCGGCTTGCAGCATTTCCGGCTATGGATGTTCCTGAACTCGATGCTTTTAAGAAGCAGATTGAAAGTAGCGGCGAAAGGGCTATTTCAACAACTATGGCGTTTGTGAGGGTGTTATCTGCTTTGGTTAAAGATGCAAACATAGGAAAATTTGTGGTACCTATAGTTCCTGATGAGGCGAGAACTTTTGGGATGGAAGGAATGTTCCGTCAGCTAGGAATATATAGCTCGGCAGGTCAAAAGTATACGCCACATGATCGTGAACAAATCATGTATTATAAGGAAGATAAAAAGGGTGTAATTCTTGAAGAGGGGATAAATGAAGCTGGAGCCATGTCGGCGTGGTTAGCCCTTTCGACTTCCTACAGTACAAATTCATTACCAATGATTCCCTTCTACATATTTTATTCGATGTTTGGTTTTCAACGAATTGGTGATTTAGCGTGGGCATCTGGAGATAGTCAAGCTAGAGGGTTTCTAATCGGTGCAACTGCGGGGCGAACAACATTAAACGGAGAAGGATTACAACATCAGGATGGGCATAGCCATATTTTGGCGAATACGTTACCTAACTGCAGAAGTTATGACGCAACATACAGCTATGAACTTGCGGTGATAATACAGAATGGTTTGGAGACAATGTTTCAGCTGCGTGAAAATTGCTTTTATTATATAACCACAATGAATGAAAACTATCACCAGCCTGCGATGCCAGTTGATGTCAAAGAAGGGATTATCAAGGGAATGTACCGAGTAAAAAGATCGACTGAAGTAGATTTAAAGGTACAGCTTATGGGTTCTGGTACGATACTTAATGAGGTTCTTTGTGCTCAAGAAATACTATTGCAGAGGTATAATGTAAACTCTGATGTATGGAGCTTAACGAGCATAAACCAATTGGTGCGTGAGGGACAAAGTGTGCGTAGATGGAATTTGCTCCATCCCACAAATGAACCCAAGGTTTCTTTCGTTGAGCGGGCGCTCCTTGATAGTGATGGCCCGGTGGTTATTGCCACAGATTACATGAAAAATTATGGAGAACAGTTGAGAGCATTCATTCATTCGCCACTCTATGTATTGGGAACTGATGGCTTCGGTCGCAGCGACAGCAGAGAGTCGCTCAGATACTTTTTTGAAGTGGATAGAAATTTTATTGTGGTTACTGCATTGAAAGCGCTCTCAGACCAAGGTAAGTTGGATGCGGATGTTGTATCAGAGGCAATTACCTCGCTAGGAATAGATCCAGAAAAATGTAATCCACTCGCAATATAAATCAGCTTCAATTGTCAGTTTACTTTGCTATATTGAAAAATCTAATTAAGTGTTTGCAAAAATTTAGGTGGTGTCGTGGCGGTCGAAGTTATCGTAGTTCCTGATCTTGGTGGTGTTGATAGCGTTGAGGTGATCGAGCTAGCTGTTTCTCCAGGGGCACGGGTGGAGCTGGACGAGTCTATATTAGTATTGGAATCTGATAAGGCGAGTATGGATGTTCCATCAACTGCGGAGGGGGTTTTATCCCGCTATCTCGTTAAGGAAGGTGACAGTGTGACGGTCGGCGCCCCAATTGCCGAGATTGAGGTCGACAGCGTTGGGGACTCCTCCGAAGCTAAAGGAAAGATCATTCTGAGTGATGTAAAATCGAACGCTAAAACTGTTTGTCAAAATCACCAAAATGACGTCAAGACAGATTCCAACGGGCGTGACGTTTCTAATGAAGTTGTTATTGCCTCTGTTCCAGACACAGGAAGCTCTGAGGCCTTAGAGGTGGTAGAGGTATCGGTTTCTGTCGGGGACAGAGTCTGTGAAGGAGACACTCTAGTGACATTAGAGTCTGACAAGGCATCCATGGAGGTGCCTGCCAGCGTTTCGGGCACTGTCATTGAGCTTCTCGCGTTTGAGTCAGATAAGCTGAGCACAGGGGATCCTGTGGTGCGTCTGAAGTCAAATAAAGCGGACTCGGTGTTAGATGAAGGTGGCGGTGCAGTTAATTTAGTTGAGCCATTATTAGATTCCCCAAATGAATTGATGCCTAACTCTGGCACTGATAAAAATGTAACTGTTGCAAGAGGAGCTCAGACCGAAGCAGAGGCCGTAGTCAGTGCGCTGGAATATAGCTCCAGCGATGTCTATGCCGGACCATCTATCCGACTTGCAGCACGAGAGCTCGGAGTAGATTTGACAAATGTTGCTGGTTCGGGACCTAGGGGACGTATCACACGAGAGGACCTAAACAGTTATGTGGCTCAACATATTAGTGCTCCACGGGTTTCATCCTCCTTCAGTGATAATGTGACGCCACAACCAGAGGTAGATTTTGAGTCATTTGGGCCCGTAGAGCGGGTCAAATTAAGTAAGGTAGAGATACTCACTGCCCGCAATATGCAGCACAGCTGGTCAACTATCCCGCACGTTACGCATTTTGATGATGCTGATATAACTGAGCTCGAGTCATTTCGGAAATCGCTCAGTGATGAGGCAAGAGCTAAGAGCACTAAGATCACGCCTCTTGCTTTTATAATAAAATCTGTGGCGATTGCTTTAAGAGTTAATTCCAAATTTAATCGATCCCTGGAATTAAAATCCAATGAATACCTTCAACGAAAGTATATTAACATTGGGATAGCCGTCGATACTCAACGAGGCTTGGTTGTTCCTGTGGTAAAAGATGTTGATAAAAAAGGTATTTGGGAGCTTGCTGAAGAAGTCCTTAGGGCAGCAGAAAAAGCTCGTCAAGGGAAACTAACTGTTGTCGACATGCAAGGAGGTTGTTTTACAATTTCAAGTTTGGGAACACTGGGGGGTAATTACTTTACACCAATTGTAAATGTACCCGAGGTGGCGATCCTTGGAGTTTCAAAGGCCGCAATAAAGCCTCACTGGAGCGGAAATGAATTTCAACCGAGACTCCTCTTACCGTTATCTCTGTCTTATGATCACAGAATTGTGAATGGGGCAGATGCCGGAAGATTTATGGGTGACATCATAAGTCTTCTGTCTGACATTCGCCAGCTGGCCATGTTTTAATTATGGTTTAAAATAAGTGGGCGGAAAGTTAGTTGCGTTACTTACACACTATGGTTAGGGTGAAAAACATAGAGCGAGCATTAGCCTTCTACTGTGATGCTCTTGGGATGGTAGAGTATTCTCGTAGTGATTACCCATCAGGACGCTTTACTTTAATTTTTCTGGCGGCTTCTAGAGATTTTAAGAGTGCTACGGAGTTACGCGCGCCCCTCTTAGAGTTGACTCATAATTGGGATCCGGAGAGTTTTGATGGGGGGCGCAACTTTGGGCACCTGGCATTTGAGGTTGACGATATTTACTCTAGCTGTGAACGTTTGATAAACCATGGAGTTACGATCAACCGGCCACCTCGTGATGGGAGAATGGCATTTGTAAGATCTCCTGAAAATATCTCTATTGAGCTTTTACAACGCGGCGATGCTCTTCCAGCCACCGAGCCTTGGAAATCGATGGCAAATGAGGGGATTTGGTAAGTCTACTTTGCCTTGTACGGAAGCAACTGCCTTGCCCGTTCTAAGTGTTCAATAATGTATGCTTCTTCTTGCTCAAGAAAGCTACCAATGGCAACTCGAAACTCCGGATGTCTGATCCAATGGAGCGAGTGTGTCTCCACCGGTTCAAATCCTCTTATGAGTTTGTGTTCACCCTGGGCCCCTGCGTCAAATCGAAGTAATTTATTCGTGATTGCGAATTCAATACCCGCATAATAGCAAAGCTCGAAATGCAAGTGATCATATTCGCTTATGCTTCCCCAATATCTGCCGTATAGGCATTCACTATCGTAAAAATATAGAGCACATGCTATCGGTTCCTCGTGTTGGATTGCCACTGCCATCATGAGCTGGTCAGACATTAAACTACTGACTAAACTAAAAAACTCCTTGGTTAAATACCCCTTGGTTCCATTGCGTTTAGCGTAAGTTCTTTCATATAACCGATAAAATAGATCCCAAATTGATGTATCTATTTTTTTTCCTGTGAGGATAGAAACGGATATTTCTTGGCGTGAAATACTTTCCCTCTCTTTTCTTATCATTTTCCGCTTTTTTGAGGTAAGGCTATTTAAGAAATCATCAAAATCAATATAATCTCGGTTGTACCAGTGATACTGAATACCCTTACGGGTGAGGAGATCAGGACTTTTGAAAGAGTTAACAACATTGTCATTGCCAAATAAAAGGTGCCAACTTGACGAATGCAGATTGGCGGCGATTTCAGTAATTTTACTTACTAGTTCGACATAATCTATTTGCGTCAATTCATCTGAACCTACAATTCTTGGACCCATAGATGGAGTGAAAGGAATAGCCGTAACGAGTTTTGGATAATATTCGAAGCCGTTTCGGTGATAAGCGTTTGCCCAAACATGGTCAAAGACGTATTCTCCCATAGAATGAGTTTTAAGATATAACGGAAGGAAGGCTCCAGCGTTTCCATGATTTATTTTGATATGAAGTGGGTCCCAACCCGTTTCTGCGCAAGCACTGTTGCTTTCGCTTAGAGC
The DNA here is from genome assembly GCA_002338445.1 of Cellvibrionales bacterium UBA1854. Classification (GTDB taxonomy): domain Bacteria; phylum Pseudomonadota; class Gammaproteobacteria; order Pseudomonadales; family Porticoccaceae; genus TMED48. Next base: position 33,271 of record DDII01000003.1, on the reverse strand, counting down.
ATCGATAAATTCCCTTTTAATAAATGGGTTCGTAAGGTTTTTAGATGAATTTAATTTCTTTTTTAGGGTCATACATTATCTTGGTGTAGTTACAGTTCTTGAGTAAAACCTCAAAGTGATGTTTCCTAAAGCATACGGAGAAGGGCACTCAGAAAGCCAATTTTAATTGATACTCTATCAAAAATTTCACTCCTGCTATTCGAGAAAAAATCTTTTTATGATGAAAATAGGTCATATTGTAGGTATAAAGTACTTTCATAGGATAATATTGGGAAGTGAAATTTGGTTTTCGTCAATTTTTTGGAGCATTGATATCAATGATAGTTGAACCTAGGGTGCGCGGTTTTCTGTGTGTTACTAGCCACCCAGCTGGCTGCGCGAGGAATGTGCAGGAACAAAAAGCTTATATAAAATCCAAACCGGAAATTGATGCTCCTAAACGTGTGTTGATTATCGGCGCCTCTACTGGTTATGGGTTGGCCGCGCGAATTTTTTCGGCGTTTGGAGCAAGCGCTGCTACAATTGGTGTCTTTTTTGAGAAAGCCGGAACTGAAAATAAAACCGCATCTGCCGGTTGGTATAACTCAGCAGAATTTCATCGTCAGGCTACTATCTCGGGTGTTTATGCAAAAAGTATAAACGGTGATGCATTTTCTAAAGCCATTAAAGAGCGCACTATTGAGGTAATTAGGTCTGATTTAGGGCAAGTTGATCTTGTGGTCTATAGTCTAGCTGCCCCTCGTCGCGAGCATCCAGTTACAGGTCTCATTTACCAGTCTGTTTTAAAGCCGATTGGAAAAGACGTGTGCACATTAGGGCTTGATGTGCAAAAAGGAAAACTGCAGAAAGCTCGAATTTTAGCCGCTAATGACAAAGAAATCAGTGACACGGTTTCTGTGATGGGTGGAGAAGACTGGATGCTTTGGATGCAAGCTCTCCAAGAAGCTAATGTGTTAGCAACTGGAATCAAAACCACTGCTTTCACTTATATTGGAGAAAAAATAACGTGGGACATTTACTGGCATGGAACTATCGGTGAGGCAAAACGGGACCTCGACCTCAAAGCAATTGCTATTAGAAAAAGATTACAAGCTATCGGGGGAGACGCAAGAGTGTCAGTGTTAAAAGCTGTTGTTACGCAGGCTAGTTCTGCTATTCCCATAATGCCCCTCTACCTATCGATTTTATTCCGCGAAATGAAGCTTAATGGAACGCATGAGGGTTGCATTGAACAGATTTATCGATTGTTTAAAGAGTGTCTATACACAGATTCACCGAGGATCGATAATTCGGGGCGGTTTCGAGTAGATAACTTTGAAATGCAGCCTCAGATACAAAATGCGGTGTCTCGGTCTTGGAGGATAGCCGAAGATGAAAACTTGGACGATTTGGCAGATTTGCCTGGCTACAGAGACGAATTCTTGAAGCTATTTGGGTTTAATTTCAAGGGAGTAGACTATAATCAAAGTGTTGAGATTCAGGTTCCGATAGAAAAATTAATTAAGAATTGATATTCACAATGTAATGAGAACCTCCAGTATAAAAGAAAATCCTTGACATGAAACTGCAAGTAGATTCCTTTCCTTGGCATCTTGCACATCCGCGGCACTGGATTATTTGGATCATGTTCTCGATTTGGTGGCTTGCTACCCAATTACCATATCCAATTTTGATGTACCTTGGAAATCTTCTTGGTGCTATTGCGTTTCGATTTGATACCGATCGTAAAAGAATTGCAAAGCGCAACATAGATCTTTGCTTCCCTTCTTGGGATGATTTGCGAAAAAAAAAGTTATTACGAGATAATTTTGTCAGTATGGGAAAGGCCGTATTTGAGATTGGTATTGCATGGTGGTGGTCAGAAAAACGATTCGCAAGACTAATAAAATTCGAGGGAACACATTATCTAAATCGAGACGACGGTAAGGGAACAGTGCTCTTGGGCATACACTATACGACACTTGAGATTGGCGCTGTTGCGGCTACATCCATATGTAACAAGCTTGATGGTATGTATCGTGCACATAGTAATCCTGTATTTGACTATATTCAGGCCAAGGGGCGAACTAGTAAGGCAAACAAAACTACCCGACTATTTGAGCGTCGTAATGTTCGGGCCTGCCTGCGAGGATTAAAAAGTGGGCGGGCATTATGGTTTGGTCCTGACCAAGATTATGGGCTCGGTAGTGGACTATTCGCTCCGTTTTTTAACATCCCAGCGGCAACAGTGGATACAACTGCAAGATTCTCTAAAGGTGGTAATGCTAGGGTAGTTCCGTTTTCACACATACGCATGCCGAATAGCAGCGGATACAAAGTAATTTTTTATCCACCGATTGAAAATTTTCCCATCGGTGATGATTTAGAGGACGCCAAGTTGATTAATGGTATTATTGAAAATCTTATTCTTATTCAACCGGAGCAATACCTTTGGGTGCATCGTAGATTTAAAAATCGACCAGCGGGAGATTCAAATTTCTATTTTTAATGTGTTTAAGTTCACGTGGTTTTATAATAAAGCGTATTTTTTTGTGTAAGGTACAAGAAGTGCAACTAAAATTACAAAGTAGTTTTCGGAGTCTGAGATGATAAGAGGTAGTATCGTTGCATTGGTCACGCCATTTTGTCGGCAGTCCTCTAAAGTTGATTGGGAAGCCCTGAAAAATTTAGTTGATTGGCATGTTTCGGAGGGAACAAACGCAATCGTGGCGGTCGGTACAACAGGGGAGTCATCGACTTTAAATTTAGCAGAGCATCAGAAAATAATCCAATTTGTTGTTTCTGCCTCGGATGGGCGGATTCCAATAGTTGCTGGCACGGGAGCTAATTCCACTAACGAAGCTTTAGAGCTCACAGCCGCGGCAAAGGATGCTGGTGCGGACGCATGCTTGCTGGTGACCCCTTATTACAATAAACCAACGCAGGAGGGATTATATCAACACTTTAGAATAATAGCGGAAAGCGTTGATATTAAACAAATTTTATACAACGTTCCCAGTAGGACAGCGTGTAATATTGATGTAGACACGGTGTTACGTTTAGCTGATTTAAGCCGTGTAGTGGGGATTAAAGAAGCAAGTGGAGATATGGAGAGGGCAGTAAATATAATAGCCAATAGGCCTCGAGATTTTGCCGTATATTCCGGCGATGATCCTACCGCTAGAAGGTTAATGTCGCTTGGCGGCGATGGCAATATATCTGTGACGGCAAATGTAGTACCAAAATCTATGGCATTGATGTGTGATTTTGCGCTTGCTGGAGATGAGAATAGAGCGCATGAAATTGATTCCTCAATGAGAGAGTTGCATGATACGCTTTTTGTTGAGTCGAATCCTATTCCTGTGAAATGGGTTTTGTCAAAAATGGGAATGATTGAAAATACGCTACGTCTACCTCTGACGTGTCTTTCCCTTGAATTTCATGAGCGTGTTCAATTGGCTATGCGACGGGCCAATATTACGCAAAAAACATCAACCTAAAAAAATTAAGAGGTCATTTGTTAGAATGAAAAAAAAAATTAGTATGCTGATTTTAGCTCCTATTTTTTTAGCCTTAGGGTGTGAGTGGCTGGGAATCAGAGATCGCTCAAATGATTATTTATTGGAGGAGGAAACCGCTTTAATAACTGTTCCAGATGGGCTTAATTATGACTTGATTGAGGATATTTTTATTATTCCTGGCGATGACCATAATAAATTAATTCCTTTTGATTACGAAGTTCCGCGTCCAAATCCTGCTTCAGTAAATACTTTTGAACAAGTTGTTAAGATACAAAGTTTTGAGGACAGGCGTTGGATTCTGGTGAATCTACCTCCTAGTGAAATCTGGCCACGGGTACGGGGTCTTCTGAGTAGAAATGGGATTCCAAGCCACAGAGTAGATGCGGCTAATGGAATGATCGACACGGCTTGGATTAATTTGAAATCAGATGAAGATAAACTCCATCGGTTCAGAATTTTTGTGGTGCCAGGTATCGGTGTGAATAGCTCAGAGGTATCTACCCTTCATGATCAAGAGGAGTTTGGTGCAGACTCTTCATTTCCTTGGCCGCTTGCTTCTGACAGTGATGACAAAGGGAAAGAATTTTTGGAATTAGTCGCGAATGACCTTGCTGCCGTCTCAGATTTTTCTCAGGTTTCGCTTTTAGCTCAAAATATCGGTGGAGAGCCAAGGGTTAATCAGGTGTTTGTTGATGTTGACCAGCCCTTCATAGAAATCATATTGTCATATGAAAGAAGCTGGGCTTCAGTGAATTATTCGCTTTCCAGAGGAGGATTTTCTGTTTTAGATAAAAATAGAAGCGAGGGGTTCTTTCTTGTAGATTACAAAACAGAGAGTTTGGTGAATGATAGCTTTTTAAGTAAATGGTTTAATTTTAATTCCAAAGATTCCAAACCAAAACTTAGTTATAAGGTAATTATCAAGCAGCTTGATAATAAGGTGCATGTGTCGATTACAAATTTAGATGGAAGTTATTTAGATGTTTCAGATGCCACTCGTTTGCTTGCGGTTTTACGCAGTAATTTATCTTAAGTTGTAATCATTAATTATGAAATTTGCTTCTATCGGAAGTAGTAGCAAGGGAAATTGTACAGTTGTGTCCACTCATTCGACTTCTTTGTTAGTTGACTGCGGGTTTTCTTTAAAGCAAACCATTGATCGATTAGAGCGACTCAACATAAAGCCCCAAGACATTGATGCAATACTAGTCACTCATGAACATGACGATCACTGGAGCGGTGTACGGGCACTTTGTAAAAAATATAAAATTCCCATATATCTCAGTGCGGGAACTTATCGTGCTGTGTATGATGAGTCTTTAGAATTCGTGAATATAGTAAATACAGAGGTCCCATTTATCGTTGGTGATTTTAGAATTTTGGGTATTACCGTACCCCATGATGCTCTAGAGCCGTTGCAATATGTATTTGAGGCTAACTCCCTAAAGTTCGGAGTGTTAACAGATCTGGGTCATTTGACGCCACATATTTTTGAGCATTATGGGGGCTTGGACGCACTTCTTTTGGAGGCAAATCATGATGAGTTGATGCTAGCTGAGGGAATGTATCCCTCTTTTTTAAAAGCTCGTATCTCTGGTAGATGGGGGCATCTTAGTAATAGGCAAGCTATCGATTTCGTCAGTAAAATTGATCAAACTCGGTTACAACATGTTCTTTTTGGCCATATGAGTGATCGAAATAATTGCCAAGAGGCTTTGAAAAATTTAGTTAAGAAACAGTCTGGAATTCTTAGTAAGGTGCATTACGCAAATTATGAATATGGCTCTGACTGGATCGAAATTATTTGAGCAGTAATTATTTGTTGGTTTCGTAAAGAAATCCATTGATGACGAGGAACGGCTAACATGAAAAAGATATTTCGGCAATAAATTTTAATGATAATTTTCATTTTTTTTTGATAAGGGTTATTTTTCCACAGATACTAAAGTTTTCTTACAGATGTTTCACAAAGTTATTATAAGTCCTTGATTATTTGTTTGAATTCACTTAAACCATTGATTTAATTAGAAATTTTAAAGTGCTTAATAATTAACCAATCTGCTAAAGGTGTTGATTTACATAGGCTTGGATGAAATACAAGAGCCTTTATCAACAAAGTTATGCACAGTTAATGTGAGTAACTCGGCGCACCATTTTGGCGCTTTTATGTTTTAAAATTTTTTATGTGCTAGTTAAATTATTTATATTTATTGCTCTCACTGGAGAGCATGTTGTGTTGGTATGGCGGTCTTTAACAACATTACGTTTTGATAGTCCAAAGATATCGGTAACGCTATATGGATGAGCTTTTGTTTAGTAGAAGCGCACGAGAGATGGTCAGTTATGTGATGTATGAGCACCAAATATTTAGAGAAAAAGCATCAAACACCGCTATTCATCTCAAACTCCCGTTAGTTTCTGAAGAGTCAGATATGACGATCAAGAGTGATGCACAACACTTTAGTAAATATTATCTTCATTGCGGTACTTTGGGCCTCTCTCTAAGATGTCATAATGCGTTCAAACAAGGGCCCATTTTTTGTGATTTTGACTCAAAAAAAATTCTATATCGTAGAAAATATGGAGGTGGAAACGGGCAGGCTTTGGCCAAGGCTGTGGGGGTTACAAACGAGTGTAAGCCTAAAGTATTGGATCTAACTGCGGGTCTGGGTACTGATTCATTTATATTAGCTTCTCTCGGATGCAAAATTTTAATGCTAGAGCGTAATCCAATAGTCTATGAGCTACTCTGTGATGGATTGGCTCGCGCTAGCGAAATGACCTCAGATAATTTAGATCTTGCACATATTATAAAGCGCTTAAAACTACATAAGATTGATGCTCATGACTATTTCGCAAAACTGGCATCCGAAAATGAGTTCGATGTAATATATCTGGATCCTATGTTTGAATTACCTACTAAGGTGGCTAAAGCAAAAAAGGAAATGCATGCGCTGCAAAATTTGGTTGGAGCGGATAGCGATGCTGGTAAGCTTCTCGAGAAAGCTATGCGACATGCCAAATATCGCACAGTTGTAAAGCGCTCCAACAAGTCCCCAGGCTTAACAAGTCAAAAGCCAAATGTTGTCATGAAAGGAAAATCAACGCGATATGACATCTACATTAACCGCAAATTACCGCCAAAGTGTTAGTCCTGAGCTTGGGACATGAAGATTTATGAAATCATTTTTAACAGTAAAGTTCTGTAGATTTCGGTTAACCTTTCTAAATCTCCCACTGCGATATGCTCGTTGGCCTGATGGATACTCGCATTAATGGGTCCAAATTCAATGACCTCTGATGTTAGGGTGGCAATAAAACGGCCATCAGAAGTACCTCCAGTTGTAGACAATTCAGCACTGTGCCCTGTGATTTCAAAGATAGCTGCTTTTAAATTACTAACTAGCGTCTTTGCTACCGTCAAAAAGGGTTCACCACTAAGCCTCCAATCAATAGCGTAATCGATGTTATGTTTATCTAAAATAGTGCAAGTTCGATATTTAATTTCGTCCGCATGGAGCTTGGTGGAGTACCTAAAATTGAGATGCGCTTCACACATCGCTGGTATAACATTTGTGATGCCATCACCCGAGTGAAGATTTGAAATTTGAAGAGATGTAGGTTGAAAATTTGCGCAACCCTCATCCCAAATTTCTTGGGTAAGTTCGTGTAGTGCAGGCAGGCATGTATGGATCGGATTTACTGCATGTTCTGGATAAGCAATATGCCCTTGAACGCCAAAAGCTTTAAACACTGCATTTAGAGAGCCTCGGCGTCCGTGTTTTATAATATCTCCAAATACATTAGTACTTGTCGGCTCGCCCACAATACACCAGTCCGGAATTATATTCTGCTCTCTTAGCCATTCCACTACTAATTTAGTACCAGATTCGGCGATTCCTTCTTCGTCGCTAGTTACTAAAAATGCAATTCGGCCATTGTGGAGGGGATTTTCTCTAACAAATACCTCTACTGCGACAACCATTGCAGCCAGTGAGCTTTTCATATCCGCAGCGCCCCTACCATACAAATATCCATTTCTTATTTCTGGCACAAAGGGCGGTGACTCCCATAATTCATCACTACCAGGGGGGACAACATCTGTGTGTCCCGCAAAACAAATCATCGGTCCCTCGTCCCCTCTTATGGCCCAAAAATTTGTCACATTATCAAAGGGCAACCGATAGATGATAAATCCGATCTTTTGCAATCGTTCTATTAGTAAATCCTGACAACCTAAATCATTTGGCGTTATGGATGGCTTTGCGATTAGCTCCATGGCTAAATCGAGAGTAGATGCTTTTGTATGCATAACATTTCCTTTTTTAGGACTCAAGCTCAACTACTAGAAAATCAACTAGGTGCCCAAATATTGAGTTTTTCTTTCGCTTAAGCACATGCATCCGTAGTTTACATGACTTTTAATAAGTTCGCGTGTCTGCAAAGACGATTCGGATCGTTTGATAGACAAATTGGATTTGTACAAAATCTTTTCACCAGTTTTATAGCGTTATTCATAATTTTTCTTGGAGGTTCAACAGATTTATCTGTAATAATTTAACGGCTTTAAGCCCTTTATAGTTATTCAAGGTGGAAATATCAGACTTTTTTACCTACGCCCCGTGATAAATTAGTTTTAAAAAAAACCATATCATGGGGGGCTGCCTAAGAGCCCTTTGGAGCTTATTAATAAACGCAAGTAAATGCTTTAAAATTATCTATCAAAAAATTATGGATGCCACTGTTTTAGAGTCTAGTTGCTCAGAGCATAAAACAGGATAAAACAGAATTTTTATGTTTGATAGAAAATTACGTATTGAGCCTACAAGAGAACAGCCCGCCGAATTAGTTTGTACAGCAAACAATGGCAGTCTCAAAGGAAGGTGACTAAATGACATAACGTTGTAAAGTCAAGCTTGTGTATGTGTATAAAGTATTTTCCGATCTTTAGAAGGTCGTTTATAAGAAATTATTTAGAGGAAATTTTAAGCACATATCAGATAACGGCTTAGCTGGTAGGACCAATTGTCCTCCCAAAGTGGCGAAATGAGATTCGGTTTATTCGGTATATAAGAAAAAAACCCGAAATCGGCACATTTTATAGGTATTCGTGCAGTTAATGATTTTTGCAGCATCATGTGCGCCGGAGACCCATGGTTAGCTAATTTTTTTTGTAAAAAGCTTTCGTACTCTATTCGGACTCTATTTTAATGGTTTCACTACCAATAATACTTCATCGCGAAACAAAACACATGGCGAATGAGTTAAAGATATTTTTTTATGGACTTAGGCTAGCCAAGGAGTCTGTCCTTTGCTGCATTTATCTTGGCTGCAAGGTAGTCACTTCCCCCGCGATCTGGATGAAGACGCTGTATCAGACGCTTGTGTGACTTTATAATTTCATCATTACTTGTGCCTTCATCAAGCCCAAGAATCTGAAGTGCGTCCTTTTTGGACATTTTCGAAAAAGAATTATTTGCGTGATTTTGAGAGTAATTTTCATGGTGAGTACCTTTCCTCATCCTTATCACATAAGTATGTAATAGGAAATAGGACTCTTGATCCTGTAACTTTAGCCACTCGGATAGCCCGTTGAGCTCATCACTGGTTAACGCACTTAGTTTTCTTCCGCGGTAGTCGCCTAATAAAACTTCTCCATCCATCATTTTTGTAAAAAAATTTATTTCAGCGTTAATGTATTCAGTTCGAATATGAGATGGCGATGATCTAAATCTTCTGAACATTTGTAAAAAAGGCAGTGCTCTAAGACCCATTGAAAAAACTACCTTTGCCACGGGTAATAGGGCGGCAAGACCCGCTCCTATCCAATGGAGCCTTCCCATTGCCACAAGAGCCACAGATCCTGAAAAAACCACTAAAAATACACTCTTCCAAAGGAAGGAGTTCCGTTTCTCCGACGGTAACTTATGAAAAAATCTTCGCCAATACCAGAATACGAGAATAACGCCTAGTAACAACAAGACTTTAATCATAGTCTCTCTCAATAAATCGAAAAAAGGGAGTTAACACGCTTTTATTTTTGTCTTTAGTTATAAATTATACTTAGTCACTACCGGTTCGCTAGTGCACCACGAATTCTTTCCGCCATGACTGCCAAGGTTTCCTGTGTTTTGTTCCAACTAATACAAGCATCTGTAACTGATACACCATATTGGAGGTTTTTCCCGCTGGGTGTCATTTTCTGATTTCCAGCTTCTAAATTACTTTCTATCATTAGACCAATTATAGATCGATTACCGTCTGCGATTTGTTCAGCTATGTTTTCAATGACTCGTGGCTGTAGCGTGTGATCTTTATTGGAATTCGCATGGCTACAGTCAACCATGATATTGGTCGACAGATTAGCTATTTCAAGTTGCTTCTCACAGTTTGAAATGCTCATAGCGTCGTAATTTGGTTTTCCATTTCCACCGCGCAGAACTATGTGGGCAGCGCGGTTACCACGTGTTGTAACTACCGCAACTTCGCCAGCACTGTTGATACCTAGAAACCGGTGTTTTTTTGCGACAGACTGAAGAGCATTTATAGCCGAACTGAGACTACCGTCAGTGCCATTTTTAAAACCAACTGAAGAAGACAGTCCAGAAGCCATCTCCCTATGCGTTTGTGATTCAGTTGTCCGCGCCCCAATTGCGGACCAGCTTATCAAATCCTGGATATATTGAGGTGATATTGGATCTAATGCCTCTGTGGCAGTCGGCAAGCCAAGTTCTAATATATCCAGCAGCAATTGCCGCCCTAATTTTAGTCCATCGGCTATTTTGAAGGAATCATCCATGTAGGGATCGTTAATCAAACCCTTCCATCCGACGGTAGTTCTTGGTTTTTCAAAATATACTCTCATTACAAATAGCATACAATCTGACAGTTCAGCGGACAGTAATTTAAGTTTTCTTGCGTACTCAAGAGCGGATTCGACATTATGGATCGAACATGGACCGACAACTACGAAAATTCGCTTATCTTTGTGATCTAAAATATCTTCAATCTGTTTTCGACTATGTTCTACAGTTTTGCGAGCTGATGCTGTTATTGGTAGCTGAGATTTGAGCTCTTGAGGTGTAATAAGATTTTCATGTGACTCGATATGCACATTATCAACTGGCCTAGATATCATTTTAAACCCTTGTGTGTAAAAAATTACTGATGGTTAAGCTATTGTAACGTTAAATTCACGCTAAAAAAATTAATGATAAGGAATCTCAAGCAACTTTGGTGTTCCAAGTAAATATATTGCGCACCTGATCGGGAGTTCACTCATTTTTTCAAAAAGCTTTCCGTAGTGCAAAAGCTGCGGTGCGTTTTCACTTTTTACTCGCTCATAAAAAGAAGCTTTTGTCTCCTTCTCTCGTTGTTGATAGTATTTGTAGTCAATAATCCATCTGTATCCATTTTCGACAAAAGTCAGATCAATTGTTGACCTGTGGAGCTGTCCATTTTGCCTTAATTTATAGTTTATAGAATACTCAACCTGAGTGCTGTTATGCGATCCCAAAATCCAACGACCATCTGGGTTATTTAACGTCTTAGAAATTGCCAATTCAAGCTCATTGAGTTCTTCAACTGTTGCAAGAAACCCAATTTCTTTGAGGCGACTATGCATAACGACCTTGTGATCTTTAATCCTAGTAGTTGTCCACGCAGATATTCCCTCTAACGAGATTTGTTTAATTGTCTTGTGTAATACTGTCCCAAGTGCACGCGCACGGGCTGATCGAGCATCTGAATATGCAACCTCAACATGGGATGTATCCAAACTGTCGCCTTGACTTTTAATTCTGTTGTCTATACCAAATCTGGTTTCATTTTTAAACTCAAAATTTGGTGGCAAACGTCGCAGTTTGTGATGATTTTTGGTGGGAGAAATATCTTTTGTTACTTTTAAATTTGTCTCGAGTACAATTTTATCTTGTTTAATTTCTTCTGCGATTGAGTGCCAAATACAGTTTAAGAGGGAGGTCGGTGCGGGATTTTTGAGAGTCGTTTTGCTGCCTAGCTTAATTTCTGCAAATAGAAATAGCTTTTTAATTGCACGAGTACAAGCAACGTAAAGGAGTCTTTTGTTCTCTGCCAACACATCTCTTCTAGACTCAAATTTTAAAAATTTAAATAACTCACTATCAGGTTCATCATGCGCACCGATCGCTGAAAATAAAAGATCAACCTCTCCAGAGGAATGAATATGCTCTCGCCATTGCAATAACGATTTATCTGAGCCAATTCCTGCTCGGGATAAACCGGGTATCAATACTTGATCGAACTCTAATCCCTTGGACTTATGAATAGTCATTATGTTGAATTGTGTAACACGATCTTTGTGGCTTGCCGAGTTCTGTGGGGCTGAATATAGAAGATCTACCGCACTTTGAAATGATTCCCAATTCTGAATTGATCCATCAACTTCGTGATTGGCGAGCAATTTTAAATAACGCTCCGCATCCGAAAAATCACTTTCGTTAGACAGCGTTTTGTCCCCTCCTAATTTTAACCAACATTTTTCAACCGCATCACAGAGTCTCCCTCTCATCCGATTGTCCCATATAGACGTCAATATTGGTGCTACTCGTTCAAGAATAATTTGACCATCTGGAGTTAATTTTGTCACTCCTTGTGCTTTAGACTCTGCATGCATTTTATTCATTTTCTCGACGAGCGTGAGCTCAAATTGAGTTGGATTATTAGAATTAAATGTTGATATCGTGAGTAAATCTCTCAGTTCAAAGCCACAGAAGGGAGCCCTTAAGATTCCAAACCAGGCCACCTTGTCGGTTGGTGATAAAATAGCTCTGGTAATAGATAGTAGGTCTACCACAACCATTTTCCTTCTCAAAGGATAGATATCCGTCGCCTTCCAGTTGATACCCACTCGCTTCAGTTCTGGAATTATATGCGTGAGATGCGTCCGGTTTCTAACCAAGATTGCAACTGTTTGAGGCTCTTGGTTATCTCGAATGTCCAAACAAATTTTCGCAATGCGCTCCGCTTCAAATTTATCGAATTGAGTTCCGTCATGTCCAACGAACTCTACTCCGGTGTTAACTTCGGAAATTTTATTCGCAGAAGATGCCGTAAATATCACCTGATCTTTGTTCCGCGCAGTCTCTTGGGAGTTATCAAAATGTTTGTTTACCCAGTTAACTATCGAGGGATACGAACGGAAGTTAGTATGCAGACTGATGGTTTCACATTTCACAGGGCCAATGGGAAACTGCTGAGCTTTCATGAAAAGTCTCACATTCGCATGCCTAAAGCTATAAATTGATTGCATTGCATCACCGACTGCAAAAAGACTTCTCCCATCTCCTACCTCCCAACCAGACAGGAGCGATTCAATAAGACGAATTTGCGACGCTGAAGTATCTTGAAATTCGTCAACTAGTATATGCTTTAGCTGATAGTCTAATCGTAATGTAACATCAGATACGGCATCCGACTGTGAAAAAGTTGATACAGCTTCTAAGGCGGATAGGGTAATTAATGGATAATCACACTGCTTTTTTTCTTGAAAGATCACGTTTAACTCAGCTACTAGTCTGGGCAAAAGGAAAATCAGGGCATCTAAAATTTTTTTTTCTGTTTCTTCGATTCGTTCGGTCGGAAGATTTACGACATATATCATCATATCGACAATAGATGGGCGTGCCCGTAACCAAGCAAGTAGTTTAAGCATGCGAGCTTTATGTGCACTTTTGCCGTGTGGAAATCCGTCTGATTCTCGCAGGATAGACCTTAACTTATTTTGTGTAGTTAAAAATTGTGAAATTAAAATTTTCCATTGTGGTAGATCATCAGTGTCCTGATTTGGTAGGCAAGCTAGGTTTTCTAGCTTTTGTATTAGGCAGTTTGGCTTGCCCGATAAATAAACAGCCGAGGTTTTTGTTACGTTTAAAAGATCGACGGTAATAGGTTTAAGGAGATCCTTTAGATCAGATAAACTCTCATAAACTATTTTATTCAGCACTTGTTGAAAATAGTTCTTTCGTCTTGAGGCTTGAAATATCAGAGGTAGCCATTGCTCCCTCGATTGCAATAAGTGACTCAGATGCTTCTCGCACAGAGCAAAATTATTTCCAAGGTGGGAAATAAGTATCTTTAACTGATTGCTTGTTTCGCTAACATCATCTAATTTGTCCAAAAGGTTACGGGCTGCGAGTCGATACAATGGGTCGGGGTGCTCGCACGGCTCAAATGATGATCTGAGAGTGGTTTCGAGACAGAACTGGTTTGATATGTTTCTAGTGAATCCATCAATTGTTTGAATTCTTAGCCTTTCTGGTAACTGCGTGAGTTGCCAATTCATTTTTTTACTTTTTTTAAGAGCATCAGTTGCTAAGCTCCAGGTGAGTCTCTCGTGATCTTTTTCTGGTGGCTCAGGATTTTCTGCTCGTTTTAAGGCGTGGTAAATTCTATTCGACATCTCCGAAGCAGCTTTTCTTGTAAAAGTGATGCACAATATTTCCTCAGGATTGTTCACATAATTTAGAAGGCGCAAAAATCTCTGCGTCAGAAGACCAGTTTTACCTGATCCTGCGGGCGCAGATACAATACACCCTGACATCGAATCGAGAGCTCTAATACGAGCATTACAGTCATCTTTATCTTCAAGTTGCATTTGGTTGATAATGTCCATCTCATTCAGTGATCAAAAAAAGTTCGGGCCAACGGTTAACCGGAAAAAGGAATTCCTGATGCTTAAATCGATTTTTATCGTGAACAACAAAAGAAATATCACCTGCCTCGAATTCATTGGCGAGATTCATTAATTTTTCTTTCCAGTTCGCCAATTGGCCTGACCAATCGTTGATCTCCTCCAATTGCATGTCTAAATCAATAGCACTCTGACCTATCCATCTAAGGTCATCTGCATTTAATTGCGCATATGCCACGCCATCAGCATGAGGCTCCACCGATAGTACATAAGCGGGTAATTGTGGGTCTAATAAACGCTCGTCATTCCAACGTGCTGGAGATAGTGTTCCTGTTTTATAATCGATCACAAATAACTTTTGTCCTATCTGGTCAATTCTGTCAATTGCAAGACAAAAAGATAATGCTCCTAGCTTAATCTTAGTTTTTTTCTCAGTATGGATCACCTCAAAGGGATTTCGTTGCGTTTCTAGTTCTAGCCAATTTTTAATGAGTTTTTTGACTCTATTTTTTTCTAGAGCAAAAAGATTTTTACTTCTCAGAGACTCAAATAGACTAATATGCCTTAAAAAAGTGGCTGTTATTGTCTTATCAATAAGGAGATTTAGCTCTTGGTCAGTCTTTCTTAAAAGAGCAATCGAGGATTTTAGTGTATTCCAAATCTTCGACATCGTTTCGTGGATCAATATTCCACGTTGCGCATTATCAAGTCCCTGGATCGGATCTATGGGATAAGTAATATTAAGTCTGTGAATAATAAAGGCATTGATAGGACACACAGATTGATCCCTTAGGACTGCTGTGCCCCCAGACACGCGCATTTCTGAGGCACTGAGAGGAATATTTACCTGTGTATAAGTTTCACAGCGATCCTCATAGCTTTCTTGTATGACAGTTACCGCTTGCTCATTAATACGGTTTATTTGAGCCGCTTCGATTCTAATGACCTCCTCAAGGAGGGAGCATTCTCTTAGTGTTTCATCACCCGATGTTTCCGGATAACTCAGGAACAAAGAATTACAGTTGCTATGATAGTTTTCGATTAGGCATCGTGAGATAGCATACTCGACTTCCGGCAGGCTCCCAGGAAGTCCATGTCTTCGCTGATAAGTTGGTGGGAGTAAGGGGTTTACTATCGTGGGTCTCGGGAAGACCCTGCTCTCCAAGCCGAGCACCCATATTGAATTAAATTTAAGACCAGATGCCTCAAGCAACCCAAGTATATGTAGGGGTGCATCAGGTGATTGGGGATGAAAAATATGATTTGACAATATAGATTCAAATGTTGTCTTAGCCTCACTGAAATTGGTCTTTACATTTAGATTATCAAATTTAGAAAATGTCTCCAAAGTGATAAAAAGTTGTTTCCTTTGCTGATACTCAATACTTGAAAGAGACCTGTCACCAGGCCAGCCAAAACTCCTGAGCACGTCAGTAAAAAAAAATGTCCAGTTTGAAAAATTCATTTTTAAATTCGCATTTTTTTGTTTCTCATTTTTTTCAAGCACATTAGCAAGGTTGAGATGTAACTCGTGCCCTTTGCTTTCTAAGCTGTTAAAGAGGTACAAAAACTTCCGTGTGGGTATTTTAAATTGTCTTAATTCTGATAATTTGTTTTCTAATTTTATTTTCAAATTAGATTCCAGTTGGCTGAATGCGCTGAATGGAGAGTGAATGATTTTTAGCCATAGGCTTAAAGATTTTTCTTCTCCCGCTATGTTCAGCAAATCTATCGCTGCGGAAACTATTGGAGTGCTTATTAGTGGCGTGCCTGCGGAGAAATTTACATTTGATTTCACACCTCTGGCTATAAATATCTTATTGATAACCCGATAGATTTCTTCTAAACGGTTACCTAGATCTGATACAACGATAGCGATTCGTTGATTTTTATTTATCTTTAACTCCTCGGCGGCCCATACAGCAGATAATATTACTTCATTGCTCTCATCCGAGCAGCGTACCCTCCTTGCTCTAGGCAGATGTAATTTTTTACTTTGTGCGGTGAAACTGAGCCCTGAATTTCGTGAGGATCTAGCGGAGCGTACAATGTTAATTGCAGAGAGAGATTGATCAATTGAGGAAAGTTCTTGGGTGGCCGCGCTGATAGTCTGAAATTCTAATGGACTGACTGTTTGGAATCCATATAGAGCAATTGAGGTTAATTGAGGCAAATCACCTTGTTTAAAACTTTTCATTATGATCATCCAGATTTGGCCTTGCGTGACGATTTTGTTCTTTTTTAGCAGCTCATGATAGGTTCTTCTCCACCTAGAGAAGCGAATTGATCCATAACTTTCATTTTTAAATCCTATGGCATCGAGCAGCCATGTTTCAATATTTTTTTCCGTATCTTTCGCTAAGTCTTTATAGTTAGCAGCAAGTTCTGGATCGTGCTTTTGGATTGCTTTGTACCACAAATATCTATAGTGTTCATCTGACATTGCAGATAATTCTGTTACCTCTGAGTGAGTCATATCTTGTAGACGCTCCCAACACATTTTCAGCCAAGTTTTCAGGGTAAAAATTTGAGGAGTTTCCCATACTTGGTGCTCTTGTATAAGGCTCCAAGCTTGATTAATACTGTCGACTAATCGCTGATTAGGGACAAGAATGGTGGTACCCTTGGTTATTGCTGAGTAAAACAGGCTAATATCGATTAATGGCGGTAGATGTGGAGGGTTAGTCATAATTAATCACGGTTGAAAGGTTTTGAAGTTGGTAAAGAATAAATATTTATTTGGTCTTACTGGTTAAGATATATCTATGGAATCTGCTATACAAGTTTCTTATTTCCCGCAATTTTTTTTAGTAATGTTGATCAGTCTCATTATTGGAGGAGTGACAGTTGCAGTGATAATGAGATCACGTGTTGCTCGTCTGGAGGGACAAATTCTTGTATCACGAGAGGTGGAAGCTAAGACTACTGCTTTACTGGAAAAAGTTAATTCTGAAAAAGAAACGTTAACAGAGAGATGTGCGGCTTTGGCGCAAAAATCTGCCACTAATGACGAAAATCACAAGGCACAAATTGCTTTTTTGACAACAAATAGAAATCAAATTGCTGCTGAGTTTGAGAATTTAGCTAATCGAATCTTTGATGAAAAACAAAAAGAATTTGTGATAAAGAGTAAATCTACAATAGAGGACACGCTGACACCGCTTAGGCGAGATATTGGAGATTTCCGAAAACAAGTGGAGTCCTCATACGACAAGGAGTCGGCTGATCGAAATATTCTCGTGGGTAAAATAAGTGAGTTACAAAAACAGACTCAGCAAGTTTCGTCAGACGCGCTTACACTG
This sequence comes from Cellvibrionales bacterium UBA1854, assembly GCA_002338445.1. Classification (GTDB taxonomy): domain Bacteria; phylum Pseudomonadota; class Gammaproteobacteria; order Pseudomonadales; family Porticoccaceae; genus TMED48. The sequence continues at coordinate 15,800 of DDII01000003.1, read as the reverse complement.
GCCAGTGCGCTCCGCGGCGATAACAAAGTCCAAGGAAATTGGGGTGAGTTCATTCTTGAAAAACTTTTAGAGGACTCCGGTTTAACTAAAGGGCGTGAATATACAACTCAGGCGAACAAAACGGATGAGGAAGGCCGTCGAAGAGCCCCCGATGTTATTATTCATTTACCAGAGGGACGAGACATAATAATCGACTCTAAGATAAGCTTAGTTGCTTACGAGGCATACCATAACAGCGAAAGTAATCATCAAAAATCGATATTTTTGAAGAAACATCTTGCATCGATGAAGGCTCATATCCGGGTTTTGAGTGAAAAAAAATATGAAACCTTAGATGGCGTCAATAGCTTAGATTTTGTTCTTATTTTCGTACCGATTGAGGGAGCATTTTTACTGGCGCTCGACCAAGGACCAGAATTAATGACAGATGCCTATGATCGTGGCATTATTTTAGTAAGTCCTACTACTCTAATGGCAACATTACGTACTATCAAAAACATCTGGCGGTATGCTGATCAAAATCAGAATGCGCTTGTCATTGCTGAGCGGGCTGGAAAGTTATATGATCAATTCGCGCTATATGTTGAGTCGCTTGATGAAGTATCGAAACATCTTGCTAGGGGCACGGAATCACTCTCTAAGGCCCAAAAGCGTCTGCTTTTAGGTCGTGGTAATTTGATTCAGCGAACTGAGGAACTCAAGGTGCTTGGTGCGAAAGCAAAGAAAGAGATTCCTCAACCAATGATTCCAGATCAAGAATCACACTTTGATAGTTAAGAAAAACTCAAGTTAGTAAAATCATGCACACTGGCGGTAGTCTTCGCCGACATTACTTGTACCGACGTTTTCGTAAAATCACGCCCACTTCCAAGTGCTTGGTCCAAGGAAATTGATCAAATACTGCAGCACACTCCACTTCGTGGGTTTGGTGGAGAATTTCTATGTTACTAATTAACGTGACCGTATTACATGATATATATATTACTCGGTCAAACTGCGAAGTAAGTCTCAAGGTAGGTTCGTCAAGACCACTTCGTGGGGGGTCTACAAGAATGGTATTAAACATAAACCTTTCTAGCTCTATCCCTGATAATCTCCTAAAATTTCGCTTCCTATTAAAAGCCTGTGAAAACTGCTCGCTCGACATTCTAACTATCGTGACATTCTTGATGTTATTTGCTACCAAATTTGTTTTTGCGCTTTTTACGGCTAGTTTGGAAACCTCTGTTGCAAAGACTTTTTGAAATTTTGGAGCCAGCGCCACCGTGAAATTACAGTTTCCGCAATAGAGCTCAACCAAGTCCCAAGGGGCTTCAGCACAGGATTTGTCCACCCAATGTAATAATTTCTGATTGATCTCGGCATTTGGTTGAGTAAAACAGGATTCTGTGTGTCGGTAAGTCAAAACACGATTATTAACAAAAAAGCTCTCAGATACATAATCTTGCGTTAAAACTAGTTTTTGGCCTCGGCTTCGTCCGATAATATAGGCTCTCAAATGATTTTGCATGCTAGTCGCCTTGGCCGACCAGATCGGGTCAAGATGTTTGTGATAGATTAGCGTGATCAGAGCTTCTCCATGAGTAGAGGTAAGAAACTCTACAGAAAATAGTTTCTGTCTTAGGACCAAGCATTCATTTATGTAGTGCAACAGCTCGGGCATCAATTGGTTGATCTTCTTGCTGCCGATCAAAAATTGGTCTACGCGATAAAGACGACGGGTTTTTTCCTCTGTCATTGCGTAATAAGCCGAATCTTTATTATGACAGATTCTGAACTCTGCGCGCATTCGGTAATGTTTTACAGAGGAAGGGAATTCCTCTATGGGCCTGGTGTAGTAGTGTTTGAGAGAGTTTTTGAAGTCGCCAGACTTGCACGCAAATTGGTCTTTGTAATCATCAATGTTATAGTAATGCTCATTCACCCTTTTATTATCACTTTACACAGGATTCTTTTTCAAGTTTCAAACGGTGTTAATGTTTAATTTTTTTGTATTTAATGTGGGGTTTAATTGGTATTTTTGGTAACCTTGCCATCGATTATTAGGAAAAAAGGTATAAATTTGAAAGCTCACTACATCATTTTGCTTTTGGCTGCAATAACATGTGGCTCATTGTGGGAAGGGGCCATGGGTGATGACGATTTGCTGATCATCAACCGTATCTCGCCAGAAGATGCAAAGCTATATTTTATACAACCAAAGGATGGTGAAGTATTTAAAAATGATGAACCAATCATTGTCCAATTTGGTTTGCGCGGAATGGGTGTGGCTCCTGCTGGGGTTGCGATAGCCGAGACGGGACATCATCACTTATTGATAAATCAAAGAAACTTGCCAGATCTTTTAAAACCAATTCCTGCCAGTGCGGAGATACTTCACTTCGGTGGAGGACAAACAGAAGCCCAGCTTACGCTCCCTCCCGGAAAACACACGCTACAGCTTTTACTTGGCAACCAGTATCACCTGCCCCACATTCCACCTTTAATTTCTGAGCCGATAACTATTATCGTGCGCTAGAGTCTTGATGCGATGCGGGAGCATTTTGCCGCCATAATGAAATCGTTGTGGTGGAGGCCGGCGAGCTCATGGGTCCACCATATTACAGTGACTTTTTTATATTCGACTATCATTTTTGGGTGATGGTTCTGCTCTTCTGATATTTTAGCGATGTCGTTGGCAAACGACATACTCCCAGAAAAAGTGCGACATAAAAAGGTGCATCGGAGCTTGGTTAAATTATCCTCATCAATAACTTCCCAACCCCTCAAATTCGATAGAAGACTATAAATGGTTTTGACTTTAAGTCGCTCTGCCATGTTGTATTTTGTGCTACACTTCTGCAAGTGCAACAAGGTTGGGTCGTTTTCATCCATATTGTGCTGCTACAAACAATTTTTTGGTTTTGGCAATCCAGCAATCTCAGCAATAAGTAGGGCTGGTTTCTGAGGGAAAAGACTCAGAAGGTATATACTCCGGCTTTTCTCAAGCCCCTTTTTACATGAGATATATTTTGCTAGCGGTCTCGAGGAGGGCGAAAATCCATATTCGAAGAAAAAGCTTCTCGCTAAGTCTAATATTTCAAAGTGCGACATTGTAAGAGTAATACCATATTTGTTCGCTAAGTTTACGGCGACTTTTACGTCCCAGTGAGGCAAAGAAATGTCATAAGTCGGGGAGGGTACAAAATCTACGTCCATACCCTCACCGCCAATCCACGCCTGTTCATTAAACTGAAAGTTGGCTGTCTGATTGAGTCAGCCCCTACGTCGGACCCGCCTACTCATCATTTCCCATCCCAAAAAACGTTAAAAAGACTGTGAAGAGATTGTACAACATTACAAAAAGCGTGACCGTAGCAGAGATGTAATTCCGCTCACCACCGTGAATGATCATACTCGTCTGCCACATAATTAAGCCGGTGCAAAGAATAGCAAACATACAGCTCACAGTCAGGGCCAGCGCAGGGATCTGAAGAAAAATATTGGCTATCCCGCCAACAAAAGCGACCATTAAGCCTATGAAGAGAAACCCTCCCATGGCACTCAGGTTTTTTCTGGTTTGGAGCACGTAAGCAGACGCAGCGAAGAAGGTGAGTGCTGTTGATCCAAGAGCAAGCATGATCGGTTCAGCGCCTCTGAGAGCAAGCACTGCAGATAGAATTGGTCCCAGTGTGACGCCCAGAAAGCCTGTAAGAGCAAAGCACCACGCTATCCCGCTACTGTTGTTTTTGTTTTTCTCAACCATCCACAAGAGTCCGAAATAGGGAAGAAGCATCCATAAACCCATGTATGGAACTCTGAGCAAGATTGAAGCGCCCGCCATAACAGCGCTAAACCCAATTGTAGCTCCCAACAACATGTAGGTGTTCCGCAGTACCTTTTGTACGCTGACATCCAGCTCGCTACCCGCAATTACATTGTTCGAAAGATCATCCATATCCACTTGTTACACCTCGCAAAAAGCAATTAATTTGAAAATGTTGAGAACATCCCTGATAGTCTCAACAAACTTTTTATAGTGTTATCTCAGAGAGCGTCCATGAGGCCTCGCATAAAGATAGCACCGATCCGTAAGAATTCCACTCCCCAAGTACAATACGCTCTTTACCAGAATCGTCAACCCTGTGGCGTCCTGGAATATGCGTGTGTCCGTGCACAAGAATAGAAGCATCACTGTTTTCCATTACGGATACAACAGCTCCTAAGTTTACATCCATGATATCTACAGACTTTTTTGCATTCGCATACATACTTTGGCTCCGCCAAGAATCAGCTAGGCGCTGCCGTAAAAATAAAGGCAGTCTTAGAAGACACCAACGATTAAAAGGCTTTCGTACTTTTTTACGAAACCTCTGGTAATGCACGTCGTCTGTGCAAAGTAAATCACCATGTGTTAAAAGTAACCTAAGCTTGCCATATTCTAATATATGATAATCTTCTAATAAAGAGGCTTTGATGTATGACAGAAATTTTTGTCCAATTAAAAAATCACGGTTGCCGTGCTGCAAAAATAATTTTGTGCCCGCATCTGTAAGCGCGGATAGATTGCTTCTCACATCGTTAGCTAGCTGTGAGCAATCATCGTCACCTATCCATGCATCAAAAAGGTCGCCTAAGATATAAAGTGCGTCAGCTCTCCTGGCTTCACGCTTTAGAAATGTGAAAAAAAGTTCAGTTACTGCAGGTCTCGATTCAGATAAATGAATGTCTGAGATGCATAGAATATTCATAAAAATCTCAGCCTTACAACTCCTTAATATTGATCATACGCATTGCTTATATGTATTTCAGTGATTTCGATTAACTCAGAGGGAACGTCTCGATGATATCTTTCGGAGCCAGTTGCCACTGATTTAATATGGTTTACAACTTCCATTCCCTCAACTACATCAGCGAAGACAGCATACCCCCAACCCTGTTGGGTTTTATCAGTATGATTCAAAAAATCATTGTCTGCGACGTTTATGAAGAATTGTGATGAGGCGGAGTTAGGATCTGAAGTTCTTGCCATCGCGATGGTTCCAATGGCGTTCGACCTCCCATTGTCAGCCTCATTAATAATCGGGTCTCTAGATGGTTTCTCAATCAGATCGGTATTTAATCCGCCGCCTTGGATCATGAAGTCATCAATCACTCTGTGAAAAACTGTACCTACATAGAATTCCTCTCGAGCATATTGTAAAAAATTTTGAGACGAAATTGGTGCATTTTCAAAATCCAGCTTTATACCTATTTTACCCATCGTGGTAGTTAACACTATCATATTTGTTCCTTCGCTTACGTTTATGCGTTGTCGTTTTAAGGGTGGCTCATTCTATGCGCTGAGGAGGAGAATTAACACCCTTTTGGATATTCTGTCCGAACATTTTCTGCGAATAAATCTAAGACATAAATAACTCGGAGGATAAATGTACGGTTTCTGAAAGCAAGTTTTGTTTTAGTGTAATGATGACGGTCCTGGCGGTATAATGATGTTATACCTATTTTAACGAAAACGCCCATATGATTGACCTCAACAAACCGGTAAATTTTATTCAAAATATAATCGACTCCGATCTAGCGTCTGGTCGTGTAGTTGAAGTCGTAACCCGCTTTCCCCCAGAGCCAAATGGCTATCTTCACATCGGACATGCAAAATCAATTTGTCTAAATTTTGATCTTGCCGTGGCCAATGGGGGGCGATGTAACCTACGGTTTGACGATACTAATCCAGAGACGGAGAGTCCAGAGTATGTTGATGCTATTATCGAGGATGTGAGGTGGTTAGGATATGATTGGTCTGGCAATGTTCGCTATGCGTCCGATTACTTTGACCAACTATTTGAGTGGGCTCAATTCCTAATAAAGCAAGATAAGGCTTATGTGTGTGAATTAACATCATCTCAAACCCGCGAATATCGAGGAACACTCACGTTGGGAGGAAGAGATAGTCCATTTAGATATCGCCCTGTTTCTGAAAGCCTTGAATTGCTTGAGCAAATGCGTCACGGCCAAGTAGAAGAAGGGAAAATGACATTACGCGCCAGGATTGATATGCAGTCTCCGAATATAAATCTCCGAGACCCTGTGCTTTACAGAATTAAAAAATATCCACACCATCGCACAGGTAGAGTTTGGAGCATCTATCCCTCCTATGATTTCGCTCATGGCCAAGAGGATGCTTTGGAGGGAATCACCCATTCTATTTGCACGCTTGAATTTGCAGATAACAGAGCGCTCTATGATTGGTTTATCGAAAATCTTCCTGTGCCTGCTACGCCTAAGCAGTTTGAGTTTGGCCGATTGAATATTAATTACATGGTAACGAGTAAGAGAAAGTTAAAGCAGCTTGTAGATGAGAATATAGTTGATGGATGGGACGATCCGAGGATGCCCACTCTGTCGGGTATGCGGCGGCGGGGTATAACTGCTCGGGCTATCAAAAATTTTTGTAAAAGTTTAGCCGTTGCGAAAACTGACGGCGTTGTCGATATCGCCCAGTTTGAGCATTTTATTAGAGATGATTTAAATAAGCATGCGAAGCGAGGAATGTGCGTACTTGAACCGCTGAAATTATTGATCACGAATTATTCGGGAGACTGTGTTGAAGACCTTTCCATTCCATATCATCCAAATAGAAGTGATCTGGGATATAGAACAGTGCCTTTCACCGCCGCAATATGGATCGATCGCAACGATTTCAGTGAGAATCGAGCTCTTTCCCGAAAAAAATTCAAACGATTAGTCCTAGGAGATTATGTGCGGCTTCGGGGTGCTTACATAGTGAGAGCTGATAGTGTTACCAAAGATGTGAATGGCATTGTTACTGAAGTCCGAGCGTCTCTAGTGCCGGGCACTGTTGGTAAGAGTGCCCCAGAAGACATTAAGCCTAGGGGTGTCATCCACTGGGTATCGGAGCAGTATTCGGTCGACTGTTGCGTGCATCAATATGATCGGCTTTTTTCTCACCCATTACCCGAGTCAGGAGATGAAAGCTTTACTAAGTTTATTAATTTAAACTCACTAAAAGTAATTAATGGATGTAAAGCAGAGCCTGCGTTAGCCAAAGCACGAATGGGCGAAAATTACCAATTTGAGAGAATAGGATACTTTTGTCTGGACGATCGCCTAAAAAATGATGATGACCTTGTGTTCAACTGTACGATAGGGCTGAGAGACACTTGGAGTAAAACGCAATAGTGAGCCCGATTAAGTGTATTTTAGATAAAAAACTATAATGACGAATTTAAATGCCCCTTAAGATTTACAACACTTTGACGCGAAAGAAGGAAAACTTTTCGCCGATAACTCCGTCTAGAATCACAATGTATGTTTGCGGACCAACCGTCTACAACCGAGTGCATATTGGAAATGCTCGCCCGGCCGTTGTCTTTGATGTGCTATTTCGCATTTTGCAAACACTTTACCCAAGAGTTGATTATGCCCGCAATATTACCGATATTGATGACAAAATAATTACGACATCGCGAGAACTTAATCAAGATATATCTGTAATAACCGAGCGATACTCTCAATTATATATTCAAGACATGGACAGTCTAAATAATCTTACACCCACTTTTTCTCCTCGCGCCACCGATCATATATCCGAGATGCTGGATATTATTACGGATCTTGTTGACTCTGGTTATGCATATTTAGCAGATGGACATGTTTTATTTTCCGTTGCTTCGGACTCGGATTATGGTCAATTGTCGCGACGACAATCCTCTGAATTAATAGCTGGTGCCAGAGTAAACGCAGCGTCCTATAAACGAAATCCGGAAGATTTTGTGCTCTGGAAACCGTCTGCACCGGAGGATCCAGGTTGGCCCAGTAGGTATGGTCGAGGGCGCCCTGGCTGGCATATTGAATGCTCTGCTATGGTAAAAAAACATCTCGGCGAAACTATAGACATACACGGTGGCGGTCAGGATTTACTTTTTCCTCACCATGAAAATGAAAATGCGCAAAGCAGATGCACGCATAAGGGCAGACCACTGTCCAACTACTGGATGCACAATGGCTTTGTAAACTTGGATGGAGAAAAAATGTCAAAATCCCTGGGGAATTTTCGATTGGTTGGAGATCTTTTAGAGATATACCCCGGCGAAGTTCTTCGTTACGCGATACTGACAGCGCAATATCGATCTGAACAGAATTTTGACTATACTATTTTAGATGCTGCTGAGAATTCACTGAATAGCCTTTATAGATATTTACGAGCAGCTGAAAATATCGAAATTCCCGTCTCAAATGAGGTTGCCAGTTGCCGAGGAGTGGATGCGCTACTAGACGATTTAAATACTCCTTTAGCATTGTCGGAGTTACATCGCATTGCAAAACAAATGCATTCATCTAGTGGTACAGACCAGCAAATACTAAAGGCGCAAGTGATGAATTTATCTGGATTGATGGGTTTATTACAACAACAACCAGAGGACTGGTTTCATAATAACAGCGGGAATCGAGTACTAACCGATCGTCAAATAGAGAATGCAATTGATGAACGTAAGCAGGCAAAGCTCGCCGGAGACTATGCCACTGCGGATATTATTCGAAAAAGACTTGAGGATGACGGAGTGGTGCTTGAGGACTCGCGATCGAACACAACTTGGCGTCGCTGCTAAGCCAAAAAATTATTTGTTAACCATTCTCGGTTTTTGCCACTTTTTCTGCTATAGCTGTATCGAAGAAGAACATATGTAGTGAGCCTCTGGTGGTGGTGCCGTCTTTTCATTGAGACTTCTCATAACAGAAATTACAACTCTCTCAGCTACAGCTCTATAGCTAGCAAATTGACTTTCTCGGACACAGAGATATCGTTCATCTGTATGACCAAGATTTTTGTCTTTATAAGAAAGCACTCCTCTATGTTGGGCGGAACTTAGACGCAGGCCAGACCAAGCGTCGAAAGGCTCATGCTGGAAATGTGGAAAATGATGGCGAGTTATCTCTATCAAGTAGTCAACCTCCTCATTGCTTGGAATAACTCGCTCAGGATTGCCTGAGAATATGCTGTCAACTGAGCCGACTAGTGTCCCACCTCGCCATGGTAGGATTGCAATACGGTTAGCTCCTTTTCTTCCCTCAACATAAAAACTGTTATCACTAAGATGCTCTCTAAATTCAATATGAGTAGACTTTATTGATCGAGCAGCCAAAGGATTTTTTACTCCTTCAATGGATCGGGAAACACGGTCACCCCATGCGCCAGTGGCGTTTACCAAAAATCGACAATCGAAGTCTCGGTTCCGGGAACCTTTGGCTACGCTCACAACGAAACCATCGTCCGACTGCCGTGCCCCTTCAAAATTAACAGGGCAAAGCGCCATAGCGCCGTGTTGTTTTGCCGATCTTAAAACATTTTGAGCCAGCTGAGTGTCATCAATATGAATTTCTTGGAACGCATAAACTGCCGAAAGATCATGTCGATTTAGTCCATGAAGATTACGCCATTGCTTTTCTGGCAGATGTTGGAAGGAAGCCAACTTATTACTACCTGCTAGAGCATCATAAATTCGAAGTTGTAACGCTACTTGCCATGATTTTTGGATATTTTGTTTGTAAATCGGGAGATAAAACCAATCGACCTTTCGAAGATCTGGTGCGATATCTCTGATTATTCGACGTTCCCTCAAACGTTCACGAACGTTAGCGAAACGGAGGCGAGGAATCCCCTCGAAGTCACCATCTATTATCTTGCTTGATTTGGAAGAATTGCCGGCACCCCATCCTCTTTTTTCAACAATAATCGTAGAAAGTCCATTAAGCGCAGCAGCCTGCGCAATACCGGCGCCAATAATGCCACCACCAATAATACAGAGATCAAAATGAGTTGACATGGATAAAATCCGGTGAGATATCTTTGAGCATTGCTAAGTGTCGACCTGAGAGTTCTATTCTTTTGATGTCAAAACATATAATGTTCGAAGTAATCATTTAACCGCCAAGCGATGTAACTAAAGATTAAGTATATAAAAAGCTTTAAAAACTTTCACACACCGCGAAACAATAATAATTTCTGGGAATGAGCTATGCTCTGAAACTAATCCTCCCCAGTAAATGCTGCACCAAATGGCTAATTATTGTCAAATCAAACTCTGAAAGGCTGTATGATTTTACCGTGTGGGGGATTCAATTGCGTTATAGTGGTATTAATATATTCGTACTATTTTCCACATCTGGCGGAATTAGTAGTTTAGTAAGATGTTAAAAGCAGGAAATTTTATGTCAACGGTACTTTACGAAGTAGTAAATAACATTGCGATAATCACTCTCAATAACCCAAAGAAACGAAATATGCTTGATATGATTGTCTGCCGTCTTTTGGTTAATGCAATAAAGGAAGCAGAATCTGATCGTAATGTCGTATCAGTGATTATCACTGGGACCGGAAGTATCTTCTGTGCTGGGGCTCCTCTTTATGAAATCAAGCCCGACAGGGACAAACTTAGAACAATATACAGCGGTTTTTTGAGTGTTGCACGTTGTAGCGTACCAACCATTGCCGCATTGAACGGTCCTGCGATAGGTGCTGGATTGAACTTGGCTTTGGCCTGCGACGCACGTATCATGTCAGAAGACGCTATTTTGGATCCAAAATTTTTTAGATTGGGATTACACCCGGGTGGAGGATGTTCCTGGCTGCTGAGGCGACTGTGTGGCTGGAACACTGCTGCTAGTCTACTTTTGTTTTCACAACCCCTCTCAGCACATAAAGCGGTTGAACAGGGCTTGGCATGGAAAAGTGTTAAAAAAGAAGACTTAATGAAAGCCGCGATGGCGTATACCGATGCAATTCGACACTTACCGAAAGAACTTCTCATACACACAAAGAGAACCCTTCTTGCCGCTGATACAAGTTGTCATCTCGATGATATTCTAGAGATCGAGATTCAGGAGCAGCTGTGGGCATTGCAAAAACCATTTTCCAAAAAGGCTATTGCGATGGTCTCTAAAACAATCAACAACAGCAACAGTTCTTAAGACCTATCTTATTCAGTATTTTTATCAAAAAGACACTTGTTCCCGATCCTTGTAAGAGATTTTACAACTTTTGCTCTGCAGCAATAACCGATTGAAGTAGCAAGGTGTTGATAGTCATAGGACCCACTCCCCCAGGTACAGGTGTAATAGCAGCTACTCTATCGTAGAGTGGACCCAGCTCAATATCACCGCAGCCATTAGGATGAAACCCAGCATCGATGACAACGGCTCCATCAGGAATCCAGCTTGCTTTGATATATTCGGGTCGACCCAACGCCCCTACAATTAAATCTGCTGATTGAATAATCTCTGGAAGGTTTTTAGTCTTAGAGTGGCAAACCGTGACAGTAGCGTCTTCATTTAATATCATCATAGACATCGGCTTGCCCAGAATAGGGCTACGACCAACTACCACAGCATGCATCCCTGCAAGCTTGATATCGTAAGCCGCCAATAGCCGCATAATTCCCCGGGGCGTAGCTGAGCCGAAAGTTCTTTGGCCCATCGACATTTTACCGAAGCCTAAGCATGTGACACCGTCCACATCTTTTTGGAGACTGATTGCGTCAAAACACAACCGTTCATTAATTTGTCGGGGCACCGGGTGTTGTAACAATATTCCATGACACGATTTATTAGAATTCAAAGAGAAAATTTTTTCTTTGAGCTCTTCCGTAGTAGTCGTGGCCGGGAGCTCAATTGCGACTGACTCCATACCGATCCTTCTGCAGGCATTTTGCTTCATTCTGACATAGGTCTTTGAAGCGAGATCTGAACCAACTAATATAGTCGCTAAGGTCGGCGGATACCCATTTTTTAACCGTATACTTTTGACCCGATTAATCAGTTGCTGTTCTGTTTGCTTGGCGACCAATGTGCCGTCCAAGAGTATTGCAGACATTACACCCTCCTTTGGAGAGACTCTCACTTACTTCCGTCCCGCTTGGACCACACATCGGACGACTTGAAGGCAAAAAAACTTACTGTTAAATTTCTCTCAAAAGTTTTACATCACTAATTTGGGGTGGACGACGGGGATTGAACCCGCGACCACCGGAATCACAATCCGGGGCTCTACCAACTGAGCTACGCCCACCACAACATCAACAATGATAATTTGCCGGCACGACCGAGTCCATTGGCGCGCCCGGCAGGATTCGAACCTGCGACCCACGGCTTAGAAGGCCGTTGCTCTATCCAGCTGAGCTACGGGCGCATAGACAGGGCCCCAACTTGGTCGGGGATGAGGGATTTGAACCCCCGACATCCTGCTCCCAAAGCAGGCGCGCTACCAGACTGCGCTAATCCCCGAATCTCGCCCTGCGGACACAATTTTTGGGTCAGAATGATACGTTTTCGTCAACATTGAGTCAACGAGAATTGGCGTATGTTAAAATTGGTTCATCGTGTTTTCTTTACCAGCCGCCTTGAGAGCCTGATCACCCGAAAAGTATTCTTTATGATCGTCACCGATATTTGATCCAGCCATAGCCTGATGCTTCACACAATCGATATGTTGCCTGATTTCGTTTCGTTGAACACCTGCAACATAAGCTAACATACCCTCTTCACCGAAATAACCCTTGGCAAGATTATCTGTTGACAGTGCTGCGGTATGATACGTGGGAAGAGTTATTAAGTGGTGAAATACTCCCGCATGTAAAGATGCATCTGATTGAAAAGATCTGATTTTTTCGTCCGCCTCAAGGGCAAGTGCCGAATTGTCGTAGTGGCTTTTCATCAGCTCGTCACGGACGTAAGAAGATACGTCTCTGCCATCTGCGCTCCAAGCATCATAGATCTGTTGCCTGAAATTAAGGGTCCAATTAAATGATGGAGAGTTGTTATAAACAAGTTTTGCGTTGGGGATCACCTCGCGAATTTTTTTGATCATCCCTCCTATTTGCCCGATGTGCGGCTGCTCAGTCTCGATCCAAAGTAAGTCTGCCCCATTTTGAAGGCTTGTTATTCCATCGAGAATACATCTCGCTTCACCTGATCCATCTTTGAATCTAAAAAGTCCGTTAGGTAACCTCTCAGGAATCACTAGTTCACCGCCAATTTTAATGGCAGTATCCCCCTCATTCATGTCACTCACACAGCCTACAGGCCGAGTTTCTAGGTATTGATTGTAGTGAGAGGCGAGATCGCCAGGAGATTTAGAAACTGGAATTTTTTGCGTAAGGCCCGCGCCGAGCGAGTCTGTCCTGGCAACAATAACACCATCATTCACCCCTAGTTCTAGAAATGCGTATCTAACTGCATTTACTTTTGCGAGGAATTCTTCATGAGGGACCGTCACCTTCCCATCCTGATGGCCGCATTGTTTGGCATCTGAAACTTGATTTTCAAGCTGTATACAACATGCTCCTGCTTCAATCATTCGCTTCGCTAAGATGTAAGTTGCCTCTTCATTACCGAATCCAGCATCAATATCAGCAATTATGGGAACAATGTGGGTTTCAAAGCTATCAATCGTGTTCTCTATTGCCTTCATTTCTCGATAATTACCCATCTCTTCCGATTTGTCATATGCGTTGAATAATTCACCTAAATATTTTGCATCTGCTTGACGTAAAAATGTATAGAGTTCTGAAATGAGTGCCGGCACTGAGGTCTTTTCGTGCATTGACTGATCTGGAAGAGGGCCAAACTCGGAGCGCAATGCCGCAATCATCCATCCCGACAAATATAAATATCGTTTATTTGTTGTTCCATGATGTTTTTTAACTGCTATTAACTTTTGCTGGCCGATGAATCCATGCCAGCATCCAAGCGATTGCGTATAGTTTCCCGGATCATGATCGTAATCATTCATATCCCGGCGCATTATTCCAGCAGTATATTTGGCTATCTCAAGACCTGTCTGAAAGCGATTTTGCATACGCATACGAGCCGCGTATTTTGCATTTATACCCCTCCATGTTTCCCCTTTTGCAGTGATTAGATCGGAAATTTTTTGTATGTGATTTTTGTAATTCTCCATTGTGTCCTCTTTTGGCTCGTATTTTATCGGTAACTGTTGACAAAAGATGGAGTTTAGATACGATACATATATTATTCTAGTTGATACTTTTTATACTTGGTATAAATATTGTGAATATTACTAGACTCGATCTAAATCTACTACTCTCGTTGGACATTGTGCTTACAGAATGTAACGTCACAAAGGCAGCTGAGGTCATGGGAATAAGTCAGCCTGCAATGTCCAACAGTCTCAGGCGACTTAGGAAATATTTTAATGATCCAATCCTGATAAGAACAAGTGAGGGCATGACGCCCACCCCAAGGGCTCTGGAGCTACAGCCATTAGTGCGCAAAGTCGTGTCCATGGCAGAGGTGGCATTGCAGCCAAAGGAGGCATTTAATCCTGCGCAAAGCTCCCGCATCTTCAGGATTATGGCAAGTGATTATACAGAGGTCACGCTGTTACCTGCGGTGTTAAGAATGTTGCATGCTCAGGCGCCGGGAATAAAGCTAGATATTATGACACCCAGTGACGTCAGCTTCCATGCTGTTGAACAGGGCAAGGTAGATTTAATCATTAATAGATTTGACTCGCTACCCCTGTCTTTTCATCAGTTAAAGCTTTGGGAGGATAGCTTTTCATGTTTGGTAAAGGCTACAAATCCAGTCTTAAACAATTGGAACATGGAGGGGTATTTGTCTTGTAAGCATGTGTGGGTTAGCAAGACAGGCATGGGGGTAGGTGTCGGAATGACTACTAAAAATACCCAGCGTCTCGGTTGGGTGGATGAGGCTTTGAGAGTATTGGGTCAATTTAGAGATATTGCCATTTTTACTCGGCATTATCAGGCCGCGTTGATGTTCGCAGAACAGGAACATCTCATAGTTACTGTCCCCACTATGGCCACAAAGGCGGTTCGGCACAACAAAGAAGTGGTGATTAAACGGCCCCCATTTGAGATTCCGCCCATGCGATTAAAGATGGTATGGAGCCCCCTATTACAAAACGATACAGGACACAACTGGATGCGCCAGAGTATTAGAAAAATAGCGGCCGGGCTGTCCCATTGACTGGTTAAAAGCCAGCAGTATCATTTTGATGAATGTAGAAAATATAGTCATCTTTTTTTACTAATGTAACTGTTGGACTTATGATCAGTTATTAACAAGAATTGGACATCTTAAATGAGTAATTATTTTGAATGTGGAGACATTAAAGTTGCGAGTCCTCTGTTTGACTTTGTAGCCAAAGAACTTTGTGTTGAATTAGAGTTAGAGAGTATGGCTTTATGGGAAGGACTTTCCAAAATCATAACGAATTTTGTGCCAAGAAATACTCAGTTGCTCCTGGAGCGGGAGAGGTTACAGTCGCATATCAATCAATGGCACATAGATCGTTCTCGATCAATTACACCAGATCAACATAGAGAATACCTCACAAATATAGGTTATATATGCCCAGAGGTGCCAGATTTTAAAATAGCGCCAAAAAATGTAGATTCTGAAATTGCGTCTCAAGCTGCCCCTCAGCTCGTGGTTCCCATAAGTAATGCTCGATTCGCAATTAATGCTGTGAATGCCCGATGGGGGAGTTTGTATGATGCTCTTTATGGTAATGACGTAATTGAAGAGGCAGGCGGAGCTGAGAAAGGGATAGGTTATAATCCATTGCGTGGTCGAAAGGTAATTGAGTATGGGAAAGGATTCTTAGATCATGCAGTCCCAATACTCGATGCATCTCATCGGGACGTTAGCAAATATTTTATTCGCGATAAAAGCTTAGTAATGTCTCTCAAGGACCAGCGCGAAGTCAGTCTGATAGCACCAGAGCAGTGGGTTGGATACACGGGTAATAAGGAAAATCC
>DDII01000090.1:3995-14300 GCA_002338445.1 Cellvibrionales bacterium UBA1854 | reverse complement strand
ACCGCCTCGATTAACAATGTGCATGGTGCCGCACATCTACTTAAAAACGGGGTCATGACCAGTTAATTTAATCTGAAACATAATTGGACTGTAGTTTTGAAAAAATGACAAAGACACTTAAGATCTTTGGTATTTCTTTGCTTATCGGGGTTGGCATCATGTTCGTTTGGTGGTCTTACCTACAGAATAAATATAGCCAATACCTTCCGGAATTTACTGTAACTGTTGGTAGTGATCAACGCCGGTATCACCTATATGTGCCCGAAACATATGATGCGAAGCCTCAAGATATCTTGGTTTTCTTTCAGGGTGGCAATGCTGGGAGCGACGGGGCCTGGCTTGTGCCTCAGCAACAACGCTGGGAAGAGCTGGCGGCCGAGCGTGGGATCATTCTTGCGATACCTCAGGGTAAAGTCTATTTTCACAATGAGGGAGCTTGGCAGCTGAATACCCATTCGGGTGCAATGCATGATGTAAAGTACATTGATGCGATGCTTGATGACATTTTGGCGAAGTATGAACTTGAGTTTGGGAGAGTGTATGGGGTGGGCTATTCTCTTGGGTCGATGTTCGCATATGAGATGGCATGCCACATGAGTACCCATTTTGCAGCGTTAGCCTCCTTTTCAGGCACCATGCCTCTGAGCCCAAGAGATTGTAATCCTGAAAGCAACGTTCCGATAATGCACGTCCATGGGGTGGATGATCCAGTTATTTAGTACAGCAAGAAGTGGAATTGGAAGGCTTGGGATTCCGTAGGAACCATGCAAGACATCCCAAGCTTAATGCAGTACTGGGTTAAAAAGTTTAATTGCAAGGGCAAGTCTCAAACAAGCACCACCTCTTTCCTACATGCCGAGTATTTTGATTGTGATCAAAGTTCGAAGATTGAACACTATGCTTTGTTGGACTGGGGTCATGATTGGCCTACCACTATAGATGACACGTCCACACACTTAAAGGTTTGGCAGTTTTTAAATAAATTTTAAAAGCTTTTGAACGACGATTGGGTTGTGTCTTGCTTGACCCTAAATACACAGCGCCGCGCAGAAGCTCCCTGTTATCAATCTCGCAATTTTTTGAGCTATTACTTTTTTACCGGTTTGTGAACCAATGCTTTATCAGTTTCTCTAAGCTTTTTTTTCGCCCATAAAATTGAAGACAAAAGGTACTCGTCCTCGTTAAGGTTACCCCATCCAACGCAAGTGTCTATGGGACTGCGACCGCACGAACATGAATTCATAAACTTTACTCCTTTATATACAATACGGAGCGAGTAGAGTTTTTCGATCATAATGCTGTAACTTTCTGATTTACATCTATTTTAGAGACAGGATCGGCTTTAAATTACCGCATCAGCTTACGATTTATACCGGCAAAATGTTCAAAATTTGTACTGCAAGAATTACTTTCAGATTGTAGGTATCTCGATACCAACAATTATTCTATTAATCGACGTCGCGTTTGGATTTTAAAGCTCATCAAATGCGGTAATAAATCCAACTGGGGTGCTTTTAAAAAAATCCATTACATTTTCTCAATACGAAAGACGCCATCTCCCTAAAAGTCGCTGCTAAATTTGTACTTCATTTTCTTTGGCTTGCAAATAGTCGCCCTCTGCAAGTTCACCAATACCCATTTTTCCAAGTTGCTGAAGTTGTAATTGTTTGATTGTAAAGTCAATGGAAGATAAAGCGGCCAACATCTCAGCCGATCGCGCCTGACTTATACGGATCAACAGCGTGTTTTTACTTTGCTTTTGTATGTCAAAGGTCTCTGGCATCTTATTTCTTGGGAATGCTAGCCATATTTCACGTAAATTTTTAATGTGGTCCTCGTTAATGTCGTTTGCCAATGTGATGTTATAAATGCAGCTTTTCTTTTGTAATCGGAGATTTAATCGGCTCGTCCAACGAATGTCATTACTGAGAAGCACCAACCCCGTTTCCAGAGGTCCCAAGGTATTTGCGAAATAATAAGTTCGATCGGTCGCTTGATCCTTTATTAGATTTAAAACCGAGGGATATTCTTTGTCTTCAGTTATGCAGGCATAATGTGGAGGTTTGTTTAGCACAATATACTGATGTTCTTTTATTGCGATATGTTTGCCGTCATAGAAAACCCTGCTACCATCTAAAAGCTCGAAATCTGGATCAATTGTCACCTTTCCGTCGACTGAGACACGTCCTTTTCTAATAAAAAATTTGCCCTGATTACGGCTCATAGCAACACAAAGAGTTAAGAATTTAACCAAGCGCATAATTTTGGATTTTCCTAAATGAACTAAACCTGCTCTGTTGGAGATCCGAGTATCATGACAGACCTACTGCAACTGAGTTATTTGATAGCTGTTAGTTTCATGAGACGTCCCCCACCTTCTTGCCAAGGTTTTCCTTTCGAAGGGGGTCTACCATCCTCCAGCAACCATATGACTCCGTCGGCACTTTCTCTAACTGCCCTGATTCGTGTCCCAATCTCAAACCTTTCTATTTCAGTTGCCCTGTCTCCGTTGATTTCAACCCGGACAAAACCTTTTGAAGATAAGCCTCCGATCAAGGCGTTTCCTTTCCAACCTGCGAACTTTTCACCCTCATAAAAAATCATAGATGAGGGCGAAATCACTGGCGTCCACGTGACCTCCGGCGGATTAAACTCATGCCGGGTATCATGATCGGGTATAGGAATAAAGCTGTAATGATCACCATTTGAAACGATCGGGTAACCATAATTTGCGCCACGACGAACTAAATTAAGTTCATCACCACCCCTGGGTCCCATTTCAACTACCCAAAGCCGTCCAGTTTTATCAAATGATAGACCTAGAGGGTTACGATGTCCTAAAGACCAAACCTGAGATGTAACTGAGTTCGACGATGGGAAGGGGTTATCGGTCGGTGTTGAGCCATCATCATTTAGCCTGATAATTTTGCCTAGATTTGACTGCATGTCTTGAGCTGGATCAAATTTTTGCCTTTCACCAGAGCTGATCCAGAGGTAGCCCTCCGGTCCAAATGTAATCCTATGCCCGTAATGACCATGTCCTTTAACCTTGACTTGTCTCCAAATCACCTCCAGTTGCTCTAGGTACCCAATGTTATTTTCAATAACCAACTTTGCTCTTGCTACGGCCGCACCAACGAGATTTCCATCCCCGAGTTCAGCATAACTAAAATAAAGCAACCGGTTCTGCGCAAAGAGTGGGTGTAATTTAATGTCTCCGAAGCCGCCTTGACCCTTAAATACTACCTCGGGAACACCAGCAATATCACTCAAAATTAATCCATTCTCGTCCAGTAGCTTAAGTTTTCCAGCCATCTCACTGACTAATATTTTGCCCGATGGCAAAAACTCCAAGGCCCACGGCGAACTTAAAGTAGCTGTTGTTGTAACAAGAAACGGGTTTTCATCATTGTTTGCAAGAGACGATTCTATAAAAAATAAAAAGCCAAAAAGAGTAAAAAGTCGAAAGAGCATAATTTCGAAAAACCTTTAAAGTGGAGTGATCCCTATTCAGTTCCATGTTAAGCGAAGAATATAAAGTTATAAATCATCAAATCAACACTATAGCTTCAATAATTAACTTTATTAACGATAATTTTACACTAATTTATCATACTGAAGGTTTCTTTACGTATTCCCAAGGGTTAAATCTAATCTAATCTGATTATCTCTGCGTTAACTGGTAACTTAACTGAGTATGCGTTCTGCTCGATTACAATGCAGTGAATTTCAAGTGGCTCATAAGAGGAATTGATAGATGAATACTTTGATTAAACTGTTCCCATTACTGGCGCTGATTACCGTCGGTTGCTTGTCTCAAGGCACAGCATTTTTGAGCTCTGCCCCTAACATGAGTTATAAACTCAATGTTGAGCTTGGTAGTTTTTTTCGCTGCTTACACAATTGGAGTGATCACGCTGACCTCAAAACCACCGAAAAAAAGTTGAATTGGTATCTATATGCTCCTCAACGATCCCTCTCAGACCCTGTAGCCGTTGTCTTTGTAGAGGATACGGAAGTGAGCGTTTGGCTTAAAGCTGTTTTGCCCCAAACCTCAGATTCTTTCCATGACATGGTTCAAGCATGCTCTGTCGACGCGACTTCAGAACCCTCTGAAGATTGGGCTTTACAATTTGAAGATATGAATCGGCCAAGGATAATGGGCGATCGGACAACGGGCTTAAGATAAGTCGACTCCTAAATAACGCAAGAATTTGCACTTAATTCTGCAGAGCTTAGTGGGGGCGATTCAATCGAAAGGCCTTGTACTTTTAAAACAATGTTGCTATTCAAATCTGACAAAAAATGATGATTAACTGTTGCTGAACGTATTCAAGGTTGTAGCTTAGACTATAACGTATATTTGTGCGGTCTTTAAGCGAGTTTCAACATAGCCGTGCATGGGACCTCAAGGCCTGCAAGAAAGGAAGGCCGGAGTAGTACCTAATTTGGGTCCAAAAATAGCTTAGGGACCTGAGTTTGGTTTTCAATAAAGGCAACCATGAAATAATTTTTTTAAAAAAGTGATTTCGAAAGATTTGTTAACATTATTTCATTTATACTACCTTGTATAAACCGACATATGAACTCTTTTGGATGGGAACACAAAATAATATATGTACGAGTTCGGCCTTTTAAATTGGATAATCCTCAGTAGTTACGCTGTTGGATCGATCATCTTAGGATTCTATTTAAACCGACGAGTTCAGACAGCGGAGCATTATTATTTGGGCGATCGAACCACGCCATGGTGGGCGATCGGTCTTTCCGTTATGGCCACTTATACCAGTGCTTTTACTTTTCTCGGCGCTCCTGCTTGGGCTTACACTGAAGGTTTTTCGGTAATATTTATACACATCAATTATCCCATAGCAGTGTTTATAGTTATATCTGTATTTATTCCATTTTTTTATAACAGTGGCGTTGCCAGTATTTTTGAGTACTTAGAACGACGGTTCGGCAGAAGTTCACGCCTTGTGATGTCTTCAATTTTTTTACTCGGAAATATCATTTACTCTGGAATCATACTTTACACAACTGCATTGGTAATAGAGTTTATTACAGGAACAGATGTCGTCACCGCAATCACAGTTGTTTCGGTGATCGCTATGACTTATACCCTTTTGGGTGGCATATCCGCTGTGATATGGACAGATGTCGCTCAAACAGTGATTCTTCTGAGTGGGGCAGCGATTGTGTTGTTTTTACTCATAGTTGATTTACCTCTACCGCTATCGGAGACACTACTGAGCCTAAAGTCGGAAGGCCGGTTGAACCCTTTCGAGTTTTCCCTTTCTCCAGACAAAGTAGCAACTGTTTGGACGGGGGTAATTGCCATGTCTATTTATCATGTCGTTGTTTATGGAGTGAATCAAATGATGATCCAAAGAACGCTCGTGGCAAAGACGATTGGTGATGCCAAAAAAGCCTATACCATGATGGGTTATGCCGCATTTTTTATTTTTACTTTGTTGTTTTCACTTGGTATTTTTCTGTATGCCTTTTTCGAGGGCGCTTCGTTTGATAACACCAACACTATCATGCTCGAGTTCGTTAAACTTGCAAGCGTCCCCGGTTTGATGGGATTAATTGCCGTTGCAATTGTAGCCGCGGCGATGTCAAGTTTAGACTCAAGTCTTAACTCTATGGCAACGGTAACTAACATTGATTTTTATCAGCAATATTTCAAAAAAGATGGGTCACCGCAACACTATTTGCGAGCTGCGCGCATTTTCACCGTCGTGTGGGGTTTGTTTGTAATAGGCCCTGCGATATTATTTACATCCAGTGACGGATCTGTTTTAGAGACGCTGAGTAAAATCGGATCATTTTTTGTCGGTTCTAAATTATCAATGTATTTTCTTGGCTTTTATTCAAAGCACACCACGGAGCGCGGGTTGCTCTTGGGAGTGGCTGCAGGCTTTTTAACACTTCTATACGTGGAGTACTTCATGAATATCGCTTGGCCCTGGTATTGTGCGATTGGTGGTTTTGTAAGCGTTACCGTCGGTTGGATTTCCAGTATCGCAATCGATGGATATCAAAGCCAGTATCATGTTTGTACTGTCAGAGGACAGAGAAGACTTTTTGAAGAAAACGGTTTACCTTTAAAAGAAAATGGATGGTATATCTTACCAGGCAAAGTGGATTCAAAAAGTTATGGACTAATTATATTTTTCTTCCTATGTATTTTGTGTCTCTACATTTTTTATAAGCTTATTTGAGAAAAACTTATCTAAATCTGATTCAGTCATTCTGTGAGCTGAACAAATTAAAAGTATTCGTTATCGAAAACAGGTAGAAAAACCAATGGGATTGATAGATTGGAGCATTTTAGCGATATACCTGTTTGTAAATCTCTTGGTGGGATTTCGACAGAGCAAATCGGTAACGACCTCTAATGAGTTCTTTTTAGGGAACCGATCGTCTCCTTGGTGGGCACTCGGAGTATCCGTGATGGCTACCTATGTGAGTGCACTCTCTTTCCTCGGCGGGCCAGCTTGGGCATATAACGACGGCTTGGCGACTCTCGCAATACATCTCAACTACCCGATAGTGGTATTTGTTTGCATTGTTTTTTTCATTCCTGTTTTTTACAGAAGTAACTCAATATCTATTTATGAGTATCTAGAAAAAAGATTTGGTTTGGGGTCTCGGTTATTAATGTCCGCCTTATTCATGGCGACGATGGTGTTGGGCGCATCATCAATTCTTACGGCTACATCAATTGCAGTAAGTCTAATTACGGGCTTAAGTGAACAAGTATGCATCATTATTCTAACTACATTTGTCGTGTTTTACACCATGCTAGGTGGGATGAACGCTGTAATCTGGACAGATGTAATTCAAGGTATCGTTCTTGTATTTGGCGCTACAATTATTCTTGGCCTTTTATTGTCGGGTTCAGATCAAGTATCCAGTGTGCTGAGCTATCTCAACCAAAATAACAAACTCACCACGATAAACCTAGACTTTAATTTTTCTGAAGTCACTACAATTTGGGCTGGAGTAATAGCTATGTCCATGTACCACACGACGGTATATGGAACCAACCAGTTTATGATGCAAAGGGCTATGGCTGCGAAGACTATCGGAGATGCCAAAAAAGCGTATTTAATGATGGGTTATTCAGCTTTTTTTCTGTACTTCTTTTTTTTCTTCATTGGTGTTCTGTTGTTCGCCCATTTTGAGGGGGAGCCCTTTGACCAACAAAATTCTATTGTCCTTGTGTATATTCAACAACTCGCTCTTCCTGGTCTCATGGGATTAGTGATTGCGGCAATTCTGTCAGCATCGCTTTCCAGCACCTCATCGGCATTGAATTCACTATCTACTGTCTTGATTGTTGACTTCTATAAGAAATTTTTTGTCATTTCGGCAACTGATTCTCATTATCTGCGTGCATCTAGGATTTTTACCATCGTTTGGGGAATAGTATTGATACCCTTTGCATTCTCTTTTCAGGGGGAGTCAGGTTCGATTTTGGAGGTTCTTTCTAGAGTAAGCTCTTACTTAGTAGGAGCAAAACTTTCGATTTTTTTACTGGCGTTCTTTTCGAAAAATATCTTAGAAAACGACATTTTTTTAGGCGTTTTTGCAAGTCTTGTTGCGCTCGTGATGATTGCGCCATTTCAATTTTTAGAGCCATTAATCGATTCGCTTTGGGCGGGGTTAGGCCTCAGTAGACCCGAAATCGCTTGGCCTTGGTACGTTGTAATCGCAACTTCAACAAATGTTTTAGTATCTTGGCTGTCGAGTTTATTCCGAAAAAAGCCAGTTAAAACCTGGCATCCACTTTCAATCAAAGGCATCAGATCAAAGTCAATAGTGCGGGGTACTAAATCAGAAAATGATTGGAGTGACATTCCGGGAGAGGTGGATCGAAGCGTTTGGCTACTCCTGATTTTTTTTATGGCTTCAATCGGCGTGCTTTACGTATTCGACGCATTTTTCGCAATACCTTGATGCGATGATGAGGATACCTCACCGGTTGACAACTTTCTTCATGCGAGCAAAGATATCAAGACCTTGTTGATGTAACCAGTGCGGAAAGTCAATAAATACCCAGTTTTCTGCTAACTTCTCTCCAGATCGACGAAAAACATCTACCACACGCATTTCGGCTTGGATTCCACTGGTCGGTAATCCAAGAAATCCTCCCTTCGGACGATTAAATAAATTAGGCCAGCCGAAGAAACATGCATAGTTTCCCTCAGCAAACCGACAGACGTGCGCATTAAAAGTTTTATCTGTTAGCCCTTGCCTAAATGGATACTGATGCTGTTGTTGATATGAGTTGATAGTATAGCTTCCTCCGATACCCTCGGGGCCAAACCAAACCATGTCGTTATGCCAAGTTTTAGCAAGATAACTGGGAGGACAGTTATCGTTCCCACTCTGATTTAACACCTCTAAATCCTGCACCATACGGTTAACTAGGTCTAACGTTTTCTTGCTTTCAACCTCTGGAACGTCAGCCAAAATAATTCCATCATTTGTTTTTGGTCCTGGACAGATAAAAGATGCACCTGTTTGAGGGGGCAAAGGATCGTAGCCTGCTTGCTTCATTACTCCTATGAGGTCACAAAAAAAGGCTATTGAAGATATCTTCCCGTCCAGTATTTGATAGAACTCAGAATATCTCAGGAAGCACATTCTGTTTGTCGGTTGAATGTCGAGCCAAGGATTTTTAAAGAGCCCCATGTAGTGACCCATGCTCATTACCCAGCAGCTTCCATCTAACTCATTTTCGCCTGCAATAAATATGTCTTGGCGCCGTTGAATAGGTTCCCATGCTGAGCGCAGCGGGGAGTAAACCGCTTCGGAGATCTGATCCGGTCCCAAAAGATCATTGAACGGATGCACTCCATAGAATTTGCAATCATAAGCAAGAAACTTCCTCATGACCGCGTTTGTGTTCATAATTTTTGTATCGTCCATCTCCTTATGATATTGAGCGACTAATTTTTTGGCCTCACGAATCATTTAAGCCTCGATGTACTCTTTTTCAAGAAAACAGAAAAATAATTGCGTCTCGATCATTGGTATCCTTTTTAAATTTGAATCCGGGATGTTGGCTCATTTACGTTTGGACCGAAAAATATCAGCCAAGACAGATAACTCATCGAAAATAGTCCACTCTTCTACAACTTTTCCATTCAGCACACAAAACTGGCTTTCGCCTATCAAGAAAACCTGCGAATTAGTTGGCTGTCCGTATAGAGCTGGACCAGAGTGGATCCCGCAAAGCGACCATCTTACAGCAACGAGAGACGCCCCTCCATCAAGATTTGAGCTACACACATAGTCTACAGAAAACCTCAGTTCTGAAATTGTTCCTAGCAGCTTCATGTAAAATCCAGCAATTTCGTTTGGACCGGCGAAGTTGCGTCCAGCAACGCCATGATATTTAGCGTCATTGGAGTAAAACAAGTTGACGTCACCTATCATCCTAGCATTCCAAATGTTCTGCAGAGCGGACCTCACAAATATTTCTGGATCATCGTTGTAGGACGCTCGTTGCCCGTTGACGCTTTGAGTGATACGTTTAATTTCCGAATTTCGCCATTCGATGAAGGATTCACTTCTATCAATTTGTGCCCACGTGTGTGCAACGTGAAGGGGGTCGTATCCAAGTTGTGCGACCAGACTGTAGTTGTCTCTGACAAGCCATTCTTTTATTACCTTGTTGTCTTTGACTATACAATGCGCGATAACCAGTATCGTTGCATCCTTTCCTGTCACCGTACCAAAGACAGAGTCTGCCAAGTTTGTCATATGGGAACGGATCAAATGAGATGTGTGAAGGCCTCCCGATGGCTCTTTACCCGAGACAACATTGATTGCTTCAAGTGTTCGGTCAGGAAATGATGCAAGTGTAGCGAGTGTACTTTGTACTACATCCTCTGCGCTCATACTGACTCCAGTCATGGTGTAAACAGGACAGTGGTCGGCGTAGTAGTCGTAGATCAATCCTACCTGCTTACCTTCCCATATGCGTGCCGTTGTTCGGTAAATATAGTCAGTAATGCTTATAAATTCATCGTCAAAATTTACGATTGGTGGCTCATTTATAGCGGGGCGTTCGATTGTGGGACTGGGAGCTTTGTCAAAGTGACCCTTGAGACGATTCATTTAAACTTTCCTCTATCTTCGTGAAATGTGGGTAGCTCTTTATATGTGAATTGCCGTTGCGATCAAAACCACGTCTTTTTTGGAGCAGCAGTGAGTGGTCCCTCACTGTCATTTAGCAGGACACCCTATTCTATAATTTAAATGTTGATTTCATCAAACCTAAACTACTTT
>DDII01000090.1:508-3630 GCA_002338445.1 Cellvibrionales bacterium UBA1854 | reverse complement strand
TTACTTGGGCATAAGTTCCTCATTCTGAGCCGTCAGGGGAGTTTGCTCCAGTCATCATAGCTTTAATGTACCTCGAGGAGGGCTAAATGTATTGTTCGTTTATCAAAAACCTTTTTCTTACGATTTGTATAGTCATACCATTTGCGGCAAATGCTGCCATTGAAGAGATAATCGTTACTGCTGAAAAAAAAGAGGAAAATCTTCAAGATGTTGGAATATCTGTAACAGGTCTCTCGTCGGATGCCTTGGAAGCTGGTGGAGTTCAGGACGTCACCAGAATTGAGTTATTAGTCCCAGGCGTAAATTTCGGTTATGCCGGGAATGATGCAAAGTTTAACGTGAGGGGTTCCAACTCCAACGATACTTACGGCGGTGCAACTTCCACCGTCGGCATGTTTGTTGACGGCATTTACAAACCGAGAGCAGCACAACAGTCTCGACAGTTTTTTGACGTTGCAAGAATAGAGTTTTTGAGAGGTCCTCAAGGTACTTTGTACGGAAGGAACACGCTTGCTGGCGCACTCAATTTGTACTCCAACGAACCCACGCCAGACGGGTTTGAAGCGTCCCTTGATTCCTCATTCGCAAGGTTCAACAAGGTCCGAAATGAAGCAGCGGTTAACATTCCAATTTCTGATAAAACAGCTTTAAGAGTGGCTGCATTAAAGCAAACAAGCGACGGTTTCATAGAAAATTCGGTGGGACCAAATCTTGGGGCAGACGACAAGGGGGCAATTAGATTGTCTGTATCCTCGCAGCTCTCAAACGGGATCGATATCCTTGCCCGAGTTGGCCATGTCGATGAAGGTGGTACATCCCCGGGAACTTTTGGATATACAGGGCTGTGTAGACCAACAAATGCGAGTGGGCTTACTGATCCAGCGGGCACATCTTTTGATTGTGTGAATGTTCAGCGAGGCTCCGGTGGCGCAGCAGGATCGTTAAGATGGGATCAGTTAGGGCCTTACCACGTACAACACGATTTTGTCAACGAAAATACACTGGACGAGACCACCTTAAGTTTACACCTTGATGGGGATCTGGGAGACATTTCGGTAACGTCGATAACGTCATATTCTGACTTCCAAAGCTTGACGGGGATTGACGGAGATTTCGGACCAAATCCTTACTCACGATACTGGTATGAGGACAACGCAGAATCGTTTTCCCAGGAGGTTCAATTTTCTGCAGGCGCAGGGTCATCTATCGAATGGACAGCGGGAGCATATTTTTCACAAGATAAAACTTTTTACAGCTTTAGTACTGTCCGAACAACCGTTGATGTAGCTAACCCGGCCGCTGTGGAAGTCACTCTCAGCGATGGAACATCAGCAAGTGAATCATTGCGACAGTCAACTACTTTGGCGTCTATGGACACCAACTTAAATCGGCATTACGCCGACTTTCAAGAAGTCGAGAGTGATTACCTAGGCATTTTTTTCCAAAGCGACTTTAAAATGTCAGATGAACTCTCAGTGATCGCAGGTGTCAGGTACAATGATGAAGACATCAATACTGCGGGAGGATCTAATTTTTCAGATCCCGCGCCGGTTGTATCCAGTCTCGGATACGCAGCCGGAGATTCTCCGGCAACGATCCCGGTATCTCCCCAGCAAGCATACACCTACAACTTTGGTATGACACATCCAGACAATAACAGCGACTCGTTTGACAATGTCACATGGAAACTTGGAGTGGAGTTTGATCTTCAAGAGGACATCATGCTGTATGCCACCGCTTCTACAGGTTTTCTTTCAGGAATTGTAAATAGAAGTTCTGTGACTGATGAACAAGAATCAGAGGTAATAGAGTTCGGGCTGAAAAGTGTGCTCTTTGAAAACACACTGCAGCTAAATATATCTGCTCACGCTACTACCTATTCGAATCTTGTCGCTCAATTGCAGACGGTAGATCCAAACTCCGGCGATATCATAACGACATCTAGAAACGGTGGTGAGGTAGAATCTAGGGGAGTGGAAGTTGAATGGGCATTCGCTCCAGATGACGCGCTTCGGGTATCAGGAAATTTTGCTTTACTTGATTCGGAGTACGGAGAATATGGATTTTCAAACCCATATTCTGCATATTCTGGACAGCTACCAGTGATAGGTGGAACCAGTGTTTCTGTTAGCGGACAAGACATGATTTTGGGAGGCGTTATTCAGTTTGAGGGTGAGCCGACGCCGTGGTCCCCTGACTTCACCTTCAACATGAGTGCGAGCTACCGCTTCGACCTTGCAAACGGAGGCAACATAACGCCAGCACTGCAGGTTAGTTACAGTGACGACTACAACGCCTCAGGACGTCTACCTAACGATCCTGCGGGACATCAAGATGCATACACCAAATCAGATGTTCGCGTAAGGTGGACTTCTGCAAGTGCGAAGTATTCTGTTCAGGCTTTCATCGAAAATATTTCAGATGAGGCAGTGAATGCAAGGGCAAACGTTGGCGGAGGCAGTTTCCCTCAAACTTCTTTTCTCTATCCAAGAAACTATGGGTTGACAGTGTCTGCTCGACTGTAATGACCTTTGATTACATTTACCGATATTTGCTTCCGTTTAGCGGCGGGAGCAAAGTCACTTTTAATATAATGAAAGGCATACCAGCTAAATACGACCCGGGACTTTGTACTTAAACCTATGCCTTCTGTCTCAGAACACTTTTCATGTGTGTCGAAGTTAAAAACAACGTCCAAGATATCGTTCCATAAAGATGTTGTCGCCAGCATTTGTTATCCATTTGGAACAACAAATTCGGCGGAAGAACTCAATTGCCGATGCCTCGCACCCTTATATCGTGCAATTCCGGATATGGAGCGGAGAGATTTGATAATAGTTGGAACAGAGTCCACGCTCGATCCATTTTGGATGGGTTGCATGGGCAACTACTTTGGAACATTTACCGCACCTTTACTCAACATTCCTCCTACAAATCGGCTGATACACATGAGATACCATGAGTTTTTCAAGGTCGCAAGCGGTAGAGTGATCGAAGTTCAAGCAATTTGGGATATCCCAGAACTTATGATGCAAGCGAACTCTTGGCCAATGGCGCCTCAGCTCGGCTCTTTTATATGTACGCCCGGGCCGATGACGTGCGATGGAACGAGCCTTTTCGGC
>DDII01000090.1:0-137 GCA_002338445.1 Cellvibrionales bacterium UBA1854 | reverse complement strand
AAGCACCCATCAAACCCTGACCCAGCGATAATGCGGCTCGACCGATATTGGCACCCCAACTTTAATTGGTATGGTCCCTGTGGGATAGGTACAAGTCGAGGAATCAAAGGATTTCGTAACATTCATCAAATCCCTTT
>DDII01000004.1 GCA_002338445.1 Cellvibrionales bacterium UBA1854 | reverse complement strand
CAAATTATTGATGCGACCGCGATGATTGAACTAGAATTGGATTTTATAGAGGAGGATGTTGAGTTTGCTAATAAGGAACAGTTGCAACAGCTGTTACAGGATGTAAAGACGGCCATTCATAGGTTATTAGAAAGCTATGAGGCTGGTAGATTGGTGAAAGACGGTATTAAAACAGTGCTCATTGGTCGCCCCAATGCAGGTAAATCTACACTTTTAAATGCTTTGGTAGGGACTGATCGAGCGATTGTTACCGATATAGCTGGGACCACAAGAGACACTGTTGATGTAGAATGGAATCACGGCGGGTTGCTATTTAGGCTTATTGATACAGCTGGTTTACGTGAAACAGAGGATCGCGTCGAGGCCGAGGGAGTCCGGCGCAGCCAAGCAGCCGTGAAAGAAGCCGATGTTATAGTTTATTTGAGGGATTTGAACGAGCCCTTTACTACAGAGGAAATGAGTGAGCTGGAAGATTTGCAAGCATCGGCAACGGATACCCCATTTCTCTGTATCGGAACCCAATATGATCGATTAACCAAGACCGAACAGCAGGTGCATGACGAACACGCCATTAGTGAGGAAAACGATTGGAGTAGTATTGAGGATCAGCATATATCAGCGGCAACTGGCGAGGGTTTAAAGGAACTTAAGGATCGCATTAAAGAGGTCGCAATGAGTCAGACCCATTTCGATGGTGATTCTCTGCTGGTTACTTCTTCTCGACACAGAGATGCCCTTGAAAAAACATTGAATCATGTTGAAGCCGCTCTCAACGGTTTAATGAGTGGACTAACGGGTGATTTTCTAGCTATTGACCTACGTGCAGCCTTGCAGAGCCTGGGAACCATAACAGGGGAAATTACCAATGAAGATATCTTGGATTCTATATTTTCTAGGTTTTGTATCGGGAAGTAAGGAATGCAGAGAAAGGTTGATGAATTTAGATAAATGCTGACCAACGCTAATGAAAGCTCACGAATGCTGACCAATACTGATGAACGTAACAACGCCAGATAAAAAATCTAAGCCAACAATAAACATAGTTTGGTTGAAGAGAGATATTCGTTTAGCTGACCATGAAGGGTTTTATCTAGCAGAGCAAGCCGAACATGATTATATCCCACTCTATATATTTGATCCGGATGAATTAGCTGGCCCCGATTCGTCTTTGCGGCATCAACAGTTTGTGTTTCATTCCTTAGTGGACATGAATAAACAACTAGAAGCATTTGGAAGAGAAATAATTGTTTGTTGGGGGAATACCGATAAAATATTTGAATTTTTTTCTCACCTATTTTCTGTCAATAAAGTGTTTTCCTATCAGGAATCTGGCACCATTAGAACCTGGAAAAGAGACCAGCGTGTGGCTGCTTTTTTCGCTGACAATGGCATAGATTGGAGGCAAGGTCAGCGAGATGGGGTTGTTCGTGGAATGGATAGTCGGGATGGATGGAGTAAGGCATGGTTGGATTGTATGAATCGACCTTTGTTTTACCCAACTTATTCAGCGCCAGGTGAACATATACATGCTTTTTTTAAGGGTATTTCAGATCGGCATCCTTTCCCCATCCCAGCGGAGTTAAGGGCCGAATTAGAGCGCTACCCGGGAATGCATCAACCCGTGGGGGAAAGCCAAGCATGGAAATGTTTAGAAAGTTTTATGGGGGCTCGAGGGCGGAATTACCAGCGGCACATTTCAAAGCCACTTTTATCTAGGGAGAGTTGCAGTCGAATGTCTCCTCACTTAGCTTGGGGGAATGTTAGTATTAGACAGGTATACGGTTTTGTGAACAATCATATGGCTAAGGCGCAAGCCCCACGCACATATGCTTCGTTTTTGACGCGTCTTAGGTGGAATGCACATTTTATACAAAAGTTCGAAATGGAACCGGAGTATGAACTTCAATGCGTAAATCGGGGGTATGAACTTATGTCATACTCGAATCGTCCGGATTTTTTGGAGGCGTGGAAGCAAGGCTGTACTGGGGTCCCACTGGTTGATGCATGCATGCGGTGTTTGGAAGCAACGGGATGGATTAATTTCCGTATGAGAGCTATGTTGGTGTCTTTTTTGTGTCATCATTTGGATTGTGATTGGAGACTTGGTGTATATCATTTGGCTAGGTTGTTTCTGGACTATGAACC
Source organism: Cellvibrionales bacterium UBA1854 (assembly GCA_002338445.1). Lineage (GTDB taxonomy): Bacteria > Pseudomonadota > Gammaproteobacteria > Pseudomonadales > Porticoccaceae > TMED48. Next base: position 687 of record DDII01000004.1, on the reverse strand, counting down.
TGGTATCCATTATCCTCAATTTCAAATGCAAGCCGGTACTACGGGTGTGAACACCATTCGAATGTACAATCCAGTGAAACAGTCTAAGGATCATGATCCTGATGGGGAGTTTATTCGGCAATGGGTTCCTGAGTTAGAGCAATACCCCACGGCTTATATACACGAACCATGGTCTATAACACCTATTGAAAAGGCTTGTTTACCATCTGGGAATGGCATGGAATATCCCGACCCAATCGTTGATGTCGCACATGCGGCATCGGTAGCGAGAAAAAAGATCTGGAGCTATAGAGACTCCTTATTGGTTAAACAGGAAAATCAACGGATTCTAAAAAAACATACCCATCGCACAAGTTAATGTGGATGGGTATGATAAATGAATTACAGTGCGATGTTTCTTGCTACAAAGCCTTTAAATAGCCTATTTCTAGCAAATTAATCGCTTATTCGTTCCCTTCTTGAACGGGTTCTATGATGTCTCCCTTCTCGGTTACATCCACGACCTCATACCCTAGGGCTTTTAGTTTATCGCGATTACTCGCTCCATCACCTACCACCAAAATGTATGCGTTATCAGTGTTTAGGTACTTTTTGGATAGCGCATTGATTTCCTCTCGCGTAATATTCTGAATGATTTCAGCCTGCTTGTCTACATAGGAACCGTCTAAATCATATCGGATGATGTTA
>DDII01000025.1:12833-14010 GCA_002338445.1 Cellvibrionales bacterium UBA1854 | reverse complement strand
AACTTTTTAGCTATTTGTGATGCAGTACGTCCCTCTTTAGTGTCGTTTTCAGGGCAATCTAGGGCTGCTAAACGAATTGGAATGTCATTAACTTCAAAAGTATCACCATCCCTAACATGAGTGATAGTTCCTTTAAGAATTGTTTTACTAGTTTTCATGGTGGATGTTTTTTCGTTATGGCAATGATAGGGTTTTGAACCTGCATGACAGCCATCAGAATCAGTACGACCGCTATGAGCCAGTAATTCGCCTGTAAAGCAAACTAAAATAAAGAGGAAAGATTGAGGAATTGTAAACTGCATCACTTTTGAACACTTTTAAACACAATCCTGAGAGTTAGGTTACCAGCACTTAGCAGCTAGTGCTTGTCCCCCGGCTATTTGTTCCTTAGTCATTCTATTTTCTGGTATACAACGAATACTTCTGGCTTTTTTATGACCTTGGGCTTTCGCCACTGACCACCAGCTATAGGCTTTTACATCATTCTCTGGAATACCTTTACCATTATCATAGGTCATACCTAAATTGACTTGAGCTTTAGCAAAACCTTGATTAGCAGATTTCCGATACCACTTGAGTGCTTCTGCATCATCCTCAGAAATACCCTCTCCCCTGTAATACATATTACCTAAATTATATTAAGCTTCAATATCCCCCCTCTGTCACATTGGCTAATTCTGCCTTGAAGAAAGCATCCCGCAAACCTTAAACAACTTCAAAGCCATATAGATATGAGAGCCTACAGGATGGGCTTTCGCAATTATTTTGTTTTACCAAACATGAATCTTAAAAAAACTTATGCCGTACAAATATAAATTTTTTTAGCTCATGTGGGATCAGTGTTAATTCTCAAAGACTTCCAACCATCAATATTTCTAAGAAATCGGCACTTCCAGACCATCTTAAATAGTGTTGGCCCCAGAAAAGTCAGAGCCAATCGGTTGAGTCTGGGTCTTCAGAGCGAGACTATCATTTTAAAGTCACCATCAGGAGTAAGACTAATTTCAGAGTTAGATTTGAGTGGTGCAAATTGTAAAAGATTGGTTGTATTAATACATGGATGGGAGGGATCAAGCAAATCGGCCTATCAAATTAGTGCTGCAAAAACACTTTTAGATAATGGATTCGATGTTCTTCGCTTAAATTTAAGAGACCACGGAGATAGTCACCATTTGAA
>DDII01000025.1:5698-12532 GCA_002338445.1 Cellvibrionales bacterium UBA1854 | reverse complement strand
CGGAGATAGTCACCATTTGAATAAACAGATGTTCAATGCCACACGTTCCGACGAGGTCGCAGACTGTATAGGTTTTTTCCTATCTACCCGCTCTTATGAAAAAGTTTTCATCGCTGGTTTCTCTCTAGGGGGTAATTTTGCACTTAGAATTGCGGCAGATCATGGCTCCCACCTAGAACTTACTGCTGTAGTTGCAATTTCTCCCCCAGTTGATGATTTAAATGGATTGAGAGTTCTTAATAAAGGGTTTTTTGTTTACCGACGATACTTTTTTAGACTTTGGAAATCATCTTTGATAAGGAAAATCAGTATTTTTCCTGAATACGGTATTCAAAGTAAGTTGCGACAGGCGAGAAGTATTGACGATATAAATAGTATTTTAATCCCAGATTTCGTGCCGTATATGAACCCAGAGAGCTATTTTTCAGCATACGCTCTTACTGGAGATAGACTTTCAACAATTAAAGTACCTTCAACTATAATTGCTTCGAAGGACGATCCCATAGTGCCAACTGCTGACATTATAAAGATATGCAAGAATGCTAGATTGAGTATAGAGATCCAAGCTTTCGGCGGACACTGTGGATTTATTGATAATGTTTGGGGAGCAAGCTGGGTGGAGCGTCGTTTAAGTGTTATTTTTAATTCCTTTCTCTGAAAACCGATATTCGGAAAAATGTCAAAGCTAGATAAATAACACATAAGCAAATCTAGCTCTCGCATCAAAGGAGTTTACACAATGAAAAAGCTGAAATTGATGACAAATTTAGTTTTTTTTGGGAAATCCTATAAAAATAAGGGATACACATTGGAGTTAGCATTTTTGGGTGTCTCTGCGATGTAAAGGCAAAAAATGATATTAGACTCATTGAAAATAGCTGTAATATCTGGAGACGGCATAGGTCGAGAAGTGGTGCCTGAGGGGATAAGGGTCTTGGAGGCCATTTGTAAAAAACTCGGAATAAACCTTGGCTACAAAGAGATGCCGTGGGGAAATTGTGATTATTATTTAAGAAATGGGCAAATGATGCCCCATGATTGGAAGTCGCAACTTTCTGAATATGATGCTATTTTTCTTGGTGCAATTGGTTGGCCTGCAAAAGTTCCTGATCATATCTCTCTGGGGATCACTGCTATCAATTCGTGGTGAGTTCGATCAGTTTGTCAATTATCGACCAGTTCGGCTATTTGACGGTGTGCCTTGTCCACTTGCGAGTATGCGACCAGGAGATATGGATTTCGTAATCATACGTGAGAATACCGAGGGCGAATACACAGATATCGGTGGAACGATTTTTGCTGGCACAGAGCGAGAGGTGGTTGTTCAGCAAAGTATACACACAAAATTTGGCAGTGAACGTATTTTGCGATTTGCTATGGATGTTGCTTTAAAAACTGAAAGTAAAATCTTAACCGTGGCGACGAAGTCAAATGGATTAGCGGTAAGCATGCCGTGGTGGGACAATTGTGCCACCCAACTTGCGAATCAAGATTATCCCGCGCTTGTCATTGATAAGATGCACATCGATGCTTTAGCTGCAAGATTTGTAAGTGATCCGCAGTCTCTTAATGTTGTGGTTGCAACAAACCTTTTTGGCGATATTCTTTCTGATCTTGGTCCGGCTTGCTCCGGTACACTTGGCTTAGCGCCATCGGGGAATATTAACCCGACAGGAGAATTTCCGTCTTTATTTGAACCAGTACATGGTTCCGCACCAGACATAGCGGGCATGGGGATTGCTAATCCTATAGGGGCTATATGGTCAATTGCGATGCTACTCCAGCACAGTAAGCAGATTACCCATGAGGTAGCTGAAACGGCTCACACCATAATCTTATCAGCGATCGAGGTTGTGTTGCGTAAGGGACCCAAGACCAGAGATTTGGGTGGTCGGGCACTCACATTGGAAATGGGTAAGGCCATAGAGCGAGAGGTCGCAAACTTCAACATTTAACCAGTTAGAGTCTGTGACCTGGAAGTTTGCTTTAGGGTGATATCTTTGAAAGACAGAGAAATGTTGTATTAAAAAAGCTAATTAATATCTACTGCGTGTTTTTTGAGGGATGAAAGATCGATGGTGGTTAAGACTTTTTGATTTGTTGCCTCTAGTACAACCTCGGGAGCAAGTCCTGCATCGAAGGCCTCTAACCATCGGTCTGCGCAAAGACACCACTGATCACCCTCTCTAAGTCCTGTAAAATTGAATTCAGGTCTCGGCGTTGTGAGATCATTGCCTTTAAACTTTGAAAATTCAAGGAACCGATGAGTCATTCTGGCACAAACAAAATGTTTTCCATAATCCCTATCGTCTGCCTCACAACATCCTGTTCTGAAGAAGCCTGTCATTGGATCTTGGGAACATGTGGTTAATGGCCCCCCAAGAACATTAAGTTGTGGGTATTTGTTTGACACAGAATATTTCCTTTTCTTAAACATTGGTTGATTAAAAACTTTGTTCTCTTCATTATTTCTCAAGAGCTTCTGCACTACCAGCATTATTGAGACTTATTGGCGCTAAAAGTGATAACTCGCCAAGAAGGCCAAGATATTTTTAAAATTTCGCACCTCACTGGCTGGATCAACACCTTGGTGGTCGTTTCAGAAAGCTTGCAGAATAAGATGAATTAGCAAGACTCATACTCCCAAAGCGATGCAAGGAGTGAGCTTATATTTTAAAAAAAACAGTTTTCTCCACTTAAATTTGGATGATACCCGCGAGTACTAATAATTTCGGCATCACTGATATTTGGTAGGTATTTAAGTGCTGGATCTGAGCGTCTCAGTATAGAAATTAGGGATACCTTGGGCACAAAGCATATCGAAAGGATGAGCCTCTCTGTTATCACAAAAATACCGACCGAATCATAAACTTCTGGATTTTGCGATTTTTCAGCGATGCAAAAACATGTGAATAATCTATTGCATTTAACAAAATACTATCATAATTTCCATTAAGAATGACTGTATTTATGCAATGATGTTGGATTATCTAAAAAGTTCCTCAACGGTTATGTCTGTTGACCTGACGAAATTAATCTAGAAGGATTAATTTCGTCTACTATCCCATGAGAGGTTGAAATAGATCGCATATAATACTCGCAGAGCATGCGTTGATTTGGAATTCACAACTCGAAAAAATGCGAGATTAAATATATATTAAATAGAAATTTGGAGGTGGCAATGATTGCTGTAACTGCTAAATTGAATGTGAAGCGCGGTTGTGAGGTGCAATTTGAAAAAGTGATGCTGGATCTTGTAGCGAAAGTGAATAAAAATGAATCGGGAAATTTACTTTATAAGTTGTGTAGAGATTCAGATGGAAAGTATCTCGTAATGGAATTATATGAGGATAATGCTGCTGTTGAAGCGCATGTTAAATCTGAGCATGTAAGGGCGTCAGGGCCCAATTTCAAGGGTATAATGGCAGGACCTCCAGAAATCACTCGAATGGAAGTCATAGGTTAAATGTGTCTTTTATCGCTAGGCTGACTATCTTGATTACAATTTATTTACTGCTTGGAGTAAAAGATATTCCTCAAGTGTATAGTTTTATTCTTACCGCCACCACTACTCAACAATGATAATATGCCGGTCACATCAATAGGTGTTGTTGAATCAGAAAGCTCAGACATTGGGATTTTGAAACTGGTCCACCCACTTCCTATTTTATAACGTTCATCTGGGCCGAGGGGAACGAAGTAATTTTTTTGATTTCCCTCTAAAAAACGCCCAGTCTGGTACCCGACATTGAAGGTGAAATCTGCATCGCCTCTGATATCAAGATTGAGGTATCCATCCGAGAATTCCGATAAATCCTCACCCTTTGCAGTCTGAAGCTCTAAACTAGCGCCCCACCAATCGCCATCATGAGTTTTTATGGTTATCACCTTCTCAAAAGACATAGCTATGCTCGCAGTCCCTTCCCAGGCGATCAACTTGATTACCGCACTTGGGTGTGTTGCATCGATAGCAATTGATGGATCAATTCTGGAATGCGAGACAATGTATCGGTTGGAGCGGATCGTATCTCCCGGTTTATTATTAATATTCACCGACGAAATTTTTTTTACTGGCATCATGCGCTTAAAAGGAGGGAGCAATACTGAGTTTATCAGAGACCCTTCATTTCCCGCGTGACTTTTAACGAGGGGTTTTCCACCTCGCAAGAGGCCTCTGAATAGTCCTCGGTCAAAACTCCTCCACAAGGCGTATTTGACTTCGTTTTTGAGGCTTATGAGCCCAAAATGGGCTTCAGAGCCAAATGTGTTAGTTTCCTCTTTCCATTGTTCGTCAAATGCTTCAAAGAAGAAAAGAGTGATTTTATTTCTATCTGACCATTCTCGCATGTTGCTGAGGTAAAGGTGCTGTTTGTACTCGTCCGCGGCTTTTGAGCCGGAGGAACCATATGCTAAATTATCTGACGATGACCAACCAGTCTCGCCGATATGGACCGGTTTACTCATCTTCAACGAGTTCACGTGATTGATTACGGCTCTATATTGCGATGCGCTGTGCTCTGTGGCACGTCTCATAGTTGCCTGAATCATTTTGCGCTTTTGAAAGTTTTCTTCTGCAGGCAACACTCCCCAATACTCTTGATTATAGAAGGAGTCATGAAACGGATAAGTATGGATTGATATGAAATCGACGGCTTCAATTAGTTGGGTTAAGTCGTCAGAGTGGTATATTTTGTTTCCACCTCCCCAAGATTCATAATTGTCACTGCTGGTGATCCAGATATTCGGACTTATGACGCCTGACTTTTTCTGTTTTTGTAAGTATCTGACCCATTTGAGAATTGTTTCTGGGTACACATGGTAGTGGACCGCCCAACGCACCATTGCTTCATTTCCAACTGAAATTGCCTTGACAATGTCTCGATAGTTAGATGCCAAGTAAATTGCTTTGTTAATTTCATCAGTATTGTTTGTAACATTTCCTCGAGAGTGATCTGTCGCACCCCCCCCAACCCATGAATTATGCGCCTCAATCCAAGCACCAAGCATTACATACATTTCAAATTTTGGATCTTGTTCCTTAAGTTCTTGTATCGCCGCCAGTAGTCTTTCAGCAAAAGGATATTGAGATGTGTTGTAGGTGCGGAGTAGTTTAATACCCATCGCTTCCATTATTCTTAGGTCTTCAGTAATTTCCTCAATGGTAGGAGGGATGTCACGGCTTGATTCTCGATATCCACCGTACGACATAGCATGATAACGTGGATTACCAAATATTTCTGAGGCTGGAGGAGTATCATCATTTTTCACTGATGAGGAGTTGGAAGTGGGGATGCAAGACAAAGGCAGAACAATGCAGATTATTCGGATGATCATAATTGCTATATCGCTTTTTTTCTTACGATGCGAATTTTTAAAAAAGCGTAATAGAAATTTTTTTCTATTTTTGAGCTTAAAGAGTAAAAAAAGAAAAACAACCAATTTTTGAGGTTTAAGGATTTGTTTTGGCATCATCTTTAAGCACTGAAATTTGTTACTTCCTAAGTTTGATTCTTACACCGATCAATAAGATGCTTACTTTTTACATAAAATTCATTTGCTTATGAATAGAAAACATCTGCATACTGCAAAACTGCTGCCCTTGTCGGTATACTCCTCAAGATAAATGAAAAATACAAGTACCGAGTGTAAATTACATCATGGTCTTTACCGCCGTTTATTGCACTTCAGTCCCCGATAACATATTTGACATAGCGCAAAGTATGTCGAGGTGCTGAGTGATTTTATTGTTTAAAAGAGGGCTTTGATGGTAAAAAAGCTGAATAAAACATGTTGGATATCGTGTTTTGGTGTGAGTGCATTACTGTTGATCGGATCAACTTTACATGCGGCGGACTGGTATGTCTCGGCAATGGGATCAGATTCAAACAGTGGCAAATCCATTGAGTCACCCTTTTTGACGATAGCTCAGGGTATCGCTTCTGCCGAGGCCGGGGATACTGTATATGTGATGGACGGTATTTATCGAAATTCTAATTATGGGAACGGTCAAACGAATGGACCAGTGGTAAGGATAAATAAATCAGGTGATCCAGTTCTTGGTCCTATCACCCTGAGAAATCTCCCTGGTCATAAGCCAAAAATCCAGTTTGATGGAAGTTTCGGTATTAATTTTGCAGCAAATACAAGTCACTTTATCGTGGAAGGCTTTGAGGTGGAGGGAGCTTCTGCTTCGATTGATTACACGCAGGCAATGAACGATAGGAACTACAAAATTGAGGTTACTCAAGATGGCGTGAACTGTGCACTTTACAAAAACACCCTTTTTTCTGGAAGGGGTATCTCAGGCTATGGGCCTCATAATAACATTATCGTGAGAAACAATATCGTTCACGACACGCCGGGTTCTGGAATTAGGTTCAACAAATCTGATCATATGATTATTGAAGATAATGAGGTATACAATACCACATGGTGGACTTCATCCGCTTCTAGTGCAATTGTTCTTGCTGAATCCCAGGCGGCTCTTGGCGACAACGGAACAGAAGTAAAGATGATCTTCCGAGCAAACAAGGTCTACAACAACTGGAATCGGATTCCATTTTATATGTGTCGGGTTCCGGATAATGCGGCCCCTCCCTCTCCCGAATACGGCACGGCGGGATATACTACCATTCAAGATGGACAGGGCTTGTATGTAACTAGGAGTGATCCAGATTACGCCGGAACGTTTCTATTCGAAAATAACCTTCTTGTGAACAATGGTAAAAATGGTATTAATTTTGACCATTCGGGCTCTGCGAAAGGTATCTACAGAAACAACACCCTCTACTTCAATGGTGTCCATAATATCATTCAAGACATATCTGTGGCTGC
>DDII01000025.1:0-5373 GCA_002338445.1 Cellvibrionales bacterium UBA1854 | reverse complement strand
GGCAATCCGAGACATATTGGAACCAATAAGGTAGCTGGGCTCAACGCCAGAGCTGTAGGCTCGGTGGAGGTTGTAAACAACATTGTAGTCACCAGAGATAACCAATATTCGGCTTTGGTGTTAGACAAAATTTCTAGTACTGACAAGCTTATTTCAGGAAACATATTCTTCAATGGTAAGGTTCCCTCGGGTGCTGGTGGTTATGTGAATGAGGATCCTCAATTTTTAAAGCCATCGGCGATAACGGATGGTTTTGCTCAAATGGAGGGTGCGGACTTCTCACTGATGCCGAGTTCACCAGCTATTAATTCTGGAGATTCAAGCTATTCCCCGATTAATGACTTCAATAAAATTTTACGACCGGTGTCCTCTCAGAGCTCCACAAATGCCATTTCTTTTTCAGGATTTGAAAGTTCGATGGATGGTTGGATGCAGTGGAGTTCAGCATTAGAACTATCCAATGAGCATGCACATTCAGGTGAGAAGAGCCTATATGTGGGTGGTAGGTCAAAAAATTACTCAAGCGCAAGATTATACCTTACCGGTGATTTGACCGTAGATGAGACCTATTTGTTCTCCGCATGGGTAAGGCTTGCTGTGGGTGGTTCTGGCACAAGTAAGGCTACTATCAGGGCAGAAATAAGTGGTCAGTCGGAACCCGCATACATTGATTTGACGAATGAAATTATCATTTCTGATAGTAATTGGACTCATCTCTCGGGGGAATATACGCACTCCGCGGTTGAAAATATTTTTCTTTATATAAAGGGTCCTCAGATTGGTGATGGTTTAGGTAATTATTTTATTGATGATTTTTACATGATACCCAAAGGATCCTCACCACCAAGCTTCCTTGCGGATACTGATATAGTGGATATTGGTGCATTTGAGTATCGGCCTCCCGATACTGATGGTGATTTGGTAGCAGATGCGTCAGATAATTGTCCTAATACCTCAAACGCGGATCAGAGTGATATCGATCAGGATAATCTGGGCGATGCATGTGATCTGGATATTGATGGGGACGGTGTTCTTAATTTGTCGGACTCTTATCCTCTCCTTAATTTGGGAGGATTATCTGACAAGGATCGTGATGGTCGTCCTGATGAGTGCGATACTAGTTGTATCTCTCTAGGGATGGTTGCAGATGATGATGATGACAACGATGGTGTATTGGATTTCAGTGATTTTTATCCGCTGATAAGTTTGGGAGAGTTGTCTGATACGGATGGTGATGGTCGTCCTGATGAGTGTGATAGTAGTTGTATCTCCTTGGGTATGGTTGCAGATGATGATGACGATAACGATGGTATTAATGATAGTGAAGAAACTTCTATTGGAACAGATCCTTTGGGTTTGGACACGGACGGAGACAATTTTAGTGATGGTCAGGAACTCCTCGACGGTACTAATCCTCTGGATGGTGAGGATTGTGTTTCTTGTGCGTCTGCAGTTTTTGGTATTGCTTATCACTGGAAAAATCACGCTCTTCTAAGGTCAGTGAATCTTAGTCTTGCCGGTATTACTGATGATAACGAAAATCAATTTTCAGAGGATGCAACATCAGATCTCTTGGGTCATTATGCTTTTGTGAACAAGTATTATGGAACTAATAGGTTAAAAGCACACAAAAGTGTCACAGCCGCCGAGGCGGGCAATGTCATAAGCTCCGCAGATGCTTTAGCTGCGCTTAAAATTGCAGTAGGTATTAATCCTAACATCGATCCGGATGGAGCAGGGCCATCGCAGGCTCTGGCCGTGTCTCCTTACCAATTTATCGCTGCTGATATAAATGGGGATGGAAGAGTTACCTCTCTGGATGCTCTTGAAATATTGAAGATGGCCGTGAGGTTAGAAACTGCCGAAGCCCGAAGGTGGGTATTTGTCGGAGCGGATTACGATTTTTGGGATGACACCACAGAGAGTTTTGAAACAACTCGTTCGGACATTTTTTCCGATATCGATGGTATCACTTTTGAGTATCCGGAAAAGAGAGAACAAAACATTGTAGGAGTTTTGATCGGTGATGTGAACGGAGACTGGAGTGCTCCTGATGAGAGTGCGATGGCAGATCAGACTATTTTCAAAGAGCAAATAGCCCTGCATGGCGGTTCTTTGGCTCAGTGGGGTTTGGTAGACACAACACAGGATGGTGAGGAGGTAATAAATTATAGTAAAGACAATTCTAAGGAAGGCGAAGACGTAGCCTCGGAGTTGGTTGATGACAAAGATGGAGATACTGGCAGTGGAAAGAATTATGGTCAAAACCTTCCTTCAAATGAAGTTGTGGTGAATGGAACGGTCAGGGACTATTTCAGTTATATACCGACCAACAGCAATACCTCTTCAATGCCGCTATTGTATTTACTGAATGGAGGGTCGGCCGGAAGAACTCCTTTTGAGCAACAAAGCGAATTTGAGGTTTTAGCTGATCGGGAGGGGTTAGTCTTGGCCATACCTGTGGGAATGCAGTTAAGTTCAAACGAGGGTGCTTGGCAACTCAATACGGATAGGTCCAGTATGCAGGACATCGATTATATTGAAGCCATATACACGGATATAAGTTCAAGAGTTGCTATCGACAGTAGTCGTGTTTATGCGGTCGGGTATTCGCTTGGCGGTATGTTTAGCTATGAGCTAGCCTGTCAGATGAGCAATCGATTTACAGCGATTGGATCATTGGCAGGCTCCATGCCTGTTTTACCCAGTTCATGTAATCCATCCAGAAATGTTCCGATTTTGCATATACACGGTGTGTTGGATGAAATAATACCGTATGAGAGCCAATGGAACTGGAAGGCTTGGAACTCTGTTGGGACAATGACTGATATTCCCGGCCTTGTAGACTTCTGGAGTAACCTTTACAACTGCACCCTCCAGTCAACCTCGACCATTAACTCTTCAATTGAACTGGATGTAAGGGAGGGATGTAGTGGAGGGGCCAGAGTTGAACATTATCGCATACAAAATGGAACCCATGCATGGCCGGTGACAGTTGGTAAAATTGATACGCCCGAGTTATTCTGGTCCTTTATGTCGCTCTTTTCACTCGAGTCAAATTAACTTATTTCCGCGCTTTTATGTCGTAATTATCACTAACCATGATAAAAAATAAGCGCGTAGCTGTCGAAAAAGGTTCCTGAGGGTAAATATTTGTGCCTCGGGAGCAAAGGAATGTAGTCTATTATCACTTGGCGAGAGTGAGACTCTATTTATGATCCTTTGAATAATATTCAATTACAAACAAAAATAATGAGTACAAGTTATGCCAAGTGATAAGTTAAAAAATTATTTTCAATGCTTTAATTTTTCCCTGTGAGAATCGATATGAGGCACACAGCCTATCGACGCGTGAGCTTTCTGTTTTATTGTTCATGTCGAAAACAGCTGAGTTTCGTTATCTGATTTTTTTGTTGCTTTCCGAATGTGACTTAATCTATCGTTAACCTTAAATAAGGAATCAGTTTCGGTGAAGTGATACAAACAGCGATAGTAGACTACTAAAGAAATTGGGGGAATTTAATGGACCATACATTTTTTAAGATTTCGAGCGAGAGGATTTTACGCGTGTGCACCCTTATTATTTTGAGCTCCGCCCTATCAGGAGTTGGAGTAGCTCAGGAGAGGACGGATTTGAAAGCAACTAGTTTTACGGTAACTGCTCCGGGAGCAAAGACTGTAAGGATGCACTCTAACCGTTTTGGTTGGGATACTAGCCACCCCGCGGGCATTGCAGAGGATAACGGTGATGGAACATGGACCGTAGTGATTAGTCCCTCGTGGAGGGAGGAGGCTCGCTATCGATGGATTATTGATGAGGGCAAAGAGTATCTTTTGGATGATGTTACCAGCGGAGCTTGTGATGATCGTATTGACTCGGGAACGGTTGTGACTAGTGAGAATTTTGCGATCAGAGTTTGGAGTGCTAACTCTGGCGATGTTCTAAATGATGTTGCTGGCGATTGCAGTGTCGCTGGTGTCGAAGTTGCCGCTGTCGAGGGAACTCTCAATGCCGCTGAAGAGTTTGATGCTGCGGTAGTAGAGGAAGACCTTGACGAGATAATGGTTTATGGGATTCGTCAGAGTCTTGAGACAGCTCTGCAGGAGAAGCGTTACACAACCAACCTAACCGAGATTATTAATGCCGAAGATATTGGTAAACTGCCTGATGAAAATATTGCGGAGGTGTTGGAAAACATTGCCGGCGTCCAGGTTGAGCGCGTCATGGGAATTGGCAGTAAGGTATCTATTCGAGGTATAGCCCAAAATCGAGTTGAGATTGATGGCAGGGGTACTACTCCCCATTCTGGTGCGCGAGGGGGCATGTCTTTTACTGATCTACCTGCGGCCCTAGTCAGATCATTAAATGTAGTGAAGGTTCCCACTGCAGATATGGTTGAAGGGTCTCTAGGTGGTACCGTAAACGTCAAGACTCATAGAGGATTGAAACTCAAGAAGCCAATTCGTTCTATGTCCGTAAAAATGGACTACGGAGAGTTGGTCGATGACTGGGGTCAAAATCTTTCGTTGACTTTGGGTGAGAGGTTTGAAACGGATATCGGTGATGTTGGAGGAGTTATTACTTTGTCCAGGATTGAAAAACCTAATCGAATGGACAGAGCGAGGATTGGACCCAGTGCTCGAAGATTAGATACGGGAAATCCCAGAACCACTTTCGATATTGATGGCGATGGAGACAATGATACATATTTTTGGCCTGGATATTCTGAGGAGCTATACGAGACAGAGGACCGAGAAAATACGGCGATTAATGGATCTTTGGCCTGGCAGGCCACACCAGGAAGGATGTATTTTGCTAAGTTTATGTACTCAGACTTCGCTCGGATTGGCAACAACAGCGTTCTAGCCATTTTGCCGGGAGCCACTGGGAGAGAGAATACTGATATTTCCAGCGCGACATGGTATGACGCGGAGATATTCGGGTACACGGTCCCAGTAATCGAGTCCGCCGAATTTTCTTCAGGCACTTTGGCCAACGGTCGACCTGATGGTGTGCAGAGATTGCGCATGCGCAACACTGCAAGCAGGAGAGACACCAGCACTTATAACTTCGCTTTGGGTGGAGAGTGGAGTGTGAGCGAAATGGACGTGACGTTTGAGGTGAATGGTTCTGGATCTGACACCGAGGATCCTCAGTTGAGCATGAACATGCAGTATAACGATGCCACAAACACCGCAAATTCACGCTATCAGCTCGGAGGAAGTGTGAAGGTTCCACTATTTTTTGACCTGACTAACGGATTCCCAGCGTACAGTGCTCCATTGGGGGCGGGGGTCAGAAATGGCAGTAGTAGCACAGAGCGCGATATTCCCTTAAGTACGATGCTTGACCCAAGCTATTACACCTTGTTT
>DDII01000074.1:480-27112 GCA_002338445.1 Cellvibrionales bacterium UBA1854 | reverse complement strand
ACCAGGTGTAGCAATCAGCCGCTCTGCGTAATCAAGGTCTCTCTTTTCAATGGGTAGCATTATTTCATTACCTTTGGTTCCGCTTCCGCCTCCTTTATCAAAGTGCAATTGGGCGAGTTTCATGTGCGCATTAAAACTTTGTGGGTTGAGCTCAATGGCCTTGCTGAGCTGGGCTTGTGCTCCCTCCACATCTAGTGCATATGTGAAAACAATACTCGCAAATTCTCTTGTCTCGTAAAAATCGGGATAATCGTCGATTAATTTTTTAATGTATTCCAGAGCACCTATCATATTCGCCTTAGTCATTTCTGTTATGATTTTGGCGAAACGTCGCTCATAATCAGAGATTGAGTCGGATCTTTCTAATACATATTGCAAATTTTCTGGATTAGGTGGCCATTTCTCAAATAATTTTACAAATACAAAAGTTGGATCTAATTTATTGATTTGGTTAAAAAGATTTGTGTTTAAATATGATCGCCCGTGCTCATTGTTGATCAATACCTCTCGAAAAAGCCTCTCTGCTTCAGGGGATGTAGTCGTAAGTGGTATTCGCTTTATTTCTGGCGTTTTCCCCGAACATCCCCACAAAATAATAGAGATAACAACCAATGTGAGTACTTTTTTCATTTGAGCTACTCCAATTAAAATTTATTCAGATATGATATGCCAGATATACAGAAATCTCAGTTTTTATTTATTGTGACTATGTCCCCGAGTATTTTGATTAAAGAGTTTAAGTGTTAACCTTATTAGCTAATATCACAGTAAATTTTGACGTCATACAGTCCAACGGCTCTATTGAATTTTTATGTAAGGAAAAAAATAATAATTAAGCGGATATGCCTGTTGTGGGGGATTTTTATTCAGATAATGGATTAAATTGTCAAAGGGAGATGCACAAGAGGCGACATTGATTTCAATAAAAAGCTCCACCGCAAAACAACCTGATTTAGCCTTTGGACTGAGGAATTAAAAAAAATTAACTAAGGACGAACGAAATGGCACTACCCACTATTTTGAATGAACATCTTAAGCTGCCAGTCGTGGCAGCGCCGTTATTTATTATTTCGAATCCAGATCTGGTAATTGCTCAGTGTAAAGCGGGGGTGGTAGGCTCTTTCCCTGCACTCAATGCTCGACCTGCCGAAGAGTTGGACCGATGGCTTGAAAAAATCACCAGAGAGCTAGCGGAGTATGATAAGCAGAATCCTGAATTCCCTTCTGCTCCATTTGCCGTAAATCAGATCGTTCACTCCTCCAACGATAGGCTACAGCATGATGTCGAGATGTGTGTTAAGTGGCGTGTACCAATTGTAATTACTTCGCTAGGTGCAAAGGAGTATGTAAATGAAGCGGTTCACTCCTATGGCGGTATCGTACTTCATGACGTTATTAATAACCGCTTTGCAAAAAAAGCGATTTCGAAGGGGGCTGATGGTCTAATTGCTGTGGCAGCAGGGGCTGGTGGACATGCTGGCGCGTTATCGCCTTTTGCGCTAGTTCAAGAGATAAGGGAATGGTTTGACGGTCCATTGCTACTGTCGGGCTCGATCGCCAGTGGCGGCGCAGTTTTAGCGACGGAGGCCATGGGGGCAGATCTATCCTATATTGGCTCCGCTTTTATAGCGACAGACGAGGCTAATGCTGCCCATGCATATAAACAGGCGATTGTCGATTACAATGCAGACGATATTATCTTGAGTAATCTATTCACCGGAATTCATGGAAATTACCTACGACCCTCCATTGAAGCCGCGGGATTAGATCCCGAAAACCTGCCAGAGAGTGATCCTTCCAAAATGAGTTTTGGTTCCGGCGGGGATTCGATTCCTAAGGCATGGAAAGATATCTGGGGCTGTGGGCAGGGGATTGGGGTAGTGAAGTCTATTCTTACCACCCAAAACTTGGTAGACAGATTAGAGGGTGAGTATAAGTCCGCAAAACTTAAGCTTTCAAAAAAATGACTCATTCATAAACCATTTGTGACTAATGGATAGAACCGCAACTTTTTCCCATTGTAGACGCTACAGATATAGTCTGTGGCGAACTTGGGATAGGCAATTACCATCGATTTTGGTGTTTGGGTTGAATCCTTCAACTGCTGATGAGCGAGTGGATGATGCAACCACCAGAAAATGCATTAGCTATGCGAGGAAGTGGGGTTTTGGCCAACTCTGTATTGTTAATTTATTTGCAGCTGTGGCAAGGGATCCCCTAGAGTTAAGAAAAATGGATGATCCCATCGGCCCTCAAAATGATGGATGGCTGGAACTTGCTTTCCGAAAGCATAAAGTTACATTAGCTGCATGGGGAAACGGTGGCGAGTATCTTGATCGATCGTTAGAGGTATTGCGGTTTATCAGGCCGTTGTATTGCCTTGGGATAACTTTGCGAGGTAATCCTATTCACCCCCTCTACCAACGAGCAAACCTAAATCTAGTGGTACTTTAAAAATGAATCTATGACACAAACTACCTGGGTGGTATGCTCAGAGTACGTCTTTTATCAATGTCTTCAAAATAAAATCGCGTTTATCTCTCATGTGTACCATGGAATATCCGTGAGAAACATCGTAAACTCGTAATTTCGGTATTACTTACTTGTGTGTTTTAACCGACGTTAGTAAGGAGAAACTGTCATGTTTCGTTTTTGGCTAGTACTACTCACTTTAGTTTGGCCTTGTGGTTATTTAAATGCTGTTGAGCTCAAGTGTACCACAGAGAGATCATTTGACGCTGAGGACTATGGTGTCACCGGGGATCCGTCCATCGACGAAAAACAGTCTTTTAAACTCAGTATTGATATGGAGTTTGCAAAGGCAGCTATGCAAGGACGAGATTACCGGGATATTGTGCTTTCGCCGACAGTAATCATGATGGAGCACATCGAGGGCCCAGGGAGTGATGGAAAGATATATAAGAATACTACTCAGGTCCAGAGGGATACACTCGCGGTGGAGACCGAATTGTTTGTGGATAATAGACCTCATAAAAAATGGGAGGGTAATTGCCTATTAGTAAAGAGTGATTGATCCCATTCTATTTTTGTGCGAGGAACGCCCTTTTGAAGGCTGTCTTTCCATTGGGCGCAAAGCTGTTAAACTAGTGACTGGCGCAAGTTCATTAGGCTGACTTATCGACATTTTAGCCCCTAATATAAAGTAGGATAAAACACAAAAGGAAAAGCTCAATGTCCGAAATTAATAAGGTTAAAGTTTTTCGAGTCCAAGGTGCCGGCCCCACGCCGGTGACTGTGAAGATTTCACGGATCGGTAAGGCTTTAAGGATAAAATGTGATTGCCCAGCTGGTGCATATATGGATCCCTGTGAACATTGGAAGTCGTTATTTACTGGTGAGGATCAGAATTATTTAGACATTACCGATGATGAAATCCTAGAGATTCAAGACTGGCTGGATGAAAGTGATTTGGATGAGGCGTTGCAAAACCTGCTGTATTTCGAGGGTCATGAAAAAAACATGCATGAGAACTTAGCCCGTCAAAAAAGAGCTCTGCGAGGACGCGTGATCGATATTTTGATTTCGGAACCTCAGCTCTAAATAAAAATAAGTTTTTATGGATGCTGATGTTCAGTAACCTTATCTAGTTCCTGCTGGCGTCTTTTGTTCTAAAGGCCCAACAGTGTAAGTACTCAAATTTGGCAAAAAATATGATGAAAACGTTAGATGTTGAAAACATTTTCTTTAGTAATTTTGGTAAAAGTAATCACAGCTTTTCAGAAGGGGTAACCAATGTCCCCTCCTGAACTGCTGTCTATTGAAAAGTCGGGTGATGTGGGCACGATATGGCTGAATCGTCCAGATAAATATAATGCATTGTCTGCTGAACTCTGGAGTATAATACCTGGTGCCCTTGATTCACTCTCTCGGGATGGCACTACGAAGGCGATAATAATCGCGGGGAGGGGTAAACATTTTTGCGTGGGTATCGATCTTTTTGACGGCTTAATGGCCATTAAGACTTCGAGTGAGGCGCCGTCCGAAGCGGTTTCGAATTTAAACCAATTAGAAGGCGCCCGTCGTTTTCAGCGAGCGATTTCATCGATCGCCGAGTGTCCGTTACCTGTGATTGCTGTCGTGCATGGACACTGTCTTGGAGCCGGTATCGATCTAATCAGCGCGTGTGACATCAGACTTTGCAGCTCAGACGCTAATTTCAGTGTGCGAGAGACGAGAATTGGCCTAGTGGCGGATGTTGGAACACTTCAACGTCTCCCTCACATTTTAAATGCGGGCCATGTGGCGGAACTAGCATATACAGGAAAGGATATTGGCTCAAAACGAGCAGAAAAGATTGGACTTGTGAATGACGTCTATGGTTCTTTTGAGGATGCATACAAGGGCGCTATGGAGATTGCATCTGATATTGCATCAAACTCAACGCTAGCAGTGAAGGGGACTAAATTCATACTTCAGCAAAGTGAAAATCTGACTACAGAGCAAAGCCTCATGCTTAATGGGATGTACACGTTAATGACAAGTATGAAATCAAATGATTTAAAAGAATCTATGGCCGCATTTTTGTCGAAGCGGCCCGCAAAATATACCGGCACCTAAAGGTTACAGGCATTGTTGGGACCTCAAATATCCTGCCCATTGTTACATCATAAGACCACGGGTCCAGTTAAGTATAAAGGGGAACTTCTCTCCTAGCTTCGACAACCAAAATATTCCCCAGTACTCGAGCTTCTGTAAATTAGACATCTCTAATCTGTCAGGTAATTCCTGCTGTTTTTTTTTGAGAAAATGATGAATATTTTCTACATCGAGAGCTGTTAACGTGTCATGGTATCCCAACATTCCATGCTCTGATTTAGTGCCCCCGAGAACAATTGCCATAAAGCCACTGTGCGTCTCCTTGTCCATGTAGCGTAAGTCTGGTAAAACGCCATTTCCTTTCGCACTGATTCCATGACAACTAGCACAATTCCGACCATACAACATTTCACCATGTCTGATGATTTTCTTATCTGCGCTTAATTCATCCTCCAGGGGCAAAATTGCCGCCAGGCTCTCAGTAGATTGCTTTGGGCTTTGATTAGACTTACCCAGTCTGAACACTAAAAGTTTATTATGGTTTACTCGCTGATATTTTAGATCTTCTCCAAGAGTCAGCATTACCGTCCCACCACCTCCTTGGGTAACCGCGATATATTGATTGTTATTTATCTCATAGCTAATTGGTCCAGCTAAAATAGCGCTATCTGATTTGTACTCCCAAAGATGCTCACCATCGTCCGCATCATAGGCGGCAAATTTCCCCTCGTGCGTGCCTTGAAAAACGATACCGCCTGCCGTGCTGAGGACTCCTCCATTTGACGGTTTTGGGAGCCTGACTCGCCATTTACTGCTGCCCTTGACTGGGTCCCAAGCAACAAGCTCTCCATAAACTAGAGCGTCCCTTGACGCTTTTGCTGTGACCCAACTCTTTGCATCTCTTGCCTCGTTTAGATCGACGCCTGTATTCCAGCGATTAATTTTATATTCCACTTTGTCTATTTCAGAGAAATATCCAGGGATATTTTGCACCGGTATGTAAACGAGACCCGTGTTTGGGTTGAAGGACATAGGCTGCCAGTTGTGTGCTCCGAAAGGTGAGGGCCATATATAACTTCCACCATTTTTTTGATAATTCGCATACTTCGTTTCTACTGGTCTCCCTGTTTTCATATCAACATGGCTTGCCCAAGTTATATGCGTGTATGGATTTGCCGATAAAAGCTCGCCTGAGACACGATCTAGCACATAGAAAAAACCATTTTTTGGTGCCTGCATAATCACATCCCGAGTGGATCCGTCAATTTCGAGTTGTGCAAGAACCAATTGTTGGGTAGCTGTATAATCCCAATTGTCTTTTGGGGTAACTTGGTAGTGCCATACATACCCACCGTTTTCGGGATCTAGCGCCAGTATAGAGCTTAGGTAAAGATTATCTCCTCCACCCGGACTGCGAATCTTACGATTCCATGGAGAGCCATTTCCAGTGCCGACAAAAAGTAGATCAAACTTTGGGTCATATACGATTGAATCCCAGATAGTCCCGCCGCCGCCACCCTGCGTGTGCCAGTAATCACCATTCCACGTTTCAAGGGCTTTGGAGAGTGCAGGGCTCTCTTGGAGCTTTTTTGGATCGCGTGGAACGGTATATACCCGCCATCGTTTTTCTCCTGTCAACACGTCATATGCAGAGATGAAGCCCCGAACACCCAATTCCCCACCGCTATTGCCGATAAACACTAAGCCTTTTGCAATCCTAGGGGCCCCAGTTATACTATAATTCCCATTTGTTGGCGTAGTTTGCGTTGACCAATTTTCCATACCCGTTTTTGCGTCCAAGGCGATTAACCTTCCATCGAGGGCGGCTAAAAAAACTTGAAGAGGTTCAGTGACACTTCCCTGCCAAAGACCTACGCCACGGTTGACGGGTCCACAACAGGTCTTTGCAAGAATAGTTTTGGAAACTTTTGCATCATAGTGCCAGATCTGCTTTCCGGTCATCGCATCCAGAGCGTACACGTGGCTCCAACCGGTACTGACGTAGATGACACCATCATGCACTAAGGGTGTAGACTGCATGCCTCGAGCTGTCGCGAAAGTAAAACTCCACTCTAGAGTAAGGTTTTTTACATTATTGTGATTGATTTTGGAGAGTGGGCTGAAACGTTGCTCAGTATAATCACGACCATAACTCAACCATTCTCCTCCGGGATTTGCTATTTCTTCTCCGTTAAGTGATTTGGTTTTCGCCGTGTTTGTCTCTAATCCTAAGATGGCGATGATCGCTGCTAACAAATATTTTCTTTTAGTACCTGCCACTTTGCACACAATATCTTCGTCAATTTCCCTTGAGATTATATTTTTGTTTTTTATAGCTCATTCATAAGGTCAGGGCTGAGCTTTGAATCTGTCGATATTGATTGTTTAATAAAAGTTTCTGTTTGCTTTCCATCTTTCATTAAAAGGGTTTCGATTATATGCAACCGATCCTGCCCAAAATACATATCTCCTTCAATAAAGAATGTTGGCGCGCCGAATATGCCTCTATCAACAGCTTGTTGAGTGTTTTCTATGAGTTTCGCCTTAATTTGTTCGCTCTGAGCTAATTTAATTACTACACTATATTCCATTTCATTTTTTTTTAATTCATCAGCCAAGATCTCTGGGTGACCCATATTCAGTTGTTTTACCCAAAGAGCATCGAAAACACAATCAAGGTATTTATTTAAAAAAGTCATTTCTTGAGCAGCGATAGCCCCACGCATCAAGGTAAGTGTGTTTACGGGAAAGTGAGGATTCGATTTAAAAGAAACGTTGTATAGCTTAGCAAACCTGGGCAGATCGAATAGCTCCATATATTTTCCTTTTGCTGCGATGACGGCAGGCGACTGATTGCCTGTTAACTTAAAGATACCGCCTAAAAGTATTGGGATGTAGATCAGATTGAAATTATATTTAGACTGCATCTGAAGAAGTTTCCGATAGGCGAGGTAGGATGTTGGGCTTCCTACATCGAAATAAAAATCTAATTCTTTCATCATTGAAGATTCCTTTTATACGCAAACTTGTGTCACTGTCTCAGATGGTTAGATTAAAAAATTACTGAAAATTTTTGCTTTTGTGTCCCCCAAGTTAAGTCTGACACAGGTCCTTAGGTTAAACAATGTGATCTTTTGACCCACTGTAAGACAACACCATCGCGTACTCCAGAGGAATTGTGATGAGTTGTGAAGACATAGATTTTGACTGCGTTTATTTCTTAGAAATTTTTAACTTGGTTAGAACACTGGTTTCAGAATTAAAAGCGCTCTTTTGTCTTCTTTATTCTTTTTGAGCATTACACAGGAAGGAGGGTAGCCACAAATTTCGGCGAGCTCGGATTTTTTTTTTAAAATAACATTGTATGAATTTCCGACGTCTTGACGGCTCGTTAAGTTTCTGGAGTTACTGTAATTGGCAATCTAGCATGCTCATAAAAATGTGCTTCGAGACCTCCGGCTGGAGCTATTGGATATCGCTGAAGCGAAAAACTTTTTAAGTACTACAAAGAATAAAATTGAGATAGTCTCTGGATTTTACTGAGGAGATCT
The DNA here is from genome assembly GCA_002338445.1 of Cellvibrionales bacterium UBA1854. Lineage (GTDB taxonomy): Bacteria > Pseudomonadota > Gammaproteobacteria > Pseudomonadales > Porticoccaceae > TMED48. The sequence continues at coordinate 19,004 of DDII01000074.1, read as the reverse complement.
TACCGTCGAAACTGATTTGATGGAGCCGCTGGATCCAACTAAAAAACTGCGGTTATCAGGTCCGGTTTAAAACGTAGCGGGCTTAAAGCTTGATGGTGTGTGAGGGACTTATTTTTGGCTTTAAAAGGCCGATGACCGTGTTGTCTCGGGTGGCACTTCGAGGGTGCTGCAGGCCATGATGTTTTTTTGCACAGTTTGTTAGTGATTTAGGTAATCCAAGATACAGAGAGACTTTTACGCTCGAGTCACTACAAGCTCAAGGCACGGTTTTCCTGCCATGTAGGATGCGGCATCAGTAAACTATTTACCTAAAATAATATTATTTTCGCCCTTGCTAACAAAGTAATGTTAGTGTGATAGCAATAAAGTAGACAATGAGGTTGAAATTTTTATTGAAGTCCCCATCTCTAAAAGATATCAAATTGATAGGGAGATTCGAAAACAATGTCAGCCTCGAACCATGCAGAAACCAGGGCTTTCCAAACTGAAGCAAAGCAGCTTCTGCACCTTATGATCCACTCGCTCTATTCGAACAAGGAAATATTCTTGAGAGAGTTAATCTCAAATGCTTCCGACGCCGCCGACAAGTTACGTTTTGAGGCGCTGGAAGATCCCAGTCTGTATGATAGCGACGGTGATTTGAGAATCAGAATTGAGGTAGATGAGGAAAATAAATCTCTAACAGTCTCGGACAATGGTATCGGAATGTCAAAGGACGAGGTAATAGAAAACCTCGGGACCATTGCCAAATCTGGTACCAGCGAATTTCTTCAGTCCTTGACTGGTGATCAACAGCAAGATGCTCAGCTGATTGGTCAGTTCGGAGTTGGGTTCTACTCCTCTTTTATTGTAGCAAAGAGAGTTGTTGTTGAGACAAGACGAGCGGGAGGTGCTGATAGTGATGCGGTGCGATGGACATGTGAAGCAGAGGCAGATTATCAGATTGAGCCAATTAATATGGTAGAGCGTGGTACCAGAGTCACGTTGCACCTTAAAGATGACGAGTACGAGTTCGCAAATGATTGGCGTTTGCGAAGTATCGTTAAAAAGTACTCTGATCATATTGCCATTCCGGTGCAAATGATAAAGAAAGACCCTCCCGCACCTGAAACTGATGAAGATGAGATCGTTGTCGAAGATCCAGATAAAACTCCTGAGTGGGACTCTATAAATGATGCAAAAGCTTTATGGACTCGGTCGCGAAGCGAGATAACCGATGATGAATATAAAGACTTTTACCGCCACATCTCTCATGATTTCTCTCCTCCTCTTCATTGGAGTCACAATCGCGTAGAAGGAAAGCATGAATACACGAGTTTGTTGTACATACCTAGCATGGCCCCGATGGACCTCTATCAAAGAGATGCTGCAAGAGGCGTAAAGTTGTACATAAAACGTACTTTTATTATGGACGATGCTGAGCAATTCATGCCGATGTATCTGCGGTTTGTAAAAGGCGTTATTGACAGTGCAGACCTTCCGTTAAACGTGTCACGAGAGCTGCTCCAAAAGACGCCGGTGGTTGACAACATTCGCTCTGCGATAACCAAGCGGGTTCTTGATATGCTAGGAAAACTTGCGTCAAATGACGTCGAAAAATATACGACATTTTGGGGCCAATTCGGTAGCGTTCTCAAGGAAGGCCCTAGTGAAGACCATGCTAATCGGGAAAAAATTGCGAAACTGTTAAGGTTTACGAGCTCTGAGAGCGACTCAGATTCTTGTTCTGTAAGCTTGATGGACTACGTTGGCAGAAAAAAGGGTCATCAAGACAAAATTTATTATCTTACGGGCGAAAGTTACTCGGTTATAGCGAATAGCCCCTACTTAGAAGCGTTCCGAAAACATGATATAGAAGTTCTATTAATGACGGATCGGATAGATGAATGGATGATGGGTTACCTCACCGAGTTTGACGGCCTTAATTTTCAGGATATTTCTCGAGGCGAGTTAGATTTGCAGGAACTTACTGACTCAAAGACAAAAAAGTCTGACAAAGAAAAGAGTGACCAGGAAAGTGAAAATAAAACTGAGAAAGAACTTTGTGATCGCGTGAAGGAACTTCTCGACGACAAAGTGAACGACGTCAGGACTACTCAGCGACTAACAGACTCGCCTGCATGCCTTGTAGTGGGGGAGCATGACATGGGGGAGCAAATGCGGAAAATAATGCAGGCCGCGGGGCAAAGTGTGCCCGACACCAAGCCTGTTCTTGAGATTAACATAGAGCATCCTCTTGTAGTTAAATTAAAATCTGAGGATGGAACTGAGGATGCTGAGATACTCGCTGGTTTGCTATTTGATCAAGCAGCATTGTCCGCGGGACGGCCACTTGATAATCCTGCTCAGTTTGTCCAACAGCTGAATAAGATGATGTTCTCCTGAGCATCTTTAGTTTGAGACTGAGCTGGTTCCGATTTTTTAGTTTTTTTGCCTGACATAACCATTTGCTGACTCTATACTGGAAGCGAGTATAGGAATTGGACCAAGCAATGCTTGATAAAGGTAAAGTAGTCGTTCTTGGCGGCGGTAGCTTTGGTACTGCCATCGCTAACATAATTGCCGTGAATCAACATAGTGCCTACTTGTGGATGAGGAGTGCTGACCGAGCTGAGCGAACGGATTTTTGTAGAATTAATTCTGATTACCTTCCCAACTATGAATTGTCGCCACATCTAGGCATAACGGCGGATCTTAAGCAGGCTTTAGATAAGGCTACCACTGTCTTTTTTGCGGTTCCAAGTTCTGCAATTGGCGGCCTGGCCCGGGCTATTGCTGATCAAGTTATTCCCGGAACGGTGATCGTGAGCACAGCCAAGGGGATTTGCGGTGAAGACTTTGACACTCCAAGCGAGCTCATTAGGCGGCAGATACCTCACGCTAGAGTCGCTGTAATTAGCGGCCCAAATCTTGCGCAAGAAATCGCCAGCCAACAGATAACGGGGACTGTTGTCGCTAGTGGGGATCCCGATTTGTGTAGGTTAGTGCAGACCATGCTCGCCTCGAAGCAATTTCGTGTCTATGCGAATCATGATCAGCGAGGAGTTGAATTAGCAGGAGCACTTAAGAATATATACGCAATAATTGCTGGCATTGCTTCAGCAATGGAAGCAGGGCACAATACAAAAGGTGTTTTTCTGACTCGAAGTCTTGCTGAGATGTGCCGCTTTGGAACGAGGTTGGGTGCTAAAGCCGCGACTTTTCTCGGCTTGAGCGGGGTGGGTGATCTCTTCGTGACATGTACGTCACCCCTGAGCCGAAACTTTCAAGTCGGGTTTGGAATAGGGAAAGGAAAGTCGCTTGACACGACGCTCCGTGAGGTGGGACAAGTTGTGGAGGGCATAAACACTACCAAACTTGTTAAAAATAAAGCGGATCAAATGGGAATATATATGCCCTTGGCCTCGGCATTGCACGCAACGTTATTCGAAGGCCAATCGGTAGAGGTGTCATTACAAAACATGATGAGGGCTGAACAGAATTATGATGTTGATTTTATGGAGAGCTTAAATGACTGATCTAAAAACGTCGTTAATGAACATTGATTCTTGGATTAGGTTGGGGTACGTGTTGCTGTTCTTAGTTTTTTTGGCAATCGCGCGTGGGCTATTATTTATAATAATTCTGGTGCAGTCCGGTATGTTCCTGGCAACTGGGAGCACGAATAAAAAGATTATAGATTTTTCAGGTGATTTAAGCCTCTGGGTCTTTGATACATTGCGATTTGTCACATTTACCAGTGAGCACAAAGCATTTCCCTTCAGCGAATGGTCAAGAAGTTTAGAAGGCAGCGCAGATAGATCTGGTACAGACCAGCCAGATCGAGCTGATGACTCCGAGTTTAAATCTGTTGGAGCAACCGATGATGTGCCGTCTTTTACGGCCGACGAGGGCTCTTCTGGTGGTATTGGGGATCGTGATGAGGACAAAGGTAGCTGAGACCAGACAGTTTTTGGGTCGAGGCGATACTTTGTAGGGTGAGAGCTAAAGTTAGAAGCTCTATATCTACGTGCTCATGGCACGATTTTAGTAGGGATGAGAGAGCTTGTCACTTATTCATGTTGGTGAAAAAAAATTTTGTTGTCGAGGTTTGTCAATATCGGCGAAAGAGTGGGGTATTGACGGATCCATGCCAGTAATTGCTCTCCACGGATGGCTCGATAATGCTGCTACATTCGATCGAATCATGCCTCATATTAAAGGTATGCATATTCTGGCGGTAGACAGTGCTGGGCACGGTTTAAGTGACTCTCGCTCCCCAGACGCTACCTATGACCTCCTTCAGGAGATCCATGATGTTACCTCTATCGCAAAGCAAATGCACTGGGATCATTTTTCTTTAATTGGCCATTCAAGAGGAGCCCTTATAGCAGCACTTGTCGCCGGTGCTTTTCCTCGTCTTATTAGAAGACTGCTCATGATTGACGGACATATATCAATTGCAGGTAAGAAGCATAGTGCTTCTAGACATTTTGTCAAATCAGTTCGAGAAGAAAACTTATTTTCTTCTTCAGATCCGACTTTTTTCACAACTTTTGAAGATGCCGTGACCGCAAGGGCTAATGGTTTTTTGCCTCTTGAAATGGGTGCGGCTGAAGTTCTTGCCAAGAGAGGTGTTCGCAAATGTGATAGGGGATATTTCTGGAATAACGATCAACGCCTGAAGTGTTCCTCCGCATTGAGGTTTACAGGTGGGCAGATGAGGGACTTCTTTGAATCTATTGCGGCACCAACAAAGATGATTACAGCAAGCAAAGGCGTTTTTGCAAACACGAAGAAAAATGATCAGCGGACAAAAAAGTATATCAATCCAAGAAAGCATATTAAAAATTTTGTTGAGGAAAAGATTCACGGGGGGCATCACTTACATTTAGAGTCTGGGGCTAAGGATGTCGCGTTTGCGATCTCGCAGCATTTCGGCTCGATCATTTAGAACTACTTAAAGAATTTCTAAAGTCCCGCATTACTGCAGCAACATGTTATTGCCCATCCATTATTCAAATATCTCGGTTTATCGTGATTGGGCCTAGCACAAGCGAACTATTCACCTAAAATTCATCAAAGAAAGGCGATCGTGGGAATATTTCCTGGAATATTTCTGTGTGTAGTCTGGGTTAAAATGATAGAGTCAATTCAACTATCGTCGAATAAAGATTTTAGAAGGATGTGTCATGAGTATTAGGATTGAAAAAGATAGCATGGGCAGCTTGGATGTGCCGAAAGATGCGTTGTATGGGCCTCAAACTCAACGAGCCATTAATAATTTTCCTGTCAGCGGAAGGACAATGCCTGCGGCGTTCATAAGAGCGCTTTTGTTGGCAAAAAGATCAGCTGCCGAGGCGAATTATGCTTTGGAGCTAATACCCAAAGATATGTGCGAGGCAATTGTTTCTTCCGTTGACGATTTGCTGTTGGATGATCGATTGATGATAAATTTTCCAGTTGATATTTATCAAACTGGGTCTGGTACAAGTTCAAATATGAATGCTAATGAGGTGCTGGCTACGCTGGCCTCTCGTCGCTTGGGTCGGGAAGTAAGTGCAAATGACCACGTTAATTTTGGACAAAGTAGTAATGACATCATACCAACCGCAATCCATATAAGTGCATCGATGCAATTGCAATCGGGCCTCTTACCGGCTTTATATTACCTTGCGGTTGCAATCGAGCGAAAAGCAGAAGCAGTTCACCGACACGTTAAAACAGGCCGAACACACTTGATGGATGCCATGCCGGTGCGAATGAGTCAGAGTTTAATGGGTTGGGCAACTCAAATCCGACAAAATATTGACTTCTTGGAGGATATCCTTCCGTCCATGAGGAGTCTCGCTCAAGGCGGTACTGCTGTTGGCACCGGTATAAATGCACATTCTGACTTCCCAAAATTATTTTGTGAGAAGCTGTCGCAAACGACAGGTATTTGTTTTACTGTAGCCGAAAATTTTTTTACGCATATTGGGACACAAGATATTGCCGTGGCATTGTCAGGAAATCTTAGGACAGTAGCTGTCTCTGTGATGAAGATTTCGAATGACCTAAGGTGGATGAATTCCGGACCTTTAGCTGGCTTAGGAGAGATCTCTTTGGAACCTTTGCAACCGGGTTCCTCGATAATGCCAGGTAAGGTAAATCCAGTTATCCCAGAGTCTGCAGCAATGGTAGCCGCTCAGGTCATGGGTAATGATATGGCGATTTCAATTGGCGGGCAGTCAGGTAGCTTTGAGTTGAATGTGATGTTGCCGATGATCGCGGATAATTTACTTAGAAGTATCGAAATGCTGACAAATGTGTCCCGACTTTTAGCGGACAAGGCTATAAGCACCTTTAAGGTCAATGAAGAGAAGTTAAATGCATCTTTGTCCAGAAATCCTATACTTGTTACTGCCCTGAATCCTGTTATTGGCTATGCTAAAGCCGCTGAAATTGCAAAAAAAGCGTATGCCCAGAGTCGTCCAATAATTGAGGTTGCTATTGAGGAAACTGAGATGAATCGGGAGGTTCTAGAGACTCTGCTCGATCCGGTGTCTTTAACACGGGGCGGTCTGGGGAATACTTAAGTTGTAATTCTGAACGAAGAAAATCACCCGGATCTGGATAAACAGTGGGGCATGCCCATGGATAAGCGGTGACAAAGGTTATGGCGTTTATATGGCAAATTTAAATGGAAAAACCTTATTTATTACCGGGGCCAGTCGAGGCATTGGACTGGCGATTGCAAAGCGAGCAGCTCTTGATGGAGCTAATGTAGCTATTGTAGCCAAGACCACTGAGCCTCATCCAAAACTTCCTGGGACAATTTATTCAGCCGCGGAGGAAATCAATGCTAGTGGCGGCAGGGCGTTACCTTTGCCAGTAGACATACGTTTCGAGGATCAATTGGAGATGGCTATTCAAAAGACCGCAGCACATTTTGGAGGTATTGATATTGTTATAAACAATGCGAGCGCTATAAATTTGATGAGCACTGAGATGTTAACAATGAAAAACTATGATTTAATGCACACTATCAACACTCGCGGTACATTTTTATGTTCTAAGTTAGCAATTCCGCACCTTAAGCAGGCTGAGAACCCCCATGTCCTAAACCTTTCACCTCCCCTAAATATGGAAGCGCGTTGGTTCCAGAACCACGTCGCTTATACTATGGCAAAGTTTGGGATGAGTATGTGCGTCCTAGGGATGAGTGAAGAGTTTGCAAACCTAGGAATTGCTTTTAATGCTCTCTGGCCAAAAACTACTATCGCCACCGCTGCAGTTGCTAACATCGTGGGTGGTGAGCATGTTTTGCGTCGCTCTCGCTCAGCAAAGATAATGGGGGACGCTGCACATTCAATCTTAATTCGAGAGAGCACAAGTTTTAGTGGAAATTTTTGTATTGACGAGGACGTATTGCGAGAAGAGGGCTGTCACGACTTCAGCAAGTATCGTGTGGATCCTGCGATCACGGAGGAGGAACTTTTTCCAGACTTTTTCATTTAGCGTGTTGATGACGCATTTTGGTATTGAGTTTGCGGTTAGGTTTTTAACATGTGTTTAATGCCCCTGAAGAAGCGCAAGGAATTCATTTCTAGTTGCTTGGTTGCTGCGAAACAGGCCCAACATGGCTGAAGTTTTCATGGAAGAATTCTGCTTTTCGACACCGCGCATCATCATACACATGTGTTTCGCCTCAATTATAACACCTACACCTTGGGCACTGGTAACTTTCTGAATCGTCGAGGCTATTTGTTGCGCCAGCGTTTCCTGAATCTGTAGACGCCGTGAGAACATATCTACTACCCGAGCAATTTTTGACAACCCAAGAACTTTTCCATTGGGTATGTACGCTACGTGGCACTTACCAATGAATGGAAGTAAGTGATGTTCACACAGAGAGAAGAGCTCTATGTCTTTCACCATTACCATTTCCTCGGAATCTGAGGGGAATAGAGCATTATTTATTAGCTGATTAAGATCTACGTTGTATCCGCTGGTTAGATACTCGAATGCTTTTGCGGCTCGGGCCGGTGTTTTAGTTAACCCAGGACGAGACAAATCCTCTCCTGTCAGGCTTATAATTTTTTCGAACGCTTTTTCCATGGTAATCCCTTTTGCTATAGTGAAGAGAGTAAGTTAAAGAGCGAACGCATTCTGTACCAAAGTTCTTCAAATTGCCAGTATCGCGTTTACTAATGATGTGCGTTTCAACTAACATTACACCTCGCGCAATTATTCGTGGGAAGGATCAATTAGGTGGAGTCAGTCACTACGCTTGGGGACCTTTTGGCTGAAGCAGAGCAGCTTTTTTTGTCAAATGGTCTTTACTTCGGGCACGGCACGACCAGCGCATGGGATGAGTCTGTGTTTTTGGTGAGTCACGCTTTTCATCTTGGGCCAGATCCGCAAAGTGACGTCTTAACCAATGAGGTTACAGAAGATCAAGCAGAATTTTTTCGCCGGCTGTGTGATCGTCGTGTCAGGGAGCGTATTCCCGCCCCTTATCTAACTTCGAAGGCCTGGTTTTGCGGTCTGGAGTTTTTTGTGGATCCTAGAGTGATAATTCCACGTTCTCCCATTTCAGAGCTAGTCTTTTATCAGTTTTCCCCTTGGTTGATGTGTGAACCTCACTCCCTGCTGGATATGTGTACTGGGAGCGGCTGTATTGGCATCGCATGTGCCTATGAATTTGACGAGGCTGTTGTAACAATATCTGATATTTGCAGGGAAGCGCTAAAGGTTGCCCGACGTAATGTTGAGGCCCATAGTCTGTTAGATCGTGTCGAGATAGTAGAGTCTGACTGCTTCAGCGGCTTGAATGGTAAAAAATTCGATTTAATTGTATGTAATCCGCCATACGTAGATTCGCAAGAATTTGCGGCGATGCCGGCTGAGTACCGACATGAGCCGGTTCGAGCAATGTTGTCTGGTGAAGATGGGCTAGAATTTACTCGTCAACTACTTCGGGAAGCAATTGATCACCTCAACCCTCAAGGAATTCTGGTCGTAGAAGTCGGAAACTCTGCTATTGCATTGGAGAAAGAATTCACCGACGTACCATTTATTTGGCCCTCGGTAGGAGAAGGTGATTCGGGTGTTTTCATTCTAAGTCATGAAGTACTGTATGAAAACAGCCATTTTTTTTCGTAATTTTCGTATAATTGAAAATATTAACACCGGGAGTTTACAGCCATGTCTGGTAATACGTTAGGAAAACTGTTTTCAGTGACTAGCTTTGGCGAGAGTCATGGCGATGCTTTGGGGTGTATAGTCGATGGATGTCCTCCGGGACTTAGTCTCTGTGCGGGAGATCTCCAGATGGATTTGGATCGTCGGAAGCCCGGGCAGTCTCGGTATACAACTCAGAGACGAGAAGCAGACGAAATAAGAATCCTTTCAGGTGTCTTTGAGGGCATGACAACCGGATCACCTATTGGAATGATAATTGAAAATACTGATCAAAAAACAAAAGATTACAGTAATATCAAGAATTTATTCCGTCCATCTCATGCAGATTATACGTATCATCAAAAGTATGGTATCCGAGATTACCGAGGCGGTGGAAGAAGCTCGGCTAGAGAGACTGCTATGCGAGTCGCCGCCGGTGGTATAGCAAAAAAATATTTAAACGAGCAACTAGGAGTCAACATATATGGTTATGTTTCGCAACTCGGTCCAATTGTAGCAGAAAGTTTTCAACAATCTGAGATTGAGAAAAATGCCTTTTTTTTCCCTGATCCTGAAAAAATTCCTGCTCTTGAAGCATATATAAAGGCACTTTTAAGAGCAGGAGACTCGGTGGGCGCCAAAGTGAGAGTGGTGGCGGAGAATGTGCCCGTGGGGTTAGGTGAGCCAGTTTTTGACCGACTTGATGCTGACATAGCACATGCATTGATGAGCATAAATGCCGTAAAGGGTGTGGAAATTGGGGCAGGTTTTTCCGCCATTGATCAAAGGGGATCTGAACACAGGGATGAGATGTCTCCAGGAGGCTTTCTATCCAACAATGCTGGTGGGATTTTAGGTGGAATTTCAACGGGACAGAGTATTCACTCATGTTTGGCATTAAAACCAACTTCGAGCATCAGAATCCCCGGCTGTTCAATAAACACGCATGGTGAGTCGGTTGAGGTGGTAACGACGGGCCGACATGACCCATGCGTTGGTATTCGTTCCGTGCCGATCGCTGAGGCAATGATTGCGGTGGTGCTAATGGACCATTACTTGAGAGATATTGCTCAGAATAATGGTGTAAGTAGGGACCTTGATCCAATTGATTAAGGTACAGTGTTTGGGTTGCGACCTTCATTTTTGAGAAATATTTCGGCATTCAAGCAAAGGGTTCGAGAGACGTTATTAAGCTAAACAAGATATTAGTGATATCATACAGAGTTAGTGATGTTGTGAGTTAAGAATCATTCAGACAAAAAGGGGTTCTATCAACAGTGACCGGACAAACGCTTTACGACAAGTTATGGGATACCCATGTTGTGTCTCATCGCCACGATGGCTCAACGTTGTTATACATTGATCGTCACATTCTTCATGAAGTCACCTCGCCCCAGGCATTTGAGGGCTTACGCCTGGCGGGAAGGAGGCCATGGCGCTTGGACACTAATATCGCCACACCAGATCATAATATTTCAACAGATCCTGGTGAGCGCAAAGCTGGAGTAGAGGGGATCCCTGACGAAACGTCAAGAATTCAGGTAAAAGCTTTGGATGACAATTGTATTGAGTTTGGAATTAAAGAATTTAAAATGAATGATATTGGCCAGGGTATTGTGCATGTAATGGGTCCTGAACTTGGAGTTACTATGCCGGGAATGACGGTTGTGTGCGGGGATTCACACACGGCCACTCACGGAGCTCTTGGCTGTCTTGCACATGGGATAGGCACTTCCGAGGTGGAACACGTATTAGCATCTCAGTGCTTGGTTACAAAAAAAATGAAGAATATGCGCGTGACCGTATATGGTAAGTTAGGGTTTGGTGTGACCCCTAAGGACGTAATTTTAGCGATTATTGGAAAGATTGGCACCGCAGGTGGAAATGGACATGCGATAGAGTTTGCTGGCGATGTTTTTGCCGATATGTCGGTGGAGGGTCGTATGACAGTATGCAACATGGCGATCGAGGCTGGTGCGCGTGTTGGCCTTGTCGGGGTTGATGAAAAAACGATTAATTATGTAAAGGGTCGTAGGTACGTGCCAAAAGGTGATCTTTTTGATACCGCCTCGTCCTATTGGAGATCACTTGTGAGTGACGAGGGAGCGCAATTCGATAAGGAAGTGTTTATGTCGGCCAATGAGATCGCTCCTCAAGTAAGTTGGGGTACATCACCAGAAATGGTAGCGGAGGTATCAGGAAGAGTCCCAAAAATGAGTAGTATGACAACACCCAGCGAGAGAGATGGATTACGTCATGCCCTAGAATATATGGGTCTTGAAGAAGGGCAACAAATAACCTCAATTATGGTCGATAGAGTATTTATTGGATCCTGTACGAATTCTCGTATTGAGGATCTTCGCGCAGCTGCTGAAGTTGTAAAAGGGCGCAAGAGGGCCGAAACTGTTAAACAGGTATTAGTGGTACCAGGCTCGCAAATTGTGAAGTGTCAAGCTGAAGCCGAGGGGTTACATTCAGTCTTTGTTGATGCGGGAATGGAGTGGCGGGAACCTGGATGTTCGATGTGTCTTGCTATGAATGATGACAGATTGGGGGCTGGAGAACATTGTGCCTCGACTTCAAATCGTAATTTTGAAGGTCGACAGGGGAGCGGAGGGAGAACCCACTTAATGAGTCCAGCCATGGCAGCAGCAGCAGCGATCACCGGGAGGATTGTTGACGTAAGGACCTTCTCGGGGAATTCAAGATGATAGAACCTTTTACTCGCCACAGAGGACTGGTTGGACCTATGGATCGGGCGAATGTTGATACTGACATGATCATCCCAAAGCAATTCCTTAAATCTATTAAAAAAACCGGTTTTGGTTTGAATCTTTTCGATGAGCTGCGTTACCTTGATCAAGGACATCAGGGTTCGAATCTCGAGGAACGCGAGGAAAATCCTGATTTCCCATTAAATAAAGAGCGTTACATCGGGTCTACTATTTTGTTAACGCGAAAGAATTTTGGTTGTGGGTCAAGCAGAGAACACGCGCCCTGGGCGCTCAAAGATTATGGTTTTCGCGCAATTATTGCGCCAAGTTTTGCAGACATCTTTTATAATAATTGCTTCAAAAATGGGCTACTGCCAATTACCTTACATTGGGATCTGGTCGATCAATTGTTTAATCAACTTTATTCCGAAGTTGGATTTTCGATTTCTATTGATCTGTGTCTTCAAAAGGTATTCCTTGACAATGGTCGTAACTTCACTTTTCAAATTGATGAGTTCTACAAAAACTGTCTTATTGAGGGCTTGGATGAGATAGATGTTACTTTACGTGACAAAGATGCTATCTTGAGGTATGAGACGGAGCGAAGAAAGTTACATCCCTGGATTTTTGGTGCGATAAAATGACTTCTTTAGTTCTTGTTTTGCCGGGCGATAACATAGGGCCGGAGATCATTGATGAGGCAGTCAAGGTGTTGAGAGCAGTGATTGTCAAGTTTGATCTAGATGTGGAGTTAAAATTCGCTGATTTGGGAGGATCGGCCTATGATAAGGCTGGAAGTCCATGCCCATCAAACACAATAGCTCTAGCGCATCAATCAAGCGCAATATTGCTCGGAGCGGTTGGTGGTCCTAAATGGGATGGTTTGGATCGAGAGTTGCGGCCGGAACAGGGATTACTTCAGCTTCGGTCTGAACTTGGTCTCTTCGCTAATTTGAGGCCAGCAATTATGTATCCGCAGCTTTGTACTGCCTCCTCCCTCAAGCCAGAGATCGTATCAGGTTTGGACATTCTTATCATACGTGAGCTGGTTGGAGGTATTTACTTTGGTAAACCAAGAGGTATTCGTGTCCTTGAGAATGGAGAGCGAGAGGGCTTTAACACTTATAAGTATTCAGAATCTGAAATACGTCGTATTGGCAGGGTAGCTTTTGAGGCAGCTCTTGTAAGAGGTCAGCGGTTGTGTTCTGTCGACAAATCGAATGTTTTGGAGGCTACAGTCCTTTGGCGGGAGATCATATCTGGTTTAGCCTCTGACTATCCTTCTGTGGAGTTGACGCATATGTATGTTGACAACGCCGCAATGCAACTTGTTAAGGAACCAAAGCAGTTTGATGTTGTCGTAACTGGCAACATGTTTGGAGATATTCTTTCGGACGCTGCCGCAATGCTTACCGGATCAATTGGTATGCTCCCCTCAGCTTCCTTAGATAAAAATGGGAGAGGCCTCTACGAACCCTGCCACGGGTCAGCTCCCGATATTGTCGGCACACAAACAGCCAATCCCCTAGCGACCATACTTTCAGTGGCTATGATGATGAAGTATTCTTTCCACCGCCCGGACATTGCTGAAACCATAGAATTAGCGGTAAATGAGGTGTTGGATGAGGGTCTTCGAACTCCAGATATTATGAGCGACTCAATGATGATGGTAACCACCCGCGAAATCGGCGACGCCGTTACTGTGCGCCTATGAAGGAGTAATTTGGATTGGCGGTAATAGTATCGGAGCTAAATGATGCTTAAGACTGGCCTGATTGGATGGCGCGGTATGGTTGGTTCAGTGTTGATTGAGAGGATGTTCTCAGAGGACAATTTCCGGTCGATACATCCCTATTTTTTCAGCACCTCTCAGGCGGGAGCTTCAAATCCTTTTGATATACCGGATAGTCAACCGTTGATGGATGCATTTGATATTTCGTGCCTTCAAGCGATGGATATTATCATTTCATGTCAAGGCAGTGTGTATACGAAGCAAGTTTACCCTGAGTTGCGGGGCTTGGGTTGGGCGGGATATTGGATCGATGCATCGTCTGCGCTTAGATTAAATCATGATGCAATAATTGTGCTCGATCCAGTTAATCGTAGCGTGATTGACGCAGGTCTCGAAAGCGGAATAAAAAATTTTATTGGAGGCAACTGTACAGTTAGTTTGATGTTGATGGGATTGGGTGGTCTATTCAAAGAAGATCTTGTGGAATGGGCTTCATCTATGACTTATCAGGCGGCATCAGGCGCAGGTTCAAACAACATGCGGGAGCTGATTATGCAGATGGGCAGGTTGGAAGGCTCCGTAAGTGATTTGCTGAATGATCCAAAATCTTCTATTTTAGAGATTGATCGGCTGACTCGCGAGTGTATTGCGTCGGATAAGTTTCCAATAACAGAGTGGAACCAACCGCTGGCCGGAAACCTTTTGCCTTGGATTGACAGTGAAATTGGTAATGGTCAAAGCCGAGAGGAATTTAAAAATCAAGCAGAAACAAACAAAATTTTGGGGCGCTCCAATAATCCTGTGGCTTTGGATGGACTATGTGTGAGGGTGGGAGCTATGAGGAGCCACAGTCAGGCAGTAACGCTAAAGCTTCGTCAAGATGTGCCCCTAGATGATGTTCACGCTATACTGCGTAATACTAGTGTTTGGACAAGAGTAGTACAAAATAAAAAAGATGCTTCACTCACTGAGCTCACACCTGCCGCTGTATCCGGAACATTGCAGGTAGCTGTTGGTCGTCTTCGAAAAATGAATATGGGAGGACAATATCTCTCAGCTTTCACGGTAGGTGACCAGTTGCTCTGGGGGGCTGCCGAGCCTTTGAGGCGTATGTTAGAGATAATAATCGAGTTTGAGTCATAGTTAAACTTACACTTAATACTGTTTTCTTTTACGTTGACTAGGGAATTACCGTTGCTTTATTTCTACCCACAGCAGTGTTTTCTCATCACTTATAAAGGAATATTCAGAATGAGCAGATTCCTTTCTTGTCTCAAGGGGTTGACTCCCGGGTCATAAAGTCTTCAAATACATAAGTATACATATCAATGCTAGAATGCTTGTCAATAACAATTGCTGGTACGTTTTGTGTGTAGCTCGAAACTAACTGTACAGTAATCACTCCGGCGAGAGGACGTGAGATGCAAATCCAAAAAATATCTATGAACAGCTGTTGTGTGACTGCAGTTTTAGTGAGTAGTGTTTTAGTCTCATTGATCGGTATGTCCTCTAGTGGTCTTGCACAGACAGTCGCCGCAAACCAATTCAGCAATACAGTCCAAGTATTAGCTGAATTAGATGGCCAGGACAAGGATATCGGTTCAGTAGAGCGTGATTGGTTGGATAATTCGGTCACCATTCTCACTGAACAGCAATTAGCTCCCGGTCAATATAAGGTTATGCCCGGTGATACTCTATGGAAAATCGCGAGAAGGCTGAGGTTTGCTGGAATAAGCGTTGTGCAAGTTATGGAGGCGATTTTTAGATACAACTCTGCAGCGTTTGAAGATGGCGACGTAACTGCGATTGTCGTGGGTTCAGTCATCTTATTGCCGACTGAGGAAGAGGTAAGATCAGAATTTGGAGCTTTTGTAAGTCCAGGTATAGAAAGAATAGAGCCCGATAGAATTCAGTCACGAGCTCTAATTAGCTCAATTAGAAGAAGCGCTCTTGAGCAAGAGCGAGCCGCCAATCTTTTGATAAAAAGAGCTTTGGATGAAGAAGAAGGATTTAATGCGATTGAGCCCCAAAAAAATGAGACAACCTCCTCAAATAATATGGAACTTAACGATTCGTCGCTAAAGCAATCTGACCTTACAAAACCCAAATTTACGGGCTTCAGCGCTCTCCTGGGTGCTCTGGTATTTGGATCCGGTTTGTTTGGGGGTCTATATATGTATTCCCGGCGTGCTTCAAAGCCACTACCAAAGAAAACTTCAGGTATTGACGGAGCAAGTAATCTTGATGATTTAAATTTCCACTTTGACGAGGCGGATGGCTTAGAAATCAAGCTTTTTGATGAACGCGATACGGAAATTTTCCCTAATACTGCCGATGAAGTATCCTCGCGCTTTTTTGACTCAATGGTTGATCCAATGATTGATGCTGAAATGTACATGTCTGTCGGAAAAATTGATGAAGCGATTGATGTGCTCCAGGAAGAACGTTTTGCTAAACCGCAAGACGCCGCTTGTAGAGTAAGATTGATGCAGATACTTTACGAGGAGGCTAGATTTAGAGAGCTGGAAAAAATATACACTGAAATAGAAAGAACTGGTGACCATGATTCCGTTGCTGCCGCATCCAAAATAGTGCAACAAAGCCTCTTCGATGAACTTAAATCAGAAAAAACTGACTCGACCTCAGTTTCAAATGAGCTTGAAGAAGGGCAAGATAAATCGGAGTTTGTAATCAATGAAAGCGAAGACTCTGCTGATGCTCAGCAGCGAGAAGAAATCGTTCTACCTCAAGGAGGTCCGTCCAAGGAGCCAGAAGCCACATCGTTCCCATTGGATAACCATGAACAAATGAATGTTGTAGATGCGGGGCATAACAAGGGTTTTGATCAGCAGAATGATCGTTTTGCGAATCTCGACCTAAGTAAAACGAATAGTAATGATTCGGAATATGATCTGGATAATTTTGTTACATCACAGGTTGATGATGAGGCGTTGGTAGCTACTTTTGCTGATGATGCCCTGCAACCAACCCAAATAACGGCGTCTGTCGAAATCATAAAGCCCGAAGATGCGTCAGATAAGCCCGTGAACTCTTTGATTCTCGAGTCCGAATCCAGGCTGGTGGATGCCAAAGATTGGCGAGAAGGAGGCCCCGAGCTTGATTCTCTAGGCTATGATTCACACGGTTACACAAATTCAGACACAAAACAAAAATTTAGCAGGAGTAAAGAGGGTAAAAACACGGCTGCTATACTTAATACAAAAAAGACCCACCGTGAAATCACAAAAGCTTCTGATTCTGATCACTCATCGGCCCAAGCCTCCCGAGAGGATAGTGATTTGATGAAGCAGAGGTCGCACGAAAGTTCACTTAACCAAAACCAACCTAGTGCAGATGTGGTGCAAGGCTCAGATGACAATTTTGAAGATTTTTCGACAAGCGAAACTTTTCAAAAAGGTTTAGTAGTTGGTGATTTATGCTCAGGTATTGTAACTAGTTTGTCACCCTTGGGTGCACTTCTTGATTTAGGAGAGTCAATTGGAGTGCTTAACGTAAATGACATTGCTTGGAAACGAGTTTCTAATCCCTCTCTGGTTCTAGATATTGGTGACGAAATAAACGTAAAGGTATTGGCATTCGATACATACACTCAGAAATATGAGGTAGGGATGAAACAACTCGAGGATGACCCGTGGAAGTCATCTAATATCTCAGATGTAAAGGTGCCGATTAGTAATTATGAGGACCCAGAGTTTTTGAAAAAGCTTGATAATATTGTGACGGAAGTAGAGCCAGAAAAAGAAATTATGCCGAGTGGCACGAAGGGATCAGAAGATAAAGTTGATCAAGGTTCGATACAAGCCGATATTGCTTTAAATCACGACGATGCGACTGAAAGTGAATTACAAAACGAAGATCTTCCAGCTAAAAGGTTTATTGGAACAGATTTATCATTAGCTAATACAACGTTTGATAGTGTTGAGCAAGATTTAGTCAAGGCGTATTCTCCGGATGATGATTTAAAACAGCCTTTACCAACTGAACAAGATAAGAGTCGTGAGGGGTTAAATGAAATAAATGTCGAAAGTTATCAACCCTCCGACCTAACTAAAGATAAAAAAATTAAGGTCAGTAAAGAGCTACCAAGTGAAATGAATAACAAACTGGAAACAAAGAACAATAATGACCTTGTGAATGTCATTTCAAATGAGTTGTCTGATTCTGCACTGGGTAGATTGGAGACGGGTTTGGATCTTTCACCTGATCTTGCAAAAAAGATGGATGATAAGATCGTTATAACAAGTGATCCAGATGATTCGGATGATGATTATAGAGGTGTCATTCCAGATATGAATAAGGATCCATCATGGCAACAATTCGATAATTCAAGTCATCAAGATGTGTTAGAAACAAGTGAGCATATATCAAGCGAACAGGTTGGCGCGTTTGTAGAGGACGGAGATGATCCGCCACATGATCGGAATAATATTAGTCAAGCTGAGTTTGATTCATCGCAGGGCCCTAAGGGTATGGCGGAGGATGATAATGTTACAGCAGAAGGGGAGAGGGAGGACGTTTCGAAAAATTATATTGAGCCGGATGACAAACACGAGGGCTACGACCGGTGGGAGGATTTTGAAGAGGAATCAGAAGAGGAATTAGTAGAGGATGAGCGTGAGGATTCAGAGGATATTGAGTTACAAAAAGATTCTGAGGATATAGGAGATGAGGAAGAATATGAGGAACTGGAGGATAAAAAGGAATATGCAGACCTGGCGGATAGGGAGGAGTATGAAGACATAAAGGACCACAAAGAGTGTAAAGACTCAGCGGACGATGAGGAGTATGAGGACTCAGAGGATGAGGAGGAGTACGAAGACTTGGAGTACGATGAAGAGTATGAAGTCTTAGAGGACGACGAGAAATATGAAGACTCAGGAAATGAGGACGAGTATGAAGACTTGGAGGATGAG
>DDII01000074.1:0-123 GCA_002338445.1 Cellvibrionales bacterium UBA1854 | reverse complement strand
GTATGAGGACTTAGAGGATGAGGACTCGGAGGACGATGAAGAGTATGAGGACTTAGAGGATGAGGACTTAGAAGATGAGGAAGAGTATGAAGACTTGGAGGATGATGAAGAGTATGAAGACTT
>DDII01000009.1 GCA_002338445.1 Cellvibrionales bacterium UBA1854 | reverse complement strand
CCAGGTGCAGGTGAGGAAGATAAATCAATTTTATCGGGAAAACTGTCTTGGACTTTTTTCGCAGATGCAAAAAACTTTTCGGGACCTGTGTATGCTTATGTACCAGAAATGTGGTATCGGCGATTGAATAAATGGAATGCGTTGGAAGTTCTTATGGATACTGAGTGGAACCCTAGCCTCAACACTACATCTGTTCTAAAAGATTATATTGCGGGCTCAGTCAGTGAAGAGGTAATGTTGGAGACAGTGCGCAATCAACCATGGTATGCAGATGGTGTGGAAAATCACGCTGAGGGACCATATTGGGTGAGGGAAAAGGACACCTTTGCATTTAATCCTAGCGGTTCTATTCAGCTCGGTCCGGAACGAGATCCCACTGATGCTTTTCTAGAAAACGACTCAACGGGTAAAACTTTTTTAAAGACATTTCTTCCACAGATTCCGTCGTCAGCAGCAAAGGAACCATTTTTGCTGAGTAGCCGGTCCTATGGGGTCGAGTATTACAATAACTTTGTATCTTATTTTGATGGTAGTGCAGGGATTACCGAGGTCAGTCTTGATCTCAATCGTTTTACTTATCCCCTAGATATCGCTGAATCCTCTGTATCAGATCAAACGAAACCGAATGAGCTACGTTTCTTGGAGCCGTCTCAGTTTTGGGATGGTGTTGATGGGGTATCAGGTAAGGACATGTATCAGGCGGGCATTCAGACTATTGTGGAAGATAAAAATCGAGGTAAAGATGTTTATTTTGATTGGTCACATACACCTGTTCCTGGAATTGGTCAGTATTTTGAGGTGATCGATATTGATGGAGCAAATAATAAAACACTTAGGGGAGTGTCGGAGGTGTTGGTACCTGAGCGGCTGGCTTCATACACCCATGAGAATATAAAAAACTCAACATCTTTTATGCCGCATGTAAAGACATCCAAAGATAAGCAACTTGAGGAGGAAATTAGCAATAACATGCACTCGTTGTTTGGCTCCGAATCGTCTTTTTTAGATTATTCATGCTGGGAGTGTAATTTGAATAATGGGTGTGATCCTGAGGTTCATCAGACGATCTTAGATGATGGTAGTAAAATTTCTTATCGCTGGTATCGTTTTAAAGATCAGCCAACTCTTAATTCACTCAAGGCAGAATTTCCAGATGTTTATACGGATGCATACCTTCAGGCGCTCCAATCGAAGATAGAAGAGATTCAAGCGAACTGGATAAATAAAGAGATAGATTTTTTGTCACGACCTATTCACGAGGCAGATAACCAATTTAATCTTGTTGAAATTGATCACGGGTTAATTGTAACCCCATCTGAGTCTAGGAAATTGGGCTGGGTGCCGATCGTCATTTCTGTAGAAATGCCTGGTAAAAAATGGCAGACGGAGTTGAATTTGTTGGAAGGTGGTCCAAATTCAGAACTGATACAGGATTATTGAACTTATACACACATCCTTCCAATTTAAAATTTAATTCTTTGAACAGCGTCTGAAATTTTTTTATTAGCCTCGGTTATTAGGTCTAGATTAACTTTGTTCACATTTTGCCTTTCGTCTAGCAAACCGTAACGCCGAGCTCTATTGAGATGAAAAGCCCCGCACAGATGAAAACCTATACATCCCGGATTTTCATAAACTTTCCTCAAAGTTTCTGCATACCATGCGCCATCATTCTTGGAAATCTCACCCGGCTCCGTATCCCACCTAATTTTTGCTGAGTCGGCTAACAAAACCGGTTTTCCGGTTTCTTTGAAGAAAAATTTTAGGGTTTTTACTGGGTTCACGAAGTCCTGAAAAGAAAGTATGTCGACATATGGTAATGCTGCATTGACAACCTGCATGGAAATAGGAGCATTTCCTTCATACCGATCACCCAGAATAAGATGATGTTTGTCATACCTGCGTATCGCATCATATATGGTTTTATAGTATTGTTTGGAAAGTTGCCTAACTGCTTTTTGACCAGTTTTTGAATCCAAAAGTTTTGGGTCAAGAATTGGTCCTCGCCATTGGTTATGCGGACGGGTATGTATCCAGGTAGGACAATCGCTGAAGAAATATCCTATTAAGTTTTTCTCAAGTGCTAACGCTCCGCAGTGTGATCGGGCAACATAGTCCACCCACTCTACCCACTCAGGATTAAAAAAATCAAAATGTAATGTATGCTTTTCCCATTGATGCGATTCCGTAAAAGGTAACATATGACAATACGGCATGTTTAACGTTCGGTATTCATCTATTGTAAAGGAGCGAGAATGCGCCCAAGTTCGGACGGTCACGTCTTGTACCCAACCGATTGTGTTAAACGCCCATGCCTGAATATTGGGGACTATCGATTTTTCTATCCATTGTAATGTGCTGCCACCAAATTGGTTGCGCCAAATATCAATATTTTCTGGGTAACGAAGACTCGCAGGGTCAAAATGGTTTAGACCGATTGAAAAAAATGGCTTTTCGTCAGGAGTTGTAAGCCAAAAGCGCTTTTTGTAATATTTTAGTTTAAAAAAGTTTTTATAGGACTTAGCTGATCCCGCTGAGGATCCTCTGCTCGCAAAATTTTCATGCCAGGGAATGGGTGCGGCTATTGCGAGTAAACCCTTAATAAAATTCCTTCTTTCCATTTTTATTTTTACCTACCATAAATTTTCAATTAAATATAAATAACAACGCTCTTTTTAAGTTCATCAGCGTTGATATGTTAACAGGAGCTTATTTGGTGTGGCCGTGAAGAATATTCCGATCATCTGTTAATTATCATCAATTCCACTAGTGGGGCATCCTAATCATGGTCAAGCTAGAATGTGTTAGGTTTCCCTTTTCGATGAATTTTCTGAGGCCAGCTCATAAAGTCTTGAAGCAAGATTTGTAATCACTTCTTCCATTTCAGCATAGAAAACTCCATCGACTGACATGAGGCCCTGATGTTGAGCATTTTCCTTGCCCGGCATCTCTTTTGATGTATCGATAATCCCACACATATGCCATCCAACAAAATTAGGTATTTTTAAGGCATTTTCCATAAATTTTTTTGTCCAGTTGGCTCTTTGTAGCTGATCTCTGGCGTGGGGCCTCCCATGCGGTGAGGGGGTTAACTCGGTGGGACTAGAGTAGGACGAATCTCCATTTAGGATAGGTAATTTTACGATTGGTAACCACTTGGTAAGTAGTTCTTTTTGTTGCTGCCAAGGCGCATAATATTGAATATTAATAACCTCGCTATATTTGGCAACTACCTGAAGATACTGATCAAGCGCGTCGCTGTTACCATTTAATTTGTCACCAAAAAATAGATGGTTTTTGTCATACTCTCTTAATGCAGATTTCGCTACTGAATAATACTGCCTCACACATTTCTTCAAGAATAACGAATTATCTCTGGCCTCTGCATCATTTGCTGGAGGGAGATCTGCCCGCCAGTTTTGTGCCAAAAGTAGTGAATTAAAATCGGCAAATTGTGTTCCATAAACGTAATTAAATTGTTGGATACTTGGATAGATTTGTTTGATCATATTTACATACGCAATCTTACCGGGCGCGTTTTTCGGTAAATTACGTAGCCTCCTTGGCCAGGTAGTGGTTCCATAATGGTCTGCCTCAGAGTCAGTGAGAGGCGGACAATCAGACATTGCAAAACCGAGAACCATTGGATCTTCCGAGCGAGGTCTCACTTCGTTTCGTGCTTTGTTACGGCAGGTTAAAATAAATCCAGGCGAAAAAACATCAGCATATGCATAGGCCTTAGGATTTTTATAATGTGATAAAAGGAGGGGCTCATAAGGTGCTACATAAGGAAAAGGCGAGTTGCCGGGCGGGTCTGTTAGTGGGGGCGCAGTAGTGTGGATACCCAGAGTATTTAGACCGAGACGGCGTAGGTCATAAATGACAGAATCGCGAAATGAACTAAGCCACCTGGCATCAAAAGTCTCCCGCGCATTAAATTTTTTGTTCCAAATATATCTATTATATGTTTGCGCCCACCACTCCATATGGTAATGGTTGATACCAAATGATATGAAGGCATTCCCTCGGGGCGTCACGAACCACCAACGAGCTCCGTCATTTTCGACTCGGAAATAGCCGGTGGCAATAAATTTTTTCTCTTTCCATCCACCATATTTATCTAATGAGTCGTGACTATTACTGCGAAAGGAAGCGCAAGAGGATAACAGAGGAAGACTCAACAAAGACATTGCTCCTTGGAGAAAATTCCTTCTAGGTAATCTGTGGCCTCTCATTTTTCCCTGAATCAATTGTCAGAAGTTTTTTTGTAATGGGTCATTATCTGTATGTTGAGATTGGCTCGGAATCAACCTGTTGCGATAAATCTTTAATCACAGAATGAAAATTCTCTTCAGACTAACGTAACTTTTTTGAGTTCCAAACACACTAGGTTTCGATGGGACCACCCGCATCAATCCAGTCGCTGATTCCACCGACATTGGAGACCCTAGTATAACCCATGTCTTTTAACGTCTTCCCGCTCAATGCGGCCATCCCGCCTGCGCCGCAAACTAAGACAATATCAGATTCTTTTCTCAATGCCTTGTTGTGGAAACCGGTGTTGTCGTCAGCTGCAAATTCGATAAACCCTCGGGGTATTCTCAAAGCGCCAGCTATGGTGCCTGTAGCGTTGATTTCTGCACTATCTCGCACGTCAACAAATACTGCACCTCCAGCTTGATGTTTCTTAACACCCTCGACTGCACTGATTCTCGGGCAAGCACTCTCTGCCTCGCTTAAATAGTCTTTGGCTCGTTTCATAAGGTAAATTCCTAAGTTGATATACACCCGATTCAAGTTTACAACAAAGATGAGGATCTCGCATTAGATTGCATCAGGAGTTACAGATAAGTTTTAAAGCCCGTTTGCTGAGGATGTGGTATTATTTTTGACTTGAAATTGGGTTGGCTTAATTTGTGGTAGGGACTCTTAAAGCATGGGAGGTGTTTTTCAGAGACATAAGTTTTATTAAGACAGCTACTTGAGAGAAATTAATTCGGCCGTAAATAGTATTGCTTTGGTCGGGGCTAGTGCGCGACCAGAAAGAGATGGCTTTAAATTTATGGAAGCACTCATTACAGAGGGTAATGACGCGATTCCGGTAAATCCCAACGAGCGAGAGTTCAATACCGGGTAGGTTATGTTACTCAAGCCTTAGTAAGTATAAAGTTCCAAAATATTTTTTATTAGAGGCAAATCAAAAGACTTCAACTGGAAAAGTGCAGAAATTCGAGCTCCGAAGGCGTGCTTCCAAGTTAATTCGGTCATAAACCATAGTATCAGGCTAAGATGTGGATAGAGTAGCTATTAATAGCAAACGCTCAAGAAAAAAGTTTTGACATATTATTTAGGTCCCTCGAGGAACCCGTGAATATGGCACGATAAGTTCTAGGTTGCTTGATAATAATGTTCGAGCATTTGACGGTTCAAACTCTCGACCCCTAGAGAGATCATTATCTGCAAGCGCCCTTTTCTAGGTATCGTAAACACAATTCATTCCAATCTGCCCAGAAAAAGTATTATAGTGTGGTCACTGTTGCAGTTCTGATCTTTGAATGGAGCGTAAATCAAATGGAGATTTTGACCTCATTACCGATTTTACAGATTGTAATACTCGTTTTTATATTAGTTGTGTTCAAATCTTGTATTCTTTTTGTGCCACAGAATAGAGCTTTTGTGATTGAGCGGTTCGGTCGATATCAGTCGACGAAGGAAGCGGGTCTCGGATTTATCTTGCCGGTCATCGATAGAATTGGAGCGGATAGATCTCTCAAAGAGCAAGCCGTCGATGTGCCAAGTCAAAACGCGATAACAAAAGATAATATATCCCTCACAGTTGATGGCGTTCTTTATTTCCGTGTCCTTGATCCGGTGAAAGCAACTTATGGAGTCGATGATTATGTTTTTGCAGTGACGCAACTCGCTCAGACCACAATGCGATCCGAATTGGGAAAAATGGAGTTAGATAAGACTTTTGAAGAGAGAGATATGCTTAATACAAATATTGTCACTTCCATAAATGAGGCATCGTCACCATGGGGAATACAAGTTCTTCGTTATGAAATAAAAGATATTGTTCCACCTAAATCGGTGATGGATGCAATGGAAGCGCAAATGAAGGCAGAGAGAGTCAAAAGGGCGCAAATCCTTGAATCGGAGGGGGATCGTCAGGCAGCTATCAATCGCGCTCAGGGAGAACAGCAGTCAGTGGTGCTGGCGGCGGAAGCCGATAGAGATGAGCAAGTGCTGCGAGCGGAGGGTGAATCTAGGGCGATAGTAGCGGTTGCAGAGGCAAGAGCCGAAGCAATTAAAAGAATTGGAGAGGCTGCAGATACTGATATGGGTCAGAAGGCAATCCAACTTGATCTGGCGACAAGGGCAATCGAGGCAAAGCATGCGATTGCAAAAGAGTCTTCTGTCGTCTTACTACCAGACGCTACGAGTGATGCGTCCGCGGTGGTCGCGCAAGTTATGTCAATTATTAGATCAATCAACGAAAAACAATCAGGTTAAAATGTTGTCCACCGATTTTTCCACAATCATCATAGTGCTCGGTGTAGTTTGTTTTATTGTTGAAGCTGTTGCCTTCGGTTTCTCCTTAGTCGTCTTGGCATCTTTTGGCCTTTCCTTAATAGCGACTGGACTACTGATGAATTTTGGTATCGTTTCGCAATCCATCGGGTTTGCTTTGGGTGTAATCGGGATCCTTACTGTATCCATAACCTCAGTGCTGTGGGTTCCCTTAAACCAATTAGGCAGGACAACAAGACATGAGGCGGTGAAATCGGATCTTGTGGGTCATCGCTTTACGATAGATATGGATTTGAGGGTAGGCGACAATTTGGTACATCGTTATTCTGGTGTTGATTGGATGGTTGCTAGCAGCTCTCACATCGAAGCCGGATCGATGGTAGAGGTGAAACACGTTGAGGTTGGTATTTTATGGGTTGGTGCGGCACAGCGTTAAGTCATTTTTTCCTCCCAAATCGTGTGATTATCTTTGAAAATAACATGAATTTATACAGGGCGTTTAAATCACTTTTTCAACTAAGGTTGAATAAGTGTGCCCGGTTCCGTGTGTTGGCTCATAGATAGCTCACCATACTATGAATTAATCAATCAATTTAGATTATGTTTTAATGAGGATTATTCATGACGAAGAGCTTCGATTGGTTGGAGTTTCGAAGCCTTCAATGCTGGATAGTAGCCAAAAAATATCCCAATGACTGCTGAAAATAGGAAGCTAATCGCGATGACATGGTACTCAATAACCGCCGCAGTGTTTGCATAGGACTCTATGAGGAATGTTGCGCAGACAGCGCTCACTATCCCAAGAAAACCGCCGATACAGCATAGCGTAGTAGCTTCTACAAGAAATTGGGTTAGAATATCCGAGGGTTTTGCACCAACGGCCATTCGAAGACCGATCTCACTGGTGCGTTCAGAAACTGAAACAAGCATTATATTCATGATGCCGATCCCACCCACTATGAGACTGACCGCTGCCACAGCGGCGAGAAGGCTGTTAAATATCTTCTCAGACTCTGCGTTTGCAGCATAAATTTCAGACATATTTCTAACTCTGAATGTATCGCTTTCACCAGGCGGAATCTTCATACTTATTCTCAATGCACTTGAAATGTCTTCTTCGGCTAAAACCATGTCATAACCATCAAGTATTTTTACTGCAATATAGCTCACAGACTTCGGACTATGCTTACTGACTCCAGTGATTCGTTTTCGTACAGTCTCTAGAGGCAACAGTGCCCGATCATCGTGATCGCTACCCCATATACTTTGGCCTTTTACTTTAAGGGTACCCACTACTTTTGCATTGAAATCATTAATTCGCACGATTTGTCCCAGCGCCTCCCCGGCCCCAAAAAGTTCTTCGCGAACTGTAGCCCCCAGTATCACCACCTTTGCCGCTGATCTTTGCTCTCTATCGGTGAATTCTCGTCCCTCTGAAATATTCAGATTCCTCGCAATAAAAGCTCCGTTATCGACCCCGTCAATTTCTGTACGCCAGTTAATATTTCCAAAAATTATTTGGCCTTGAGATCTTAGTGAAGCGCCTGCACGATCGACTCCAGGGACATCGGTTTCGATGAATTGCTGTTCCTTGACAGATAATTTTTGAATAGTGCCGCGAGCCTTTGCGACCGTGCCTTGTCGTCGGTGATTATTCATAACTATGAATATGTTTCCTCCCAGCGAATCAAGTTGACGGTCTATTTCCCTTTGGGCACCAGCCCCTAGTGCTACCATTACAATTACTGCTGCCACGCCTATTATTACCCCGAGCATGGTCAGCACGCTGCGCATTAAATTTATTCGAAGAGCGGTTAATGCTATTTTGATTAATTCAATAACCTTCATTTATCTAGCTCAATGAATTGATAGCTTCGGGCATGGCTCTGTATTTTTCAAGCTCTAATGAGGCACTTGAGGGTTCCGAGTAACCGTCGTGAATGAGATTTCCGTCACGAAAAGTTAAACGACGTCCCGCAAAAGCTGCAATATCGGTCTCGTGTGTCACCAGGATGAGGGTGGTGCCATTGGCATTAAGCTCTTGCAGGAGTTGCATTAGGCTCAGGCCGGTTTCAGTATCGATCGCCCCAGTTGGCTCGTCAGCCATTATTACACTGGGGTTATTTACCAACGCTCTCGCTATTGCGACCCGCTGCTGCTGTCCGCCAGAGAGCTGCGACGGATGGTGATCCTGACGATCTAAAAGACCAACTTGAGCAAGGCAATGCTGCGCTCTCTTCATCCACATTGTTTTATCTACATTGGAGTAAAAAAGGGGCAACATTACGTTGTCAAGCGCACTAGTTCTGGGCAACAAGAAAAATTGCTGAAATACAAATCCAATTTTAGTATTCCTTAATGTTGCCAGTTGATTTTTTGAGAATCCTACTATTCTCCTTCCCTCAAAATAGACCTCACCGCTACTAGGGCTATCCAAAAACCCAATCATATTCATAAAGGTAGACTTTCCGGACCCTGATGGGCCCATAATAGAGACGAACTCGCCCTCATGAATTTTGATATCGACTGACTTAAGCGCGTGTATTCTTTCCTCCCCAATATTATATGACTTGCGAAGTTGGCAAACTTGAATTGTAGGGTCTCTGCCTGGCATCATTTAAGCCTTTGCTGACGACTGACTCGGACGATTACATCATCACCTATTGCAAGGCTTTTGCTGAAGATTTCGGTATACTCATCATTAGAAATCCCGGTTCTCACGGAAAAACTTATTGGTTCTCCATTTTTTAATACCCATATTTCTCCTGTTCCGCCGCCATCCCGCATTACCATCCGTTTTTTTCGCCCTAAGTGTGAAAATTTAGCGAATTGTTCCTCGGTAAGAATAAGTTTTAGCTGATTGCGGAATTTCTGTCTTAACGAGTTGTTCCTACTGTCACCGCGCCAGTTTCCGCGATTATTGGACATCTGGCTGATCATATCTTCTAGGATAGGTTTGACGAGTAGCTTTTGCTCTTCAGATAAGTCCAATTGCTGCATCATTTCGCGAAGCGGGTGTATATTTTGCTTTTCCGGAACACCCACTGGACGGAATCGTAATGCCGAGTTTGGAACGCGGAGAACACCTTCTTTCTTTCCTAAAACGATATCGATGTTGGCCGTCATACCCGGCAGCAAGCTACCATCTTGATTGGAGGCAGTAATAATTACTGTGTAAGTGACAACATTTGAAACTGTTTTTGATGCCTTTCGAACTTGAGAGATGTATCCTTCGTAAGTTCTTTTTGGGTGAGCATCTACTGTGAACCGGACTTTTAGGCCTCCCTCTAGTTTTCCTATGTCGGCTTCATCAATATCTGCCTCAATCTGCATTTGTTCGAGGTCCTGAGCGATCATAAATAAAATTGGAGCTGAGAAGCTAGCTGCGACGGTCTGTCCGATATCTACACGGCGATCAATCACAATTCCTGATACTGGGGAGCGAATATCAGTCCTCTCGAGATCAAGATTTACTTGCTCTAGCTGCGCTTCCCGCTGAAGAATATTTGCTCTAGATGCTGCTATCTGGGCAATACGCAGCGATTTATCTGCTTCGGCAATTGCGAGCGCTGCATCACTTTCATCAAGATTTGACCTACTAATTAGGCCGCGGCTGAATAATTCTTTCTGACGTCTATGGCTTTGTTTAGCTAATTGAAATTGCGCAACCGATTTTGTATGCGATGCAATTTGCTGCTGAAGATTTGCTTTAGCCATAGCCAGATCA
The DNA here is from genome assembly GCA_002338445.1 of Cellvibrionales bacterium UBA1854. Taxonomy (GTDB): domain Bacteria; phylum Pseudomonadota; class Gammaproteobacteria; order Pseudomonadales; family Porticoccaceae; genus TMED48. Next base: position 19,307 of record DDII01000009.1, on the reverse strand, counting down.
GCATTTGTTTGTCTGAGTCTTGCCAGAAGGGTTCGATTGTCAAGCCGGGCAATGAGTTGACCTTTTTTAACGATCGAGTTGAAGTCTACCAAGAGCTCGTTGATAACACCGGAAAGCTCAGATCCAACGTCAACTGTGACTACAGGGTTTATCGCTCCAGCAGCACTAACAAGACTTTCGATGTCGCCTTTGCTGAGTGAATAAGTTTGATAAGACATTTGTGAATTAAATTCTTCGGGTTTCAGTAAATAGTATCCACTGAAGACCAAGATTACTGATGAAGAAATTACAATTAATAGTCTATTCAAATTACACACGCTCTAAAGGGTTATGCTTGTAATTATGACATACCTGTAAAGGTTTCGCTTTTTGTCTGAGTGATTAAATTACCTTCAAAATAGGAATTCGATAAGTCAGGTCAAGTTTCTATGAAGTACAAAAAGCAAAATATTAAAAGCGCTTATGTCTTCCAGTAAAATCTTTTATGTTAAATAAATCAAAAATCTTAGAGCCCTGTTCCCAGTCAAATTATTATATATCGAATAAACAAAACTATGGACATAACCGTATACTAAGTTATTAATTTTTTATTGAGGTCCCTATGATTCTTAACCATCGGTTGTACGGATTAACTGCAATAGTATGTTTTCTAATTGTTTTGCCCTCCTGCGGCAGTAATCAGTCAGAGACGCTAAATTTGCCGCCACAATTTGTTACACAGCTTGAAATTGCCGTTGACGAGAATTCAACCTCGATAGGCACAGTTTTAGCTACAGACCCCGAAAACGACTCATTGACTTTTACCATAAGCGGACCAGATGCCACCGAGGTAGCCGTTTCCAAAGAAGGTAACATGCGCTTTCTATCACCAAAGGATTTTGAGGCACCATCTAGCGCAGATGGCGATAACCTTTATGAGGTCATTGTCGAAGTCTCAGATGGAGAGTCGACTACTAGCGAACCATTTAATATAAGTATTATTGATGAAAGTGAGTTGTATGTTGATACATATTTTCCATTTGAAGAAGATGAGGTCAATTATGCAGAGTTCAACTCGGTTGAGTCAGCGATGGCAGTTGACGAAGTGTTCTCTACAGACAGCAGGTTGTGGGGTTTTAAATTTATAAGTGACCAGGCTTACCTGACTACTAGGCAAGACGGTGTCTTCTTTTTACATGATTTGGTAACAGAACAAAAATATTCATTCGATGTATCATCCAAGATAAATCTTTACTCGGAGGGGCAAGGAGGGCTCTTTAATTTTGACATAGCAAAAATCTCTGACACCAGCTATCAAATCTACTTCGCGGCATCAATCGTGACACAGCAATCTGGCTATACTTTAGCCCTGCACAGGTTTGAGCTTACTTTGGGCGATGAGCCGATTTTCTCTGACCCCGTAAAACTTTTCGAGGCGGAGCCTGATGAAACCTCCAACCAGCATTTTGGCGGGGACGTTTTATTGATTGGTGATGTGCTTTACGCTACTTCCGGAGATAGGCGCTGCAGAGCGTGTGCACAATCACCAGAAAGGTATAACGGCAAAGTGCTTAGATTCCAAATTCAGCCAGATGGTAGCCTTCTGGCTCACCCACAAAATACGGTAAATACCGACTCGCGAAGAGAGATTTATTCGCTTGGGCACCGAAATCCTCAAGGGATAGATTTGGTTTCTGAATTTGGAGAGGTAGTCGTTTCTGAGCACGGCCCGCAAGGTGGTGACGAAGTAAATGTTTTAGAGCTTGGCGCGAACTACGGGTGGCCCCTGGTAACCTTGGGTGAGGAATATGGGGGTGGCCTAATTGGCGAGACGCAGCTGCCGGGGTATCAAGATTCAGTGACACACTACATTCCGTCGATTGCACCCAGAGGTATCAAATACATACACGAAAATCAGTTATTTCCAGAGCTGAATAACAGTTTTCTTATAACTTCTCTAAAGTTCGAGCTGATGTTGGTCTTAAGTCTTGACTCAATCAGGCCAAGACACAGATTTATTAATTTATCCGGCTATGGAAGAATCTCATCATTCGATATCAATTCAGTCGGTGAAATATTCTTTGTAACCCACTCGACGCCCGGGAAGGTGTTTCGAATTCGTTAGTTTCCGTATCCCGAGTGCGCCCAAGTGGGGCGTCAATATCATTTTATGCATAAACTTTTTTTGACTTATTTCCATTATTTGATATTGGTGACGGCCATCTGATACCTATTTTCTTCATCTATTAATAGTGTACTATCGCAAATACGAAAGGGTTCAAAAACTCGTTTTTGCTTTATAGAAGCAAATAATGATGAAACGACTAAAAAATCGAAAGAAATCTTAATTTGCAGGGAAGCAGCATGAGTTCTAGGCTAAACTTACTATTACTCTCAAAGATTCGACATAACCTCAAGACCTTCGTCAATATTATATGTGGTTTTTCTGAGCTGTTACTTGAGGAGCTAGAAGATACATGGAATGAGACCAGTGAGACTTTTTCCTCCAAATTAAGCTGTGTTAATTCGAATGGTAGGGAGCTTTCCACTTTGATTGATCAGAGTTTTCCTCAAACAAGTTTTTCTAAGAAAGATTTTTTTTTGGGGTTAAGTGCTCAATCTAAACTTTTAACGAAAAACTCAAGAGGACTTATAAAATCGAGCTTGGATGAATTAATAGCATGTAAAACAGGATCTCCAGTCAGCTTTTACAACGCATATCAAGATGTTTTTTTCGTATTGAAAAAGCAATCAACAGTCTCGAGAAAAACTTATTTTTGATTAATTGCAATATCCCGTTAATGCATTTGAATTAACTCTTAACCGTTTGTGATACAGTCAAGTATCAAAAGATTTAACCCTCACGTCTTTAGTTCTGAGGCCAATTGGATGTATGGGAGAGCGACATCGCGCGATTTCTGTGTAGTGAAGTATTTGAATCGAGAGGCCCAAGAAGTTCTCGCTCGCACAAGGAACAAAATCAATGAGAAAAGATGTGTCTAAGAACGACTGTTCTAAATTGAGTGTGATATCACTTAAAAGTCTCTTTCCAATTTTTATTTCTCCGTGTGTTTTTGCAAGTTCTGACGAGTCCGATTCGTCAGGAGTTCTCAAACTATTACGTGCCTTGAGCGATTTGATGGTAAATGCTGTAGATCCAATTTTTGGATTTCTGGCGATGCCAGATGCGTCACCTGGTGTTGGTTTGGTAATTATTTTAGCAGGCGCTGGGTGTTTGGCTAGAATACTTTTTCTCAAATCTAGAGACCTAAATATGTTAATTCAGATGGGTAGATTATTTCCTAACTCAGAGCGCGAGTTTGCTGATCGGTATCCAGATTTTGAAGATGAGATGTTAAAATTTCCGGTGATGAGCCGAGCATGGTTTGAATTTTGTGAGACATTAGTTCTGCCAAATGAGAATTCACAGAGTAAAATTTTTAAAAATACTGTTCGTCCCCATGTATTTTTTAATGTAGATCGTCTGGATATCGGGGTTAATGCAGAAAAGTCGTGGCCTAAGTTGTTTGTTGGACTCGGCTTATTTGTAACATTATTTAGCTTGAGCTTCGCTCTTAGTGAGGTTTCGTCAGTTAGATTTATTAATGATGGAGCTGAGCAGATATTAATTCCTCAGTTGATGGGGGCAATCAGTGTAACGCTATATCCAGTTATGTCTTCGGTGCTTATTTATTTGATTCTTACCGTTGCTATTAGACACAGTGAGAAGTCGATAACACTGCGCTTAAATCAGTTAAATGATAAGATAGAGCGGGGCGTCAGGTTTATTACACAGGAAGACCTTTCGCAGCAGTCATTGGTGTTGATGAAAAAGCAACTTGAGGCTATCCAATCTCTCAACCGAACGTTAACCTTCGTCATAGATGCGAATAAATGATTATTCGCATTTGAGGCTTACTGAGTGTTTGGAGCTGGGATTACGCGATTTTGAATTGCATCGTTAACCTTGTTATTCTCCCTGCATTGAAGAAAAAATTCATTTATGACTACTAGCGCTATATTATATAAAGGCAAGGTTACTGAAAGGATGGTTTTATATTTTTGCGAAGTATTCGCGCATAAGAGGTATTGGATTTCTTTTAGATAAGTAATCCAGCCAGACTGAATTAATGATTGAGAGAAGGTAAAGGCAATGATTAGAAACTGTATGACTAGTTTTTTTAACAATACCACAATGTTATTTTTATTGTTGGTCGGAACGCATAATGTCGCTGCAGACGGTCATGATACGAATGTTGACTCAAATAAATCAAAAATCATAGAGCTAGAGATGCAGTTGCAAACTCTACAAGCCAGAGAGAACGTTAAGCACAAGATGTTAGAAGATAAAATTGCCATGGTTGAGGTGCGAATGGATGAGCTTGAGAGGGCACTAAAAGTTGTCGAGTCAGAAGTTGCATTTTTACGTCGCGCGGTCAGATAAAGCGGTTTGAAACATTCCACTCAAATGCTACATTTTGAATGCATATGAGGAAAGGGGCATGCAGCCCCTTGCTCACCGTTTTGCGCACACATAAAAACTAGAAAAGATCTGCATTCATTACCTTATTCCACGCCCCGATGAAGGCGCTAATAAACTTTTTTTCTGCACCACGGGACGCGTAAACTTCAGTGATAGCCCTGAGCTGCGAATTGGATCCGAAGACAAGGTCGGCGCGAGTGGCGGATCTCATCTTTTGCCCAGACATTCGGTCTACAGCTTCGAAGGAGTTTCCGGTTCCATTTGGTTTCCAGCTGACCGACATATCGAGCAGCGTATTGAAGTAGTCATTACTTAGCCGACTGGCATCGTCAGTGAATAATCCATGACCACTAGAGCTAATGCCTAGCGAGCGCATCCCACCAAGAAGAGCTGTCATTTCTGGCGCTGTTAGACCTAGTAATTGCGATTTGTCGAGCATCATTTCTTCTGGGGAGGATTTAAGATCCGGACTGTGAAAGTTTCTAAAAGCATCTGAGAGAGGCTCAAGCACCGCGAAAGAATCTACATCTGTCTGTTCTTGCGAGGCATCGCCTCTTCCTGCTGTGAACGGCACGTTTACACCAGTGGCCTTCTCAATTCCCACATTGCCAGCAAGCACAATTATATCGGCGATCGAGGCTCCGGTATCTTCAGAAATGCTTTGATATATTTGCAGTATCCTTTGAAGTTGCTGCGGTTTGTTCACCGCCCAGTCTTTTTGGGGAGCAAGACGGATACGCGCTCCATTGGCACCTCCACGCATATCTGAGCCCCGAAATGTTGATGCACTAGCCCAAGCAGTCTCTACCATCTCTTGAATCGACAGGTCTTTAGCCAAGATTTGGGATTTGACAAAATCTACATCATAGTTAGTGCTCCCCGGGGGAACAGGATCTTGCCATATTAACTCTTCATCAGGGACTTCGGGCCCCATGTATCGGCTTTTAGGCCCCATATCTCTGTGAAGCAGCTTGAACCATGCTCTAGCAAATGCGTCTGCAAATTCGTCTGGATTTTCATGAAACCGCTTAGAAATTAGTCGGTAACTAGGATCTTCTCGCATCGCAATGTCAGCAGTCGTCATCATGGTGGGTACTTTGATGGAGCTGTCCTCCGCATCAGGCGCCATATCCTCAGGTTTTTGATCGATGGCATGCCAGATGTAAGCTCCTGCAGGGCTTTTGACTAGCTCCCACTCATAACCGAAGAGTAGATCAAAGTACCCATTATCCCACAATGTTGGATTCGTGGTCCAAGCTCCCTCTATACCGCTTGTAATAGTGTCTCGCCCGACGCCTGATCTGTGGCTACTCTGCCATCCAAATCCCATCTTCTCGATCGGCGCACCCTCAGGCTCTATACTTACATGATCCTCGGATGCGGCGCCATGCGCTTTGCCAAATGTATGACCACCAGCGACGAGCGCGACAGTTTCTTCATCATTCATCGCCATCCTGGCGAATGTTTCTCTGATGTCACGTGCGCTACCGATTGGATCCGGATTACCATCAGGGCCCTGGGGATTCACATAAATTAATCCCATTTGTACCGCAGCCAACGGGCTATCTAATTCACGCTCGCCCTTGTATCGGTTGTTATCAAGCCAATTACTTTCAACACCCCAATGAATATCCTCCTCAGGACCCCATATATCGGGACGACCCCCGCTGAAACCAAAAGTCTTACCACCCATCGACTCTATCGCCACATTTCCAGCAAGAATTAGTAGATCTGCCCAACTTATTTGCTCTCCATATTTCTGTTTAACAGGCCAAAGTAATCTACGTGCCTTATCGAGATTCCCATTATCTGGCCAACTATTCAGAGGGGCAAATCGTTGCGCCCCGGTACCACCACCACCACGGCCGTCAGTGTTCCGATAAGTGCCAGCTGCATGCCAAGTCATGCGAATAAAGAACGGGCCATAGTGGCCGTAATCTGCAGGCCACCAGTCTTGAGAGTCGGTCATTAAGGCGTTCAAATCTTTTTTTAGTGCTTGGTAGTCGAGTTTTTTAAATTCCTCACGATAATCAAATTCTGGGTCCATTGGATTTGACTTCTGATCATGCTGATGGAGTATGTTTAGGTTTAACTGATCTGGCCACCAGTCTCGATTCGAGGTTCCAGTTGCGCTGTTTGTCGTCATGGCGCCATGCATGACTGGGCACTTGGCTTCGGTTTCGATCGGCATTATGTGTCTCCTTTCGGGCTAACAATGTGTTTTAATCATTTTTGTTAAAATATCATAACTTTCTTGATATGTTACAGACAACAGGTCGTAAGTAAAATTATAAAAAAAAGATTAAGGTGTTCAGATTTACTGAACCATAAATTTTATGGTCACAATTAAACAGATTAATTACGTTTTAGCCGTCTCAAAGACATTACATTTTAAAAAGGCGGCAGAAATGTGCCATGTGTCGCCCTCCGCACTGAGCATGGCGATATCAGAGCTTGAAAATCAGTTATGCATACAGGTGTTCGAACGAGATAATAAGCGGGTGATTATAACGTCGCAAGGATATGATTTAATCGCAAAGGCGCAAGATGTGAAGTTAAAATTAGATGAGATTTCAAGTATAGGTGTAAAAAGAGCGCCACCTTTGAGTGGTTCATTATCGCTAGGAATTATTCCTACGGTAAGTCCCTATTTGTTGCCAATAGCATTGCCATGTTTACAAAATGATTATCCGTCGCTCAGTCTCGCAATAACTGAGGGTCAATCTACCGCACTAATATGCCAAGTAGAGGAGGGATCGCTTGATATGGCTATCCTTGCTCTTCCTTTTGATGTCAATGAGCTGGTGACTTATAAATTTTGGTCAGAGGATTTTTATTACGTCACACATATGGATAATTTAAAGCCCGGCGAGGCTTTCATAGATGTTAATAACCTAGATCCGTCAGAGTTACTGCTTTTGGAGGATGGGCATTGCCTCAAGGATCACGCGCTAGCGGCCTGTAAGTTAACCGATAAAACTCATTTTGATGTTAGAGTCTCGAGTCTAACCACTATAATTCAGCTTGTCATTAACAAGATGGGTTCAACGTTGGTCCCGCAGATGGCCGTCCAGCCGTTGACCGGTGCATTTACTTCCCTCGCCAGACTGCCCCTAAATCAATCAAGCCCACACAGAGAACTGGCAATTGTTGCCCGTTCTAGCTATCCTGGTACTGAGAATATTCTTCATCTCAGTAGGTTACTCTCAAAGAATTTGGCAGCACATCACTACACCAGCGATACCCGGATGAGCAGTTACGATAGTAACTCCGCTTTGAGTAATTAATTTGAGTTTTTAGCTGATAGCGCGGGTAAGATAAAGAGAACAGTCGTCGCCTAACGACCGATTTTGACAAAAAAAGCCGTGTGATTTTTCAGTGACTTCAGATCAAACAGCCTACTCTCAATTACTTCCATTTTTACCTGCTAATCTTTGAAGTTCTTTTTTTGACGCTGTTTATGCGCTAGCGAATATTTCCTCGGTAGACGTTCTCAAAAAATTTGAGATAAGATCCAAAAAACTTTTACGATTACTCGATACCACTCACGCTGCAAGTTCTATGTTATAGTACTGAGCCTCCGTCAACTACAATACATTCACCTGTTACAAAGTTTGCCGCATCAGACACCAAATATAGTACGGTGCCGGCAATTTCTTCGGGTTCGGCATGACGAGCCAGCGGTGTCCCCGATATTGCTTTTTGATAGATATTTTCATCGGAAAAAAGAGCTCCTGCGAACTTGGTCTTTGTCAGTCCTGGTAGCACTGCGTTTACCCTGATGTTATGTTCTCCACATTCTTTAGCGAATGCTTTGGTCATGTTAACCACCGCAGCTTTTGTGATCGCATAGATCCCCATCGATTTTCCTGGTCTCAATGCGGCAATGGAGGATGTATTCACAATTGAACCCCCGCCATTTTTTCGCATGAGTTTGCCAGCTTCAGAAGACATAAAAAAGTAACCACGAATATTTACATCAACAGTCTTGGTGAATGAACCCAGATCAGTATCAAGTATATTTCCAAAATATGGATTTGTAGCGGCATTGTTTACTAATATATCCAATTTGCCGTGATTTTCGTTTATGAATTCAAATGTATCTGAAATATCCTGCATGTTGCCAACGTGGCATTTTAATGCCTCCGCGCTTCCACCGTGATTTTTGATAGCGTCTACAATTTCTTTGCAGCCATCCAGCTTGCGACTTGTGACAATTACGTGAGCACCTTGTTCTGCTAGGAGGAGGGCTATGGATTCTCCAATACCTCTACTCGCTCCTGTAACGAGTGCTACTTTATTATGTAAATCAAACATTCTTGTAGACATAAACACTCCTTCCTCTAGTCTTCGCTTTTTAGAGCTTATTTAGCCATCCATCCTTTGTTAAAATCCCGCTTCTTTGTTCAGTACTTTTTGGTAAAGATCTTCACTGAGAATTTCATAATGCGTGGAATTTGGCATTCTGACATACACTGGCTGATCTATCCTACCTAGGTGGTATGCTTCTTTACGCAGTTGACCTTTTACAAATTTGAACGTCTGGTTCGTCTTTTGTTCAGATTGCATCCGCAGGAATACGGGTCGCGCGTAACTAGCTAAATTTTTATCGACGTATTCGGTAAGATTTAACAGGTTGATAGGATCATGCCCTCGCATTGTTATTGCTGCCATTCCGGCTCGGCCCTCAGTGCCCGGTATCTCTACGCCGTAAACGTTACTCATATCTATTTGGGGATAAGCATTAAGAATTTCACTCACCTCGTTTGTCGAAACATTCTCAGATCGCCACCGAAACGTATCTCCCACCCTATCAATAAACTGATAGTGTGGCATTCCCATAGCGAATCCAACATCCACACGACGAATAAGATCCCCAGTATTAAACCATCGGTCTCCAGTTTCCTTTACATTTTTGAGCACTTTAGTAGATGAGGCCTCTTCATTTTTATATCCGTCGTATAGGAATTTGTCATCGATCCTGCCAAGTAAGAGACCCGTTTTCCCATCTGCGACTTTCACTGGTCTGCCTTGGTCATCTAGGACTATTCGGTCTAAGTCGATATCATACTCGACTAACATAGTTGCAACGATCCCTGTACCAATTGTGTAATCTTTGTTAAAAAAATTAAGGAAGGATACGTTACTTTCGCTCGCGCCATATATTTCCGTTATGCGTTTTACGCCGAACCTATTACGAAAGTGATCCCATATATCTGGTCGTAAACCATTTCCTAGCATACTTCGAATAGGATTATTCTTTTCATCCGAGCATTTTTCTTGAACGGTGAGATATCGGCAAAGCTCGCCGACATATATGAAAAGAGTGGTGTTATATTTTTGAACTTCAGGCCAAAAATGTCGGGCTGAAAAACGCCGCCGTAAAAACATTGAAGAGCCAGTGTAAAAGCATGTGCAGGCACCAAGCAACAGACCTGTAATATGATACAGCGGAAGGCAAATATACATCCTATCTGAGGCGGTTGCATGGAAACCTAGTTTGGAATATGGAGGGTGTGCTGACATTATCCTACGTTGATAGATAATTGCGGGCTTTGGAAGTCCAGTTGTGCCAGATGTAAAAATATAGAGAGCTATTTCCCCACCCCTAATATCTCTGGTTTCTTCAAGATTTTCGGTTGGTTGTTGCGGTAAAGTTGAGTTGAGGTCTTCAGCCCATGAGGGTTTGTTATTTTTAATCGAATTGTCGGGAACCCAAAGAAAATCGGAGTCTTGCAGAGGGAGATCATCTTTGATCTCTATGATGGCGTTTTGTAATTCCTCTCCAAAAACACACCTAACCGAATCGGTGATGCTGATACAGTGAATCAAAGATTTTTTCACTAGACTAGTATTAATCAAACTTGCAGTGGCACCTATTTTGGAGAGCGCGATCACCAAGCACAGAAATTCCGTACGATTCTCCATAAATACCGCAACGCAATCCCCGCGTTTCACTCCTCTTTTTTTTAGGCAATGAGCATATCGGTTTGACAAGTGATTAAATTCCTTCCACGTAAGAACCTTGTCTTCAAAAATTATGGCAGTGCGATTGCCGTGTTTTGTTGCCGTTCTTTGAAGCATCATTCCAAGTGACGATTTCTCCTCGTCGCCCGGGGGTTTAAAGAAGAGTAATGTTGGTAATATGTGTAAGAAATTGGATAAAACAGACAATATTTCTAGGATTTTAAGCATAACTTCTCAATACGGTGAGGGAAACAAGCTAGTATTTGACGAAATTTGAATTATTTTTATGTCAAAATAACAAGCACAGCAGTCAGGAAGAATATGAATATCGCCATTTTCTTACCCTCTACTTGTGCAATTATTTTGGCATAGCGATTTTATTTTTTCTACAATCTGGACAAGATGGTCACATTTAATCGGTTGAAATTCAAGTATGCTATATCAGGTGGTTATTATTTTTCTAATATTGAGGTGGCATTCTGCATTTGTTAAAAAGTTTAGAACCATGAATTAGGTGTAATACTAATCTTTATATGATAGTGATAGTTAAATAATGGCTCAGAAATCCCCGATACAGTTGCTTGGTGCAATACCATCTCCTTACACAAGAAAGATGCTGGCTCTACTTAGGTATAGACGCATCCCCTACAAAATGTTGTGGGGTGATCCTAAAAAGTCACTCAAAGAATTAGGGCTTGATGAACCGAAAGTGCTTTTATTGCCCATGTTGTTACTCCAAAGTTCGCGTGGTGACTTAGAGGTTGTTTGTGATTCGACTCCAATAATGCGTAGACTTGAGACCGAGCATTTGCCCCGTTCTGTGATTCCAAAAAGTGGATGGCTCGCATTTGTTGATTATTTGCTAGAGGATTTTGCCGACGAGTGGGTCACTAAGTGCATGTTTCATTTTCGATGGCACTTCCGAAAAGATGCTGATAACGCGGGGACACTCTTGCCTCTCTATGATGATATTCGTCAGTCTTATGACGAATGGGCTGTTGCAAAAGCTTTTATAATGGATAGACAAATTAGCAGACTTGGTATTGTCGGATCGAACGAAACGACAGCTCACATTATAGAGAGCAGTTATGTTCGGTTACTTGAATTACTTGAAGCTCACCTCATAGAGCAGCCGTTTCTACTCGGGGGAAGACCAGGAGCCTCTGACTTTGCAATGTATGGACAACTGACTCAGCTTATTGGCTTAGATCCTACCCCGCGCAACCTTTCACACAAAAAAAGTCCCCGTGCTGTAGTTTACACAGGTCTCATGGAGGATCAATCTGGTTTAGAGCCCGATGATGATGATTGGATCTCGGTAGAGGGCATACCCTCCACTCTAAAGCAAATTTTGAGAGAGGTTGGACGAGTCTACGTCCCCGCATTATTGGCAAATTATTCCGCCAAAAAGGCTGGACAATTGGTATGGGAGGCCGAAATTGACGGGATGCATTGGGAGCAGAGCACATTTTCATATCAGGCTAAGTGTTTAAATCACATTAGAGCAGGATATACATCGATGGGTGATTTTGATCGAAGTATTGTTAATGAGCTTTTTTCTGGCACAGGGTGCGAAGAATTGTGGTCGGGCATTTAGGCGTTATCCATGCTACCACTGATGGTCGCCTTGATTGCGTAGATTTTAAGCACGCTTGTTGGTAGATAGAGTTGATGGGAACACTTTTATTTCGGGGGATAAAGATTACGGAAGATTTGTGCTACCCATCAGATCCCTATCAATCTCCCTGGCTACCTCTCTGCCTTCATTTATCGCCCTCACCACTAGATCTTGACCTCGTCGACAATCAGCTGCTGCGTACAACTTGTCGATATTGGTTCTGTAGTTGATTTTATTTGCTAAAAAGTTTCCGCGTGAGTCCGTTTCAGCTCCCAAACTTTCGTTGATGTAATGTTCAGGTTGCAGAAAACCCATTGCAAGTAATATGAGGTCAGCTTCCCAAAACCTTTGTGAACCTGGAATTTCTTTGAGCTGCGAGTCCACGGATACTGTGAGGATTCCCCTCACAGATCCATCGTCATTCCTCAGTATTTCTTTACTGCTGACAGAGTACTTCCTTGGATCTGAACCAAAATGCTCTGCTGCTTCAGCATGACCGTAGTCGATTCGGTGTATTTTTGGCCAGAGTGGCCAAGGATTGTCAGAAGTTCTATCTGAGGGATTTTGAGGGAACAACTCGAAGTTTGCCAACGATTTACAACCATGGCGGAGTGATGTGCCAATACAATCAGTTCCGGTATCGCCACCACCGATAACTATCACGTTTTTGTCTTTGGCAGAGATAAAATGGCCATCGTCAAGCTCCGAATCGAGGTAACTTTTTGTGTTGTACGTCAGGAATTCCATTGCGAAGTGTACACCCCGCCCTTTTCTCCCCGGAATATTCAAGTCACGTGGTTTTGTTGCACCCGTAGCTAATACCACAGCATCATTGTTCTTGAGAAGTTGCTGAATTGGCAGATCCTTACCAATATCGGTGTTACACCTAAACTTTACACCCTCTTCACGTAATAACTGTACCCGCCGCTCAACGATATTTTTATCAAGTTTCATGTTTGGGATACCGTACATCAGCAGCCCGCCAATACGATCGTCTCGTTCATATACTACGACGGTATGTCCTGCCTGATTGAGTTGAGCCGCCGCGGCTAGCCCTGCAGGCCCAGAGCCAACTATAGCTACTGATTTTCCTGTACGATGCTCTGGCGGTTTTGGTATTACCCAACCTTCATCAAAGCCCCTGTCAATAATGGCGTTCTCGAGATTTTTAATGGTTACTGGGGGGCTGGTTATCCCTAAAACACACGCGCCCTCACAAGGTGCTGGGCACACCCTCCCAGTAAATTCCGGAAAATTATTGGTTTTGTGTAACCTGTCCAGCGCCTCTTTCCAGCGACCCTTGTATACCAGATCATTCCATTCTGGAATTAAATTGTATACAGGACAACCATTGTTTGATTGACAGAAAGGCACCCCACAATTCATACAGCGCGAACCCTGCGTTTTGAGATGATCCTCATCGTGCGGAGTATATATTTCTTTAAAATCAGTAATCCTTGCCGATGGAGACCTATAGGGTTCGACGACTCTATCAAATTCTTTGAAACCTGTGACTTTTCCCATTTTAGTTCCTCAGCCTCTTTCTAATTAACCAATTGCTTGTTTCTGGGATTTTTTTTCACCAATTTCCGAAAGTACTCGTTTATAGTCGGTTGGCATGACTTTAGAAAAAAATCTACGCTCAGTATCCCAATTACCCAAGATTCTTCTCGCAACCTCCGACCCCGTGTACAGCAAATGGTTTCTAATCATTTTTTTTAATTCTTTGATATCGTCTTGTTCCTCTAGTGCTTCAAGCTCAAGTGTTCCAGTGTTACATAACCTTGGGAATTGTCCGTCTCTGTCCCAAACATATGCTATGCCACCACTCATACCAGCGCCAAAATTCCTTCCAGTTGGTCCAAGAATGGCTACCCTTCCGCCCGTCATATACTCGCAACCATGGTCACCTACACCCTCTACAACTGCCTTTGCTCCACTGTTTCTAACGCAAAAACGTTCCGCAGCAATACCTCTGAAATAAGCCTCGCCTGAAGTCGCGCCATACAGAGCTACATTTCCTAAAATAACATTCTCTTCAGCGCGAAATGTACTTTCTTCTGGCGGTCGAATAATAATTTTGCCGCCCGATAAACCTTTACCCACATAGTCATTTGCGTCTCCATCAACTTGGAGGGTAATCCCTTTCACCAGCCAAGCTCCCAATGATTGACCGGCGGAGCCAGTTAACTTAACCTTTATGCTATCGTCTTTTAACATGTTTCCATTCGTTACTTTGGCAACTTCATGCGAGAGCATCGTGCCCACTACTCGGTTGGTGTTCACTATAGGTAGCTCAAATTCGACTAGCTGACCAGTCTCAAGGGCAGGCTTGGCAAGTTTAATAAGTTGATGGTCCAACGCTTTATCAAGGCCGTGATCTTGCTCAAATACACATCGCACCTCTGTATTCTCGTAAATGATCTTGGCAGGCGAGAGCATCTTAGAAAGGTCAACTCCCTTAGATTTCCAATGATCATGGGCCACATGGGTGTCCAGTAGATCAACACGTCCAACCATTGAATTTACAGTTTTGAGCCCAAGGCTAGCCATAATCAGACGCATTTCCTCGGCAACCATAAATAAATAGTTGACGACAAATTCGGGTTGTCCTGAAAATTTCTTGCGCAAATCGGCATCTTGGGTCGCGATGCCAACCGGGCACGTGTTTAGGTGGCACTTTCGCATCATGACGCAGCCGAGCGTAACCAAAGGGGCTGTAGACAAACCTATTTCTTCAGCCCCCAGCAGAATTGCAATAGCTGCATCACGTCCAGTTTTAATTTGTCCGTCGGTCTGTAAAACCACACGTGAGCGAAGATTATTCATCACCAAAGTCTGATGAGTCTCGGCAATGCCCAGTTCCCATGGGAGTCCTGCGTGCTTAATGGAAGTCAACGGAGACGCGCCTGTACCTCCATCATGTCCTGCTATTACAAGGTGATCTGTCTTAGCTTTCGTCACACCGGCAGCGATGGTGCCGACCCCAATTTCAGAACCCAACTTCACGCTAATTCGCGCGTTAGGATTGCAATTTTTGAGGTCATGGATGAGCTGCGCTATGTCTTCAATTGAGTAAACGTCATGGTGCGGCGGAGGGCTGATGAGCCCCACACCGGGTGTCGAATATCTTATTTTAGCAATAGTTTCATCAACTTTTCCTCCCGGTAACTCACCACCTTCACCGGGTTTGGCACCTTGAACAATTTTGATTTGGATTTCATCAGAGTTAGCAAGATACCACATTGTCACCCCGAAGCGCCCTGATGCTACCTGTTTGATGGCTGATCTCTTAGAGTCACCATTAGCCATTGGTAGAAACCGGCGCTCATCTTCTCCACCCTCACCGGTATTAGATTTACCGCCGAGCCTATTCATGGCAATAGCGAGAGCCTCGTGACTTTCAGAGGAAATAGAACCAAGGCTCATGGCACCTGTACAAAACCTTTTCACTATTTCCGATGCTGGCTCAACCGAATCGAGTGGAATAGATTCAACTGAATTGTCTTTAAATCTTAATAATCCTCTGAAGGTTGCGCTTCGGGTTGAATGGTCATTGGCATGTTTTGCGAACTCCCAATAGGCTTGCTGATCATTGGTACGAGCAGCTACCTGAAGGGAGGAAATACTTTTCGGATCCCACATGTGTGTCTCCCCGCCGCGCCTCCAATGAAAGTCTCCGGGGTTCGGAAGCACCTCAATGAGGTTGACGTCTCGCTGCGGGAAACCTAGTTCGTGCCGCTGGCACATTTCCTCATACAGTATGTTAAAATTCACACCCTGAACTCTACTTGCTGTCCCCACAAAGCAGAGAGAAATGATATCGTCTGCCAGACCCACCGCCTCAAATATCTGCGCCCCTTTGTAGGATTGTAGGGTTGATATACCCATTTTGGCCATCACCTTAAGCATCCCTTTTGCGACACCCTTTTTATAAGCATTCACTATCGATTCCATATTTGGATAGCGACTCCCCTCAATAAGGCCGTCCTCTCTAGCCTGAACCAGTGCCTCGAAGGCTATGTAAGGGTTTATTGCGTCTGCTCCATATCCCGTCAAAAGACAATGGTGATGGACCTCTCGTGCCTCACCGGACTCCAGAATAATACCGATGCGCGCCCTTTCATGGTTGCTCACAAGATGGTGATGAACTGCGCCACAAGCTATGAGAGAGCTCAATGCCATCCTGTCGGCACCGAGCTCTCTATCAGATAGTATTATCAAAGAATAGCCCTTTGCTATTGCTTCAGATGCTAATTCACATATTGCATGAATACATTTCATCATACCCTGAGGACCCGATTTCTTTTCGAATGTAATATCAATGACTTTCGATTTCCATCCTCTGTGATTGATGTTCCTTAGCGCATCTAATTCTTGGTTCGACAGTATTGGCGTTTCTAACTTCAATCGGTTGGCATGTTCCTCTGAGTACTCCAAGACATTTTGCTCCGGTCCAATAAAACATTGGAGCGACATCACTACTTCTTCTCGGATTGAATCTATAGGAGGGTTAGTGATTTGAGCAAATAGCTGTTTGAAGTAATCATATGACATCCTTGACTTTTCCGATAAGCAGGCCAGAGCTGAATCGTTACCCATCGAACCGAGTGGATCTCGCGCTTCATTCACCAAGGGTATTAACATGAACTCCATGGTCTCGACGGTATACCCAAAGGCCTGCATTCGCTGTAACAGCTGCGTTGGCCGAGGGGGCTCAACAGAATTTTCCTTCACGAGTGTTTCAAGATTTAGAACTTGATTTGAAAGCCACTCTGCATAAGGATGCTTGCGGGCAAACTCGTGCTTTAATTCATCATCGGGCACCATACGACCTTCTTCGAAATCGATTAAGAACATTTTTCCAGGCTGTAAACGCCCTTTGAATTTGATGTTTGACGGCTCGACTGCTAAAACCCCCACCTCGGAGGCCATGATTACCCTGTCGTCGTAAGTAATGTAATAACGACTTGGTCGCAGGCCATTTCGGTCTAAAACCGCTCCAATATAGTCTCCATCACAAAATGCAATAGACGCAGGTCCATCCCAAGGTTCCATAAGAGCTGAGTGATACTCATAAAACGCTCTCTTTTCAGCATCCATGTTCGAATCTGATTGCCAGGCCTCGGGAACTGTCATCACGACAGCCTCTTGCAAACTACGCCCTGACATCATTAAAAATTCTAACACATTATCCAGCGACCCTGAGTCTGAGCAATCAGGCTCAATAATCGGAAATAGCTTTTTAATTTCACTGCCGAACAAGTCAGAGTGAACGTTACCTTCCCTAGCAGCCATTTGGTTTTTGTTACCACGTAACGTGTTGATCTCTCCATTGTGGCTCATATACCTATTGGGCTGAGCTCTGTCCCATGACGGGAATGTGTTCGTGCTAAAACGAGAATGCACCATAGCCAGGTGTGTAGCGTATCTTGCATCGGTTAGATCTGGATAAAAAGGGAAAACTTGCGCGGGAGTGAGCATGCCCTTGTAAACAATTGTCTTGGAAGATAGAGTACAAGCATACACGAGATCACGTTGTTTAAGCATCACATTTTGTCTAAGTTCGGCGGTAAAACTTTTTCTTATAAGGTATAACATTCTTTCAAATTCTTTAGAGCTCTCCTCATTCGATCCGATAAACATTTGTTCGATCTCGGGCATCGCATCGAGCGCTGCTGGACCAATATTTGCTGTCAATGGATCTGTTGGAACCTTTCTCCAAGCAATAAACTTTTGGTTATACTTACCAACAACGTTCTCTATATGTTTTTTACAGAATGCTCTTTCATTATTGTCGGTAGGTAAAAAAATATTGCCGACTGCATAACTTCCTTTTTGAGGCAAGTTAAACCCCAGTTCTTCGGATATAGACTTAAAAAAATTGTGAGGTATTGCCGTCAAGATTCCTGCGCCATCACCCGTATTTTCCTCGAAGCCACAGCCACCGCGGTGGTCCATCCGTGAATTCAGATGATAGGCGTCCAGCATCATTTGATGGCTGGATTCTCCGCGAATGTTTGCAACGAAACCGACTCCGCAAGACTCTTTCTCTAGATCAGATGAATACAAGCCGGAACTTTTTGGGAACCCTCTGTGCCCGTCCAAACGCTTGTTAGTAGGTACTTTACTGTTCACTTCAACCATTTAAATTTCACTGCCATAAAGTGTGATCGCTTTGTTTGCTGACTCTTGCATTATCCGTTATAACCTAAATCCTCTAACTTTGTGCTAAAAACTGGACGACGCCGTCGTCGGTTGGATAGAGGAGCTCCTTGTGCCCTATGATTACAAAAGTGATACGTAATTTGCTACAAAATCGACCTATTGCGATAAGGCATTTTGCGGGGAAACCTTCAGAAATAGGGCTTCAGTGACCGAACAATACCATTGGTTCTGGTAAAGTCAAGCTCAGATAAAACGGTCCCTTATGAAGGATGTTAGTTAATTAAGGAAGCTTTTTGTAGAGATACAGAATAAGAAAGGTAATAAGTTTCATTTTTTTTTAAAAGTTTTATGTTGCAGCCAATAACATATCAATTTTTTTACGAAAAAACTGTTTAATTAAAAGAACCTTGCTGACGCTCAAACTGATTCGGATAATGTTAATTATGATGATGGTCACAGTGATATAATGTTGTTACTAAACATTATCAGAATATACCGCATAAAAGACTGCCAAAAGTCACAATGTACTGAGTATCAAACGGAGTATTTCTTTATGGCTGAAAATATTATCATAACAGATGTTGGTCCACGTGATGGTCTTCAAAACTTACCGAAAGCACTTTCGGTAAGCGAAAGGGCGGACTTAATAAAATCGCTCATCAAGGCTGGCATTACCTCCTTAGAGATAGGTAGCTTCGTGTCTCCTCGGGCAGTTCCCACGATGGCAGATACTGATTTGCTTTTTAATTTGCTGGGCGTCAATACTCAGGTTGATTATTTTGCATTGGTCCCGAATTTTAAGGGCTATCAATTGGCGCGTAGTGTAGGGATAAAAAATGTCGTTTTAGTTGTTTATGCAAGTGATTCAATGGCAAACAGCAATGTGGGTATGACCATGGAAGAGGCACAACAGTCTGCTATCAAGATCACAAAGCAGGCGATGTGTGACCATATCAAAACAACTGCGACTATATCTGTCGCGTTTGGGTGTCCATTTGAGGGGAATGTTAATCCTGCCGTTACGGTAGATTTAGTGGATAAATTATCAGAAGCTGGTGCAGATAGATTGGTTTTAGCAGATACGATTGGCGC